>CALACZ010000199.1 GCA_937890735.1 uncultured Bacillota bacterium
GATGGTCGCTGCGCCGTTGGCTATTTGGGCTGTGGCGGCGGTGAGGAAGCGACCATTCTGATCGTAGAGGGCGGCGATGGCGGTTACCGCTTTTTCGGGAGCGTTTTCGATGGTGAATGTGCCGTCCTCATATTTTACGCTCGTGCCGGGGCGGACGGTGTAGGTGCCGCCGTCGGCGACGCGGAAGCTGAGGTTGCCCTTCTCCAATTTGGATTCGATGGGGTCGCCGTCCAGGGTGACGACGGCGGATTCCAGATCGCAGGGGATGGTGAGCAGCGGCGTCTTTTCGGTCAGCGCGGCGCTGTCTGCCACGGTGACGGTCAGCTCGCCGGTGGGCTGGGTGTCGATGCTCACGCCGGGGCGGAAGCCGTCGGACGCGGTATCCGTGCCCATTTCGTCCGCGCTGTAGAGCGCGGGGTGGGACTGCTGCGCGGTCGGGGTCTGGAACTTGCTCCACGTTGCGACGGTTTTGTCGTTCTCGTCGGCGAGGTCGATCTGCGTATCGGCGGTGAGAGAATCGGCGTCAATGGACGCGTTCGACCAGTCAGCATCGACCGGCAGGCGCGTGTCCATGTCCTCGACGAGGGTCAGCTCGCTGAGTACGCCGCTGTCGGAACGGTATTTCCAGACGGGATTCACATAGACCGCCGCACCGTTCGAGACCTTGACGGTCGGGCGGATGGAGGGGAGACTGCCGCTGTCGTGGTGGGCGAAGAAGTTGCGGAGGAAATAGAACGTGCCGGCAGTCTGGACGTCGAAATCGGTCGTATTGTTCAGGAACGCGCTGTCGTGCAGGCGGAGATGATACGGGGAGAGGAACTCGCTGTCAAGGGCGATCGACTTGACCTGTACGGCGGTGTCGTTCCCCTCAAACAGACAGTTATACATCTCGCTCCGCAGGCGGGCGCTTGCAAGATCCAGAACCAGCGCGGTCGTATTGTTCCTGAATGTGCAGTTGTGCGGGAACAGTGCGCCGCTGAGCGCCGTTTTGTAGCCGTTAAAGGTGCAGCCGTCCACAACGGCAGAACCGTTTTGGATGGCGGTGTCCGTCTCGCTTTGCGGGGTGAAGTTCAGGTGGCTGATCGTGTCAATGACTGCGCCGTTTAAGTTGATCGAGCCATGCAGAGAGGTGTTATTCCCCAAAATGGCAATGCCCAGGCTGCGACCGTTCGTATCGCCCAGCGTTTTCGGGATGGTAATCGTGCCGGAGTAGCTGTCATAGGGCAGATTCAGATTCCAGGTCGTGTCAGTCTCGTCGTCCAGCGCCGCAGCATGGATCGCATCTTTATTGTTGATGAGCCAGTTGTTGAGCGCCTCGACGGTATTGAACGTCTCATTTACGACCTTCTGCCTGCGGTAATAGAGACGCGTATAGATCGTGCCGGACGTGCTGCCGACGGAAATCTCTGCGCAGAGGTAGGCTTCGCCGACCTCGTCGGCGACATAGATCGGGATGCCGTCCGTCGTCAGGTTTTCAGTGAGTGAAAGCCGGCGCTCGGTCTGCGAGAAGCTGAATGTATTGGTGTTGCCGTCCTCCCCGGACGAGCCGCTGCTGCGTTCCAGCCAGACGCGGTTGACGGTGATCTGCTGCTGGATTTCGGGGGCGGGTACATAAGACGTGGGCGTGCCGGTCGCCGCCAGAATGCCCCAGCTCTTTTCCGGCTGCCCGCAGTAGTAGTGTATGCTCGCATCATCATCGGTCTCTGTCGGCAGCATGTAGCTCTGCGCCCATCTGCCGTCGGTGTTGATGGTGAGAGACCCGTTCTGCGCAAAGCCGAAGCCGACGACGTAGTCCGTGCCGTCGATGGTCACAGTGAGGGCGGAGGAGTCAGACTTATTGACATCGGTGGTGAGCGTGAGAAATGCAGAGCCGAGCGGACCGCTCACACAGAGGTTCAGCTCCTTTGCCGGGAGCGTCACACCGGGCTTGACGGTGAATTGCAGGTCATAGCGTTTCGGATCATCGGCGCGGGCGACGGCTTCCCAGGTGAAATAGTCGGAGGCAGCGGGCTCGAACCACTCGGTGTTGACGTTATATTCGCAGGTGATGATCGCCGCATCGGCTTCGTCGACGGTGAAGCCCTTTTTGGAGATGAGCCAGAAGGTATTCTTGCCGGTTTTGGCGTTGTAATAGAAGAAATCGGTGATACAGGTGTCGGCGGAACGGGTCTGGTCAGTGTAGAAGCCAAGGCGCGGGAGGGTGATGCTGACGGGCAGGGCGTAGGTCTTGCCGTCCGCCGCCGTGCAGAGGAGGACGCCCTCGGCAAGCGCGTTGGCGGTCAGACGCCAGCAGCCGTCGTCCCGCTTTTCGGCAGTGAAGGCGTCGCTCGGCTCGCCGTCATTCGTGCAGAAGGCGGCGGAGGTGATGTCGAGCAGCGTATTGTTCTGCGTGTTGCCGCAGAAGAAGCCGCCGAGGAACGTATCGCCGAGCTCAAGGTCAAGGCTCGTGCTGAAGTAGTCGCCGTAGCTGTCCAGCTCGCCGTTTGTCCAGTGCGCGTAGCGGAAACCAGGGCGCGGCGTGCCGTCGCGCAGGGTGATGCGCTCCTTATACACCTTTTCGCTCGTCGGCGAGTTTTCACGCGGAATCGTAAACGCGACGCGGAAGCTGTGCGTGCGCGACGTGGCGGCAGCTGCTGTGACGGTGAGCTTGCAGACATTCGGCTTGTCCGCGAGCACCTCCATGGACAGCGCGTCGCCGCTTATGCTGCATTGGTCTACCTTAACCGACCGAATTTTCGTCCCTTCCGGGAATATATAGTAGAACGGCTCGTTCACAACAAAGCTCGACTGCCCGGAGATCAGGTATGTTTCCTGCGTCAGTTCGGGCGTGGATGAGAAGCCCTGCTTCGGCAGAGAGCTGATGACCCGTACACTGTAGCGCGTGCCGTTTTTGTCGGTATAGACGATCCGACCCGAGCCAAACGCTGTGGCGGCGACCCACCAGGCTGTTATGGAGGTTCCGTCGTCATAGTTCTCCGTTTCCATCTGGAGCTCGACGGCCTCCTGCGCCGTGCCGGTATCCGGCTCAAAGGTGAGATTGTTCAGCACCTCCTGCGTTCCGACAGCATCGGTGAAAAACTGGCAGAAGATGGATATGGCAGGCTCCAGCTCGTCGATCGGGTCATTTGTCGGCTCGATGGAAGCTGCGGCTGCTTTGTGATACAGCGGCTGATCCGCCGTATCCGTATCTGCCGCGAGGGCGGCGGGGGCGAGGCTGAGCGCGATGCACAGCGCCAGCGCGAGGGCGAGAAGTCTGCGTTTCATCGTATAGTCCTCCAAAAATAGTTTTGGGAAGCGTTATTTCAGGGTGCGCAGGTCGCGGCGCAGGAGCATGGACGTGACCACGCCGTCCGCCGCCGCGACGAGGGCGTAGACCGCGTAGCCGGATACCGCCAGCCCCACCGCCAGCACGCCGCACAGGATCAGCAGCGCCAGCAGCACCGCGCGGCGCTTGGCGCACAGAAACCAGATGGACGCGGCGACGCGCGCAAGGCTGATGACGATGAGCGCGATGATAAAGCCGTATGCCTGCCCGATGGCGGCCATGAGGACCTCAAACGAGTCTGAGATCGACGAAAATGCAGCGTCTGCGCCGGACATCATTTGAAAGACATCCGCATATACATCCTGATTGTGGTACACAAACAGCAGACACGCGAAGCTCAGCGCCAGATAGCCTGCGAGGACGGTCATGACGATCATGAACGCCTTGACGGACGCGGCGAGGCGGAGCTTGCCGCGTGCATCCCGCCAGACGCGCGCCCGGCGCGCCGGGGCGGCTTCGGGCTGGTCAAAATAGGGCTGCTGGGTCTGCTCGGGCTGTTCGGGGGCGGCGTCCCGCCGCGGGGGATCGGTGTAGCGCTTTACCAGCGCGCCGCAGTTCGGGCAGATGAGGACGCCGTCCTCTACCTGCTGCCCGCAGTTATAACAAGTCTGCATGAAAGTATCTCCTTCTGTCGGGCAGTCCCGCGCAACTGCGGCGGCGACCTTCGCCGGATCTTCTGCCCCAATGCTGCGGCTTGGAAAGTTTGAAATACATACAGTATTCCTGCACGTTCCAAGACTTGCCCCGGGGCAAAATCTCTCGCCGAATGTTCTTGCCGCAATCGCGCGGCACTGCCCAGCTTGACTTATAGTCTGATCGACATTTGGGTATTTCTATTGTATCGGGATTGGGATGGATTGTCAAATCCAGTATGAGCATTTTTTGCGTTGTTTTTAGCATGATATTATATTTACAGCGCAAAAAGTGGCAGTATAATGAAAAAGTAGAAAGAAGCTGGGAGGGCGGACAATGTGGTTTGTCAAAATGAACGGCGCAGGCAACAGCTTTATCATCCTCGACGGCATTCGCGGCGTGCTGGATCCGGCGCGGCTGCCGGAGCTGGCGCGGGCGCTGTGCGATGCGAATTTCGGCGTGGGCGCGGATGGGCTGATGGCGGTGCTGCCGGCGGATGATGCGGACTTTACGATGCGGTTTTACAATTCCGACGGCTCGCTCGGCGAAATGTGCGGCAACGGCGCGCGGTGCATCTGCCGGTACGGGTACGAGACGGGGCTGTCGGGCGAACGCCCGCGCGTGCGCACGACGGCGGGGATCGTCACCGGGCAGCGCGTGACGACGGAGCAATACCGCGTGCGGCTGCCGGACGCGACGGTCATGCAGCCGGGGCGGGTGCTGAACGTGGACGGACGGGACGTTGCGTGCGCGTATGTGGAGCTGGGCAGCCCGGGGCTGCCGCATCTGGCGGTGGAGCTGCCGGGACTGGCGGACGTGCCGGACGACGAGCTGCGCGGGCTTGCGCGGGCGCTGCGGCATCACCCGGCGCTTGCGAAGGGCGCGAACGTCAATTTTTACGCGCTGACGGGCACGGATGAGGTCCTGATCCGCACATATGAGCGCGGCGTGGAGGATTTTACCTGCGCATGCGGCACGGGTACGGGCGCGGTCGTGAGCGTTTTGACGCTGGCGGGGCGCGTGAGCGGCGCGGCGGTGCGCGCGAAGATGCGCGGCGGCGTTCTGACGATGGATGTGACGGCGCGGGACGGCGCGGCGCGCGATCTGTTCTTAACAGGTCCGGCGCAGCTGGTCGCGCGCGGCGAGGCGTTTGAGGAAGAATTGCTGAAAAACAAAATTTAAAGGAGCGAAAAGAAGATGAAAAATGGTAGCTTTCTGAAACATTACGGATTTTTGATCTGTATGCTGCTGGGCATCGCCGCGGGGTGCGTCGTGGGCGCGCTCTGGGACGGGGCAAAGGCGCTTGAGCCGATCGGCACGGTGTTTGTAAATCTGATGTTCTGCGTGGTCGTGCCGATGGTGTTCTGCTCCATCTCCTCCGCCATCGCCAACATGAAAAGCGCCAAGCGCGCGGGCAAGATCATGGGCGTGACCGTGGCGACGTTCCTCATCACCGCCGCCATCGCCGCCGTCATCACCTATGTGGTGGTGGTGCTCATCCCGCCGGTCACGGGTACATATGACGTGGTGGTCGAGGGCGAGGTCGGGCAGACGCTGGGGCTGTCGGATATGATCATCAGCTTCTTCACAAAGCCCGACTTTACCGAGCTCTGGAGCAGGAAGGCGATCCTGCCGCTGATCGTGGCGGCGATCCTGTTCGGCTTCGGCGTGCAGATGGCGGGCGGTCCAAAAACCAAGACGGCGCAGATCCTGGAAGATGTGACGAACTGCATCATGAAAACCGTGAAGATCATCACCTACTACGCGCCCATCGGATTTTTCGGGTTCTTCGCGTATCTGGTGGCGTCGTACGGTCCGGAGCTCATCGGCGATTATTCGCGCACGCTCATCATCTACTATGTGCTGAGCTTTGTGTATATGTTCCTCTCGTTCCCGCTCTACGCGCGCTTCGGCGGCGGCAGGGGGGCGGCGAAGCTGATGTTCTCCAAGCTCTTCCGTCCGGCGGCGGTCAGCTTTGGCACGTGCTCGTCGGTGGCGACGATCCCGACGAACATGGAGGTCGCCGAGGAGACCGGCATCTCCAAGGACGTGGCGAATATCGTCGTCCCGATGGGCGCGACGATGCACATGGACGGCTCGGCGATGTCCGCGATCATCAAGGTCGCATTCCTGTTCGGGATGTTCGGGCAGGACTTTACGACCGGGAGGGCAATTTTGGCGATCATCGTGGCGGTGTTCTCGTCGGTGGCGATGTCCGGCATTCCCGGCGGCGGCGGCACGGGCGAGCTGGTGCTGTGCACCATCTTCTTCCCGGATCATCTGGCGGTGGCGTATCCCATCGCGCTGGCACTGGGCAATCTCGTCGATCCCCCCGCAACGATGGTCAACGCTGCGGGCGATTATGTGGTGTCGTACATCGTGTCCAGATTTGTGGACGGCAAGGATTGGCTTCAGAAGCAGCTCAAAAAGTAAATAAGCAGAGGAAACCGGCGGCGTCCAACGGACGCCGCCGGTTTTTGCGTGTGGGGTTTTCTTTGCGGCAGAGGCGGGGCGGGGCTGAAATTGGTGGTTGGCATTTAATATACTTCGTATTATGATGTATTGCACAACGGGAGGTATTGTATGGACGGGCAATTGAAGCGGGGGCTTTTGGATGTTTGCGTTTTGGCGGCGATCGGGTCGATAGAGGAGATCGCGGCGCAGGTGGTGGCGGAAACGCCGCTGACAAAGATCGCAAAGGAACGCATCCGCCCGAAACGGCGGCTGGGCGCGGGCGAGATCGTACTGCTGGTGCTGGGGTCGCCGATCTGGCTGTCGCTGGGGATTGCGGCGGCTGCCGTTTTGCTGGCGCTGTACGCGGTGGTATGGTCGGTGATCGTATCGCTGTGGGCGGTGTTTGCGGCACTGGCAGTGTGCGCGGTGGGCAGCATCCCGCTGGGCGTTTGGGTCATTGCCAAGGGGCGCGCGGCGGCGGGCATTGCGACGCTGGCGGGAGGTATGGTCTGCGCGGGACTGGCGATCCTGATGTTCTTCGGCTGCCTCGCGGCGACGAAGGGCGTGATCCTTTGGACGGGCAGGAGCGTGCTGTGGGTCAAGGACCGGCTGATCGGGAAGAAGGAGGACGTGTGATGAAACGGAGTACGAGAATTTGGCTGCTGACGGCGGGCGCGCTGATCTTGGTCGGGTGCATCGTGTTTGCGGGCGTGATGACGAGCATGAAATGGAATTTTGGGAAGCTCTCGACGGTGCAGCTTGAGACGCGGTCGTATGAGAGCGGCGAGGCGTTCCGCGATGTGTCGGCGACGACGGACGCGGCGGATGTTGTGTTTGTAAAGTCCGGCGACGGCGTGTGCCGCGTGGAGTGCCGGGAGCTGCCGGACGCGCCGCACACGGTGCGCGTGGAGGACGGCGTGCTGGTCATCAAGGCGCAGGAGGACAGGGACTGGACGGCGTATCTCGGCGTGGGATTTGAGACGCCGCGGATCACGGTGTATCTGCCGGACGCGGAGTACGGCGCGCTGACGGTACACAGCGGCGCGGGAAATGTGACCGTGCCGGACGGGTTTTCGTTTGCGAGCGCGGACGTGACGCTTGGCGCGGGGAATGCGGAATTTGCCGCGGACGCGGCGGGCGCGGTGCGGCTGAAGAGCGGCGCGAGGAACGTCAGCGCGTCGAATGTGGAGGTCGGGGCGCTGGACGCGTCGGTCTCCGCCGGGCGGGTGACGCTGACAGGCGTGCGCTGCCGGGAGGACATTACGGTGGATGTGACGACGGGCGAGTCGCGCGTGAGCGGCGCGGCGTGCCAGAGCATCCGCTCGACCGGGGGCACGGGAAGCCTGCTGCTGGTGGATGTGATCGCGGAGGAGCGGATGGAGATTGAACGGAGCACGGGCGATGTGGACCTGGACGGGTGCGACGCGGGGGAAATTTCCATCAAGACGAGCACGGGCGATGTGACGGCGAGCCTTTTGACGCAGAAGGTGTTCCTTGTGGAGAGCGCGACCGGGAGCGTGGATGTGCCGCGGACGACGCGCGGGGGAACGTGCGAGGTGACCTCCGGGACGGGGGATATTGAGATTACGATCAAAGTAAAGAGTTTTCGGCAAATTTTTAGCGCCCTGCGGGATCGGTGTGATTCCGTGGGGCGCGTTTTGTTTTAATGAATGATGAAGAATGAATGGTGAATAATTTGCCGATTCCCTGCGGTAGCGACGGTTTGCACAACCCCAAATGGCTTCCCCTGGGGGAAGCTGGCTGCGGAGCGCAGCGGAGCAGACTGATGAGGGTCGGGGAGCAGTTGCGTTTAGCTGAAACTGCAAAGCTATCCGCAAGTGCTCCCCGACCCTCATCCGGCGCTTCGCGCCACCTTCCCCGAGGGGAAGGCATG
>CALACZ010000200.1 GCA_937890735.1 uncultured Bacillota bacterium
TGCCGCACGCACGGCAGAACGCGCTCAGACTTTCCTCACCCATGACAGCGCGCGCTACAAATTCTCTTCTCTGATCATCCACAGTTTTTCTCTCCCACAGCATTGAAACACTACCTTTTATTGTGTTTTTCTGTCTTTGTTTTACTCGAAACTGTAAACAATCATACCAGGCTATACATGTCTCGTCCGCCCGTTGGGCAATTGCGGATTTATCGATGGGTTTCGTGAAAACGGACGTGCGGCGTGCGGGTCGATGTGACGCCCGCAGGCTAGTTTCGAGGCGCAACCGCGCGCAGCGCGGCTCTTAGCGCCGAAGATGGGCATCGACCTCTACAAATGTTGTGCGGATTCGCCGGGGTGCGCTCGTATTCGCGGGCGCGTCCTGCCGGGCGGACAGAGACGCCCGCCCCTACGGGTGCGTTCGTATTCGCCTTGATGCAGTCAAATTTGCGGCGCTGTACCGCACGGGAGTGGCAAGCCCCTCCCGCACATTACGACTGAGAATTTACGTCGTTCGTCTGCTTCCGCATCTTCCTCCCAACGCCAAGCAATGCTGCCAGCATGAGCAGGGGGAACACGATCGCGCCGAGGATGCCCATCTGGAGGTCATCGCCGCAGCGTCCGGCGACGAGCCCGGCGAGGCTCGGACCAGTGGTGCAGCCGATGTCGCCGCCGAAGGCGAGCAGCGCGAACAGCGCCATGCCGCCCTGCGGCATTGCCTGCGCGGCAAGCCCCAGCGTCATCGGCCACGAGACCGATACCGCAAGCCCGCACAGCGCGCAGCCCGCCAGGCTCAGCGCCGGGGCGGGCGAGAGCGCGATGAGCAGGTAGCTCAAAACGCACAGAATACCCGCGCCGGTCATCACGCGCAGCCGCGCGCTGTCGTCAAACCGCGCGCCGATGAGCCGCCCCAGCCCCATAAACACGGAAAACAGGCACGGTCCTGCCAGATCGCCCACGGTCTTGCTCACGCCGAGCCCCGCCTCCGCGAGGGTGGACGCCCACTGACTGACCGCCAGCTCGGTCGCGCCGGAGCTGACCATGATGACGAGCAGCAGCCAGAAAAGCCCCGAGCGCAGCAGCAGCCGCATCTGCCCGGCAGACGCTGCTTCCTCGCCGAACGGCACGATGGGCGCGCCGAGGAACAAAAACGCATTGCAAAACGGCACGACCGCCCAGACGCGCGCCAGCCAGCGCCAGTTCTTAATGCCCGCGAGCGCAAAAAACAGTGTCGAGCCGAGGATCACGAGCACCTGCCCCCACGCAAAGCACGAGTGCAGCAGGTTCATCATGGCGTTTTTGCGTCTTGTGGGGCACGCCTCGATGATGGGGCTGACGAGCACCTCGATGAGCCCCGCGCCGAGCGAGTAGACGATCACCGAGAGCATGAGCCCCGCGTAGGCGTCCGGCAGAATATCCGGCAGGACCGACATGAGCGCAAAGCCTGCCGACACCAGCAGGTGCGCCGCCACGATGCACGCGCGGCAGCCGAGCCGCGCCACCACCGGCGACGAGGTCAGGTCCACGAGAAGCTGCGTGAAAAATGTGACGGTGATCATGAGCGCGATCTGGTCGAGCGAGAGTGAAAACTCGCTGCGGAACTGGACATATAACAGCGGCGCGAGTGTGCAGATCGCCGCCTGCGCGACATAGCCGATGAAGCAGGCGGCAATGGTGCGCCGGTAGCTGCCGGTGTGAAGCTGCATGGTTGATCCTCCTGCGACATAGTGCGTTCGAGTATAGCAAAAATTTGCCGGATTTGCAAGTATCCGCGCGCTTTGGCGCGCTTTGGCGGCGGGCGTGCCTTGTAAGCGGCGCAAAACTGTGATACGATACAAAAAACAGGAATTGGGAGAGCGGCATGGAAGCAAAAACGAAGGTATGGGTCAAAGCGCCCTGTGACGAGGCGGTGCGAAGCGACTTGCTGGCGCGCTTCGGCGCGGCGTGCCGCTTCCGCTTTGCGGAGGACGGCGCATTCCCGCCCGAACAGGCGGAGATCATCCTCGGCGAGCCGGATGCCTCGGAGCTGCTGGCGGCAGAAAATCTCCGCTGGGTGCAGCTCACCTGGGCGGGCGTGGACCGCTATGTCCCACTGCGCGATGCGCTGCGCGGCGCAGTGCTGACGAACGCCTCCGGCGCGTTCGGCGGGATCATCGCGGAGTACGCCGTCGGCGCGATCATCGCGCTCTACCGCGGCTTTCCGCAGTATTGGGAAAATCAGAAACGCCATGTCTGGGCACAGCAGGACCGCGCCCGCACGATCTGCGGCAGGCGTGCGCTGCTGCTGGGAACGGGCGACCTTGGGCGCAATCTCGCCCGCCGTCTGCGTGCCTTCGGCGCGGACGTGACCGGGCTGCGCCGCAGCGCCGGGGCAGAGGTCGCGGAATTTGACCGCGTGTGCAGCCTCCGGGAGCTGGACGCGCTGCTCCCGCAGGCGGACATCGTTGCCGGCTGTCTGCCGGACACGCCGCAGACGCGCGGACTGCTGACCCGCGCGCGCCTGCGCGCCATGAAGCCGGACGCGGTGCTCGTCAACGTCGGCAGGGGCAGCCTCGTGGCGACGGACGATCTGGTCAGCGTGCTGCAAAGCGGGCATCTGCTCGGCGCGGCGCTCGACGTGCTGGACGAAGAGCCGCTGCCCGAAAACAGCCCCCTCTGGGGTCTGGAAAACGTCATCATTACCCCGCACATCGCAGGGCCGAGCTTCGGCGGCAGCCGCGACGTGCAAAGCGCCATCTGGGGCATCTGCATGGAGAATCTCGCGCGCTACCTGCGCGGCGAGCATTTACGAAACGTCGTGGATCTCGAGCGAGGGTACTGAGCGGACATGATATTCAAAAAAGAATCACGCTGCGCAGAAATTTTGCGCGTGCTTCGTTGAAATTTACAAAAAATTATTGTATACTGATTAAAAATTTTGAGATTTTGTCAGACGGAACTTGCGGTGGCGGCGCACGCCGAGAACAGCTTGCTGTGACGCAAATGCCAGAAAGGATGTTTTCAATGGCGGTTTTCTTTGTCAACGGGCAGGAGGTACGCCCCGAACGGAACATGAAGCTGCTGCGCTATCTGCGCGACGTGCTGCATCTGACGAGCGTGAAGGACGGCTGCTCGGAGGGCGCGTGCGGCGCGTGCACGGTGCTCATCGACGGCTATCCCATCCGCGCCTGCACGCCCGATACCGATTCGCTGGACGGGCGGCACGTTCTCACCGTGGAGGGTCTCTCCGACCGGGAAAAGGAGCTTTACACCTACTGCTACGGCGAAGCCGGCGCGGTGCAGTGCGGCTTCTGCATCCCGGGCATGGTGCTGTGCACCAAGGCGCTGCTGGATCAGAACCCCGACCCCACGGAGGCGGACATCAAAAACGCCCTGCGCAACAACTACTGCCGCTGCACGGGCTATATTAAAATTTTTGCAGCCGTGCGTCTGGCGGCAAAGTATAAAAAGCTCGGCAGCGTGCCGCAGCCGTCCGCGACCGACTGGAAGCTCGGCTCGAGCGTCCACCGGCTGGACGTGGAGGAAAAGGTGCTGGGCTACGGCAAATACCCCGACGACTGGTACGTCCCCGGCATGACCTACGGCGGCGCGGTGCGCGCCAAATACGCCCGCGCACGCGTGCTGTCCATTGATACCAGCCGCGCAAAAGCCCTCCCGGGCGTGCTCGCCGTGCTCACGGCGGAGGATATTCCGCCCGAGGGGCAGAATAAGGTTGGACACCTGAAAAAAGACCAGTATACGCTCATCCCCGTCGGCGGGCTGGTGCACTATCTTGGCGACGCGGTGGCACTCGTCGTTGCGCAGGATGAAGCAACGCTCGAAAAGGCGAAAAAGCTCGTGCAGGTCGAATATGAGCCCCTGCACGCCATCCATACGCCCGAAGAGGCGCGCGACACCACCGAACGCGTCTACGACGAGGAGGAAAACAACGTCCAGGCGTACAAGCACGTCTCCCGCGGCGACGCCGCCGGGGCGATCGCCAAGTCCAAATACGTCATCTCCCGCCACTTTGAAACGCCGTGGACGGAGCACGCCTTCTTAGAGCCGGAGTGCTGTGTCGCGTATAAAGACAAAGACGGCGACGTGATGCTCCTCACGACCGACCAGTCCTCGCACACGACGCTGCATGAATGCTCGCTGCTGCTCGGCAGCCATAAGGTGAAGGTCGAGAACCAGCTTGTCGGCGGCGGCTTCGGCGGGAAAGAAGATATGTCGGTGCAGCACCACGCGGCGCTCATTACATACGTTACGGGGCTGCCCGTTAAGGTCAAGCTCAGCCGTCCCGAATCACTGCTCGTGCACCCCAAGCGCCACCCGTTCTGGATGGATTTCACCCTCGGCTGCGATGAAAACGGCATCATTCAGGGCGTGAAGGCAAAGGTCTACTCCGATACCGGCGCGTTCGCGTCGCTCGGCGGCCCTGTTCTGGAACGTGCGTGCACGCACGCGGCAGGTCCGTATGCCTATGAGAATTTTGAAATTGAAGGCACTGCCTACTATACCAATAACCCGCCCGCGGGCGCGTTCCGCGGCTTCGGCGTGACGCAGACGTGCTTTGCCATGGAGAGCCTGCTCAATGAAATGGCGGACAAGGTCGGCATTACGCCGTGGGAGATCCGCTGGCGCAATGCCATCCGCCCCGGCGGTGTGCTGCCGAACGGGCAGATCGTCGGCCCGGAAACGGGTCTTGCCGAAACGCTGGAGGCAGTCAAGGCGGAATATGACGCCGCCGTCGCCGCCGGAAAGCCCGTTGGGCTTGCCTGCGCGATGAAAAACGCGGGCGTCGGCGTCGGCATCCCCGACTGGGGTCGCTGCAAGCTGATCGTGCAGGACGATGAAAAGCTCCACATCTACGCCGGTGCAAGCTGCATCGGGCAGGGCGTGGGCACGGTGCTGGTGCAGATGATCGTCACGAACACGCCGCTGCGCCGCGACCAGATCGTCTACGAGCGCTCCAATACCTGGATCGCGCCGGACTCCGGCGATACCTCCGGCTCGCGCCAGACGCTCGTCACCGGCGAGGCGTGCCGCCGCGCGTGCGAAAAATTCTGTGCGGCGTATCACGGCGATATGAAGGCGCTCGTTGGGCAGGAGTTCTACGGCGAATACCTTGCCAAGACCGATAAGCTCGGCGCGGACGTGCCGAATCCCGTCTCGCACGTTGCCTACGGCTACGCGACCCAGGTGTGCATCCTGGATCCCAAGACCCGCAAAATTGAAAAAATGATCGCTGCGCACGACGTGGGCAAGGCGGTCAACCCCCGCTCGTGCGAGGGGCAGATCGAGGGCGGCGTCGTGATGAGCATGGGCTTTGCTCTGCGCGAGCAGTACCCCATCGACGAAAGCTGCAAGCCCATCGACAAATACGGAAAGCTCGGACTCTTTCGCGCGCACGAGATCCCCGACATCGAAGCCATCGTCATCGACAAGCCCGGTCTGGATAAGGCGTGCGGCGCGATCGGCATCGGCGAGATCACGTCCATCCCCACCGCGCCCGCCATCGCGGACGCCTACTTCCGGCTGGACGGTGAGCGGCGCGAGAGCCTGCCGCTTGCGCATACGCCGTATGAAAGGAAGGATTGAGCCATGGCTGTGAAAAAAACCGGCAAAAATGCCGCCTATGTCGCCTGCAGCGGCGGCTGCCGCGC
>CALACZ010000201.1 GCA_937890735.1 uncultured Bacillota bacterium
GTTACGGTAAAACCAAAAATATGGAATGTGATCGTAACTGGCATTTTACCACCTCCTTTACGGAGATGTAGCCACAACCGCCCGCCGTATGTGTGATACTCTGCCCGGGCTTGCGCCCTTGGAGCTATCGTAGCATGAACGTAAGAATTTGTCAATTTATGCAAAAGCGCCCTCCCGACCGGGAGGGCGCTTTTACGTTTATTTTCCGTTTTCGCCCCTGAGCCTTATGATCTCGTCGCGCAGCACGGCGGCGTATTCGTATTCCATCATCCTGGCGGCTTCCTTCATCTTCTTTTCGAGCTTTTCGATCTCGCGGTCGCGCTCCTGCCGCGTGAGCTTTACGCCGCTTTTGCCCCTGGCGGCGGGGTCGGGGGAGGCGGAGATCTCGATGAGGTCGCGCACGGATTTCACGATCGTTTTCGGCACGATGCCGTGCGCCTTATTATACTCGTCCTGAATTTTGCGGCGGCGGGCGGTCTCGTCCATGGCGGCGCGCATGGCGGGGGTGATCTTGTCGGCGTAGAGGATGACGCGTCCGCCAGCGTTGCGCGCGGCGCGCCCGATGGTCTGGATCAGGCTCGTTTCCGAGCGCAGGAAGCCCTCCTTATCGGCGTCCAGAATGGCGATGAGCGACACCTCCGGCAGATCCAGACCCTCGCGCAGGAGGTTGATGCCCACGAGCACGTCGAATTTTGCCATGCGCAGGTCGCGGATGATCTCCATGCGCTCCATCGCGCCGATGTCGGAGTGCATATAGCGCACGCGCACGCCGTTCGTCTGCAAATACGCGGTCAGGTCCTCAGCCATTTTTTTCGTGAGCGTGGTGACGAGCGTGCGCTCGCCCTTGGCGGTGGTGGCGTTGATCTCGCCGATGAGGTCGTCGATCTGCCCCTCGATGGGGCGGACGAACACCTCCGGGTCGAGCAGCCCCGTGGGGCGGATGACCTGCTCGGCGACCTGCCCGGCGCGGGACAGCTCATACTCCGCCGGGGTGGCGGAGACGTAGATCGCCTGATGGATGCGCTGTTCAAATTCGTCGAACTTGAGCGGGCGGTTGTCATACGCCGACGGCAGGCGGAAGCCGTAATCGACGAGGCTCTGCTTGCGGGCGTGGTCGCCGTTATACATCGCGCGCACCTGCGGGAGCGTGACGTGGCTCTCGTCCACGAACAGCAGAAAATCGTCGGGGAAATAGTCCAGCAGCGTGGTCGGCGGCGTGCCGGGGGCGCGCCCGGCGATGACGCGGGAGTAGTTCTCGATGCCGGTGCAGAAGCCGATCTCGGAGAGCATCTCCAGATCGTACTGCGTGCGCTGGCGGATGCGCTGCGCCTCGATGAGCTTGTCGTGTTCTTCAAAATACTTCACGCGCTCGTACATCTCGTCCTCAATGTCGTGCATGGCGCGCGCCATTTTCTCTTTGGATGCGACGTAATGCGACGCGGGATAGATGGCGACGTGGTTGAGAACCCGCTCCGGCATCCCGGTGACGGCGTTGATCTGGCTGATGCGCTCGACCTCGTCGCCGAAAAATTCGATGCGGATCGCCTTGCCCGCCCAGTAGACGGGGTAGACCTCCAGCGTGTCGCCGCGGACGCGGAAGGTGTTGCGGATGAAGTTGATGTCGTTGCGCTCGTAGCGAATCTCGGTGAGCCGGCGCATGAGCGCGTCGCGGTCCTGCTCCTGCCCGGGGCGCAGCGACACGACCATGTTTTTATAGTCGATCGGGTCGCCCAGACCGTAGATGCACGACACGGACGACACGACGATCACATCCCGCCGCTCGGCGAGCGACGACGTTGCGCTGTGGCGCAGACGCTCGATCTCGTCGTTGATGGCGGAGTCCTTTTCAATGTAGGTGTCGGTGTGGGCGATGTACGCCTCCGGCTGGTAGTAGTCGTAGTAGGAGACGAAGTATTCCACCGCGTTTTCGGGGAAAAACTCGCGGAACTCTGAGCAGAGCTGCGCCGCGAGCGTCTTGTTGTGCGCCAGCACGAGCGTGGGTCGGTTGAGGTTGGCGATGATGTTCGCCATGGTAAAGGTCTTGCCCGAGCCGGTCACGCCGAGCAGGACCTGATCGCTCATGCCGAGCTTCACGCCGTTCGTCAGTTTTTCAATAGCCTGCGGCTGATCGCCCGTGGGGCGGTAGTCGGATACAAGTTTGAAGTCCATAGATGACCTCCCGGCGCGCCCGCGGGCGCGCGAAGTAATAGAGAATAGTGAAGAGGAAAGAAGTGGGGATTTAGTCGTGATGCAGAGGAGGAACTTGCCCCTCCCGCGCGGTAAAATATCACAAATTTGAATGCACCAATGCAAATCCGCACGCACCTGTAGGGGCGGACGCCTCTGTCCGCCCGGCGGCACAAACCCGCAAACCCGAACGCACCATCGGCGAAAACGTACGACGTTTGTAGGGGTCGATGCCCACATCGACCCGCACACCGCACCTGCAAAATCGCATGATTTGGGTGATTTGCAAATGCCATCAAATTTGCGTAGGGGAATGTTACGTTTTTATGATACGTTGCGGAAAATTTGCCATTGCCCCACGGGCGGACAGAGCCGTCCGCCCCTACAGGACGTTGTGCGTGGTCGCCGATGGTGCGTGCAATTTTGCAATTGCGTACTGCCGGGTCGATGTGGGCATCGACCCCTACGGAGATTTTGCGGGGTTGCCGAGGGCGCATTCAGCCTGCCGTCTCAATTTTTGCCGGGATCTGCTCCATCATGCCGTCGGACGCCATGGAGATGAAATCGCCGTCGGCGACGATGATGTGATCGACGAGCGTGACGCCCACAGCGTCCAGCGCCGTTTGCAGAGCGCGGGTCGTTTCGCGGTCCTCGCGGCTGGCGAGGGCGATGCCGCTGGGGTGGTTATGCGCCACCACGACGGACGTAGCGTTGCGCTCGAGCGCGGTCTTGATGACCTTGCGGATGGAGATGGCGGCGGTGTTCATGCAGCCGCGGTGGATGAGGCGGCAGTCGAGCACCTTGCATTTGCCGTCCAGGCACAAAAGCCACACGACCTCCTCCTGCTCGCCCATAAAATACGGCAGCAGATACTGCCCGCATTTGGTCGTGGTGTCGAGTACGCGGTCAAAATCGGCGCGGCAGATCATATGCCGCCGCTCCATCTGCAAAAACAGCAGCAGATACTCCGCCGTCCGCTCGCCCACGCCCTCGACCTCCAGAAGCGCGGCGCGGTCCGCCTCCAGAACGCCGGAGAGCGACTCAAAGCGCTGCAGCAGCCGGTGCGCCAGCTCGTTCGTGTCGCCGCGCGGGATGACCTGATACAGCGCGACCTCCAGAAGCTGCACATCGGACAGGCTGTCCATGCCGAACTGTTCGATCTGCCGGCGCATCCGCGCCCGGTGTCCCTCATGCACGACCATTCCGCATCCCTCCTCTTGATTTACAGCAGACGCTTGAGATACTGCCCCGTATAGCTCGCCGGGCACGCGGCGACCTGCTCGGGCGTGCCGGCGCACACCAGCGTGCCGCCGCCCGCGCCGCCCTCCGGTCCGAGGTCGATGACGTGATCGGCGACCTTGATGACGTCCAGATTGTGCTCAATGACGAGCACGGTGTTGCCACTGTCCACCAGCAATTGCAGCACGTCGATGAGCCGGTGCACGTCCGCGATGTGCAGACCCGTGGTCGGCTCGTCGAGAATATAGATGGTGCGCCCGGTGGCGCGGCGGGAGAGCTCGGTGGCGAGCTTGACGCGCTGCGCCTCGCCGCCGGAGAGCGTCGTGGAGCTCTGCCCCAGCTTGATGTAGCCCAGCCCCACATCCACAAGCGTCTGGATTTTCTGGCGAATTTTCGGCAGATTTTCAAAGAAGCCGAGCGCCTCCTCGGCGGTCATGTCCAGCACGTCCGCGATGCTCTTGCCCTTGTAGAGCACGTCCAGCGTCTCGCGGTTGTAGCGCTTGCCGCCGCAGACCTCGCAGGGGACGTACACGTCAGACAGGAAGTGCATCTCGATCTTGACCAGACCGTCGCCGCAGCACGCCTCGCACCGACCACCCTTGACGTTGAACGAGAACCGCCCCGGACCGTAGCCCCGCGCGCGCGCATCGGCGGTGGAGGCGAACAGGTCACGGATGTCGTTGAACACGCCGGTATAGGTGGCGGGGTTGGAGCGCGCCGTTCTGCCGATGGGGCTCTGGTCGATGCCCACGACCTTGTCGAGCGCGTCCAGCCCCTCAATGGCGTCGAATTTCCCGGGGCGCACGCGCGCGCGATTGAGCGCGGCGGCGAGCTTTTTGTAGAGGATTTCGTTGACTAAACTGGATTTCCCCGACCCGGACACGCCCGTGACGCAGGTGAACGTGCCGAGCGGGATGGATACGTCGATGTGGCGCAGGTTATTTTCCGCCGCGCCGCGCACGGTGAGGAATTTGCCGTTGCCTGCGCGGCGCTGCGCCGGGACGGGGATCTTTTTTGCGCCGGAGAGGTACTGCCCCGTAATAGACCGCGGGCACGCCATAATATCCTGCACGCTGCCCGCGGCGACGACCTCGCCGCCGTGTACGCCTGCGCCCGGACCGATGTCCACGATGAAATCGGCGGCGCGCATGGTGTCCTCGTCGTGCTCGACCACGAGCACGGAGTTGCCGAGATCGCGCAGCTGCCGGAGCGTGCCGAGCAGCTTGTCGTTATCGCGCTGGTGCAGCCCGATGGACGGCTCGTCCAGAATGTAGAGAACGCCCATCAGGCTCGAGCCGATCTGCGTCGCCAGCCGGATGCGCTGGCTCTCGCCGCCGGAGAGCGTCGCCGCCGCGCGCGAGAGCGTGAGGTAGCTCAGCCCCACCGCCTGCAAAAAGCCGAGACGCGAACGCAGCTCGCGCAGGATCTGCGACGCGATGACCGCCGCCGCGCCCTCCAGCTTCAGCTCGTTCACGAACCGCAGCGCGTCGGAGATGGGCAGCGCGCAGAAGTCCATAATGCCCATGCCGCCCACCGTGACCGCCAGCGCCAGCTCGCCCAGCCGCCTGCCGCGGCACTTGGGGCACGGACGCGCGGACATACACTCCTCCAGCTCCTTCTGCATCGCCTCGGACTGCGTTTCACTGAAGCGGCGGCTGATGTTGTTGAGCACGCCCTCAAACGGACGCTCCAGCGTGCCGCGCCCGTTCGCGCGCTCGTAGTAGATGGTCAGCTTCTCCGTGCCCGTGCCGTAGAGGATGGCGTCCTTCGCCGCCTGTGGCAGGGACGCATACGGCTCGGTGAGCGAAAAGTGGTATTTTTTCGCCAGCGCGTCAAAATACATCCGCGCGATGGAGTCGTCGCGGACATTATTATAGCCCGACGCCTGGATCGCGCCCTGCAAAATGGACTTGGACGGGTCGGGGATGATGAGCTCGGGGTCAGCCTCCAGCCGCGTGCCGAGACCTGTGCAGACCGGGCACGCGCCGAAGGGGTTATTGAACGAGAACATCCGGGGACTCAGCTCCGGCATACTCACGCCGCAGTCCTCGCAGGCGTAGTTCTGCGAAAACGACAGCTCGCGGTCCTCATTCACGAGGTCGATGGAGACAAGACCATTTGACAGCGCCAGCGCCGTTTCGACGGAGTCCGTCAGGCGGCGGGCAAGGTCGGGCTTCATGACCAGCCGGTCTACGATCACGTCGATGTGGTGCTTTTTGCTTTTGTCGAGCTGGATGGTCTCGGTGAGGTCATAGAGGCTGCCGTCCACGCGCACGCGGGAATAGCCGCTGCGCCGCGCGTCCTCAAAGACCTTGGCGTGCTCGCCCTTTTTGCCGCGCACCACGGGCGCGAGCACCTGAAAGCGCGTTTTTTCGGGCAGCTGCATGATCTGATCGACGATCTGATCGACGCTCTGCCGCTGGATGGGCTTGCCGCACTTGGGGCAGTGCGGGATGCCGACGCGCGCCCAGAGTAGGCGCAGGTAGTCGTAAATTTCCGTGACCGTGCCGACGGTGGAGCGGGGGTTTTTGCTCGTCGTTTTCTGGTCGATGGAGATGGCGGGCGAGAGCCCGTCGATGGCGTCCACGTCGGGCTTGTCCATCTGCCCGAGGAACATCCGCGCGTAGCTCGACAGCGACTCCACATACCGCCGCTGCCCCTCGGCGTAGATCGTGTCAAACGCCAAAGACGATTTGCCCGACCCCGAAAGCCCCGTGAGCACCACGAGCTTGTCCCGCGGGATCTCGAGCGAGATGTTTTTCAGATTATTAACGCGCGCGCCCTGAATGCGGATCGTTTCCTGCATAGTAAATACCACCTTTGTGGGAAGATTTTGAGATGT
>CALACZ010000202.1 GCA_937890735.1 uncultured Bacillota bacterium
AGGACGTGAGCACGCCGCCGGCGCTCTGCTCGGCAATGAGCGCGTCCAGGTCTTTGTGGAACGTTTCCGTGTCGCCGATCCTGGCATACGGTGCGGCAGTGTCCGCGTCCGCGTCACGAAGCGTGAGCGTCAGTGTCGAGCCCTCCAGCACAAAGGACTCGACCTGTTCCTCTTTAAACAGGTCGAGCACCTCAGAATAGGAGAGCTGTTTTGCCGGGGCGGACGAGAGCCGCCCGACCACCAGTACGAGCGCAGCGACGACCACCAGAAACAAAAGCGAGGGCAGCAGGGTATTTTTCTGGTTGTTCAAAAAGAGCCTCCTTGCCGCTCAGAGCGCTCAGTCCTGATAGACCGAGGGCTTGAGCACGCCGACGAACGGCAGATTGCGGTAATAATCCTCATAATCCAGCCCAAAGCCGACCACGAACGCTGCCGGGATGGTGAAGCAGGCATAGTCCGGCGTCAAATCGACCTTGCGCCCGGAGGGCTTGTCGAGCAGGGTGCAGATCTTTACGGAATTGGGCTTGCGCTGCCGGAACAGATCGACGATCAGGCGCAGCGTGCTGCCGGAGTCGATGATGTCCTCGAGAATGATGACGTCGCGCCCCTCGATGTCGTGGTCGATGTCCTTGCGGAAGGTCAGCTTGCCGGTGGATTCCGTGCCGCCCTCAAAGGACGTGACGCACATGAAATCCTCCTGCACGGGGATGTTGATGGCGGCTGCCATCTCCGCGAAGAACGGGACGACGCCCTTGAGAACGCCCACCAGAATGGGGCGCTTGCCGCGGTAGTCCTCGGCGATCTGTGCGCCGACCTCGCGGATGCGCGCATGAATTTCTTCTTCCGTTACAAGTACCCGCTCAATGTCCTGCATCATGTCAAAGCTGTTAATCATAGCGACTCGTATCCTTTTTTTCTATTTTTATGATCAAGGCATCGTCCTGGATGCCTGCCATACGGGTTTGGTCGATCCCCATGCCGTATACGGCGAGCACGCCGTTTTTGTCGGCGATGATGGGGATCGTATCCCGCTGCGAAAGCGGGAGCTTGCAGTCGATCATCCAACGCTTGAGGGTCTTGCGCCCGCCGGGAAGGCACAGCGCGTCGCCAGTCAGCCTGGGGCGGACGCAGAGCGTGGCTGCATCTACATCCGCACGGCGGAGGGCGAAGATCGTTTTGCCGTCCGGCGTCGCGCCGGGGTCTGTGCCTGCGAACACGCGCAGCGCGAGCTGCGGCAGGTCTGTCCACTGTTCGAGCGGTAGCAGCACGGCGTCCCATACGGGCGCGTCCGGCTGCGCCGCGATCAAGAGCAGACGGTCATATTCCCGCGCCGCGACCACGCCGCCGGGAAGATCACAGCGCGCGGAGGGGTCGGGCGAGGCGATGAGGCGCAGTACGGCGGCGACGTGCCGCTCGGTAATGCGGGGAATGCGTTTTGTATCGAGGATAGCGCGCACCGCCCGCGCGCGCAGCGCATCGGGGAGCGCCCGCAGCGCAGAGCAGCGCCAGCCGCCCTTGTCGGCGGCTCGTTCGAGCGCCTGCCGGACGGCATCGTCCAGCGCGTCGTCGTCGGCGCGCAGGCGCAGCGTCATACTGAGCGTGTTTTCCGCCAGACGCGGATTTTCGCGCCGCAGCAGCGGCACGACCTGCTGCCGCAGGCGGTTGCGCACGCAGCCGGGCTGCGCGTTGGTGGAATCCTCCATATGGGAAAGCGCATTTTGCGCGAGATACTCCAGAATATCCTGCCGCGTGCAGGGGAGGAGGGGGCGCAGAAATTTGCCGCGCCGGATCGGAATGCCGCACAGTCCGCGCAGCGATGTGCCGCGGACGAGATTCAGCAGCACCGTTTCCAGATTGTCGTCGGCGGTGTGTGCCGTGGCGAGGAAGCCATCCAGCGAGGCGAAAAACGCGTAGCGCATCCGGCGCGCGGCTTCTTCGAGGCTTTCGCCGGTTTCGGCGGCGCGTGCGGCGACATCGCCGCCGGAGACGGTGAGGGGAACGCTCCAATTTCTGCACAGCTCGCGGACGAACGCCTCGTCATGATCCGATTCCGCGCCGCGCAGGTGATGATTATAGTGCGCGGCGCGCACAGTCAGGCGCAGCTCGTCTTGCAGTGCGAGCAGACAGTGCAGCATCGCCACGGAGTCCGCGCCGCCGGAGACGGCGCAGGTGACGGCGGTATCCTCCGGCAGCGCCTGCGCGCGCCAGAAGGCGAGCACCTTATCCCTCATGCTTCCACTCCAGGTTGGAGAACGTGGTGAACTGCGGCAGCCATTGCAGCTTGACTGTGCCGGTCTCGCCGTGGCGGTTTTTGGCGACGATGCACTCGGCGATGTTCTTTTCCTCGGAGTTCTCATTATAATAATCGTCACGGTAGATGAACATGACCGAGTCGGCGTCCTGCTCAATTGCGCCGGATTCGCGCAGGTCGGAGAGCATGGGGCGCTTGTTCGTACGGCTCTCGTTGGCACGGGAGAGCTGGCTGAGGCAGATGACCGGCACGTTCAGCTCTTTTGCCATGATCTTGAGCGCGCGGGAGATCTCGCTGACCACGGTCACGCGGTTTTCGCCGGATTTTCCGGGCGCGGCGGCGGTCATGAGCTGGAGGTAGTCGATGAGCACCAGCCCGAGATTGTCGAGCCGGCGGCATTTGGCGTTCATTTCCGCCACGGTGATGGACGGATTATCGTCCACGCGGATGTCGGTCTGGCTGAGCGCGGAGGAGGCGATGGAGAGCTTTGCCCAATCCTCGTCGGTGAGCTGACCCGTGACGAGCTTCTGATTATCCAGAAAGCTCTCGTTGGAGAGCAGGCGCTGCGCGAGCTGCTCGCGCGACATTTCGAGTGAGAAGAACGCGACGGTTTTCGGGTATTTTTTTGCCACATTCAGCGCGATATTGAGCGCCAGCGACGTTTTGCCCATGCCAGGACGCGCCGCGATGAGCAGCAGGTCGGATTTGTTCAGACCGCTGATCTTGCGGTCCAGGTCAAACAGCCCCGTGGAAAGACCGGGGATGGTGCTGTCGGACTGCGCCAGCTCCTCCAGCCGGTCGTAGACGTTGATGAGCACCTTGCCGATATGCTGCAAGCTATCGCCGGAGTTTTCGCGGCGCAGAGAAAAGATCTTCTTTTCCGCCGCCTCCAGCATATCCTGCGCCGTGCCGCTACCGTCGTAGACCATGTCGTTGATCTCATCGGCGGCGGTGGACAGGTCGCGCATGAGCGCCTTATCGTGCACGATGGCGCAGTACTGCTTCACATTCGCCGCCGTGGGCGTGATCTGCAAAAGCTGCGCGATGTAGTCGTACGACCGCTGCTCGTCATACACGCCGCGCTCTTTCATCTTGTCGAGTACGGTGACGGGGTCGATGCGCTCGGAGAAGTTGAACATCGCATAGATGGTCTCGTAGATCTCGCGGTTCTGGCGGAGATAGAACTCCTCCGGGCGGAGCATCCCGATCACGTCCGGCACGCAGCGCTCGTCGATGAGCATCGAGCCGAGCACCGACTGCTCCGCTTCCAGCGCCTGCGGCGCCTGCCGGGTGAGCAGATCATCCATACGGTTCACTTCCTTCCAAACCGCGCCTCCCGCGCGGAAATTAGGCTTCCTTTACTTCGACCTTCAGGTCGCCGGTGATCTCGTAGCCGAGCTTGCACTTGACGGTGTACAGCCCCGTCGTCTTGATCGGCTCGTCGAGGACGATCTTGCGCTTGTCGAGCTTGATCTTCTGCTGCTGCTCGAGCGCTTCGGCGATTTCGGTGTTGGTGACCGAGCCGAACAGACGACCTGCGCCGCCGCCCTTGGCGGTGACGGTGACGGTAAAGTCCTTCATCTTTTTGCTGATGTCCATCGCCTCGGCGCGTTCTTTTGCCTGACGCTCTGCGGTGGCTTTGTCGTTCATTTTCATCGTGTTCACATTGTCGGCGTTCGCCTCCTGCGCCAGCTTTTTCGGCAGCAGATAGTTGCGGGCGTAGCCGTCGGAGACCTCGATCATCTGACCGCGCTTGCCTTTGCCGCGGATGTCCTGCGTTAAAATAACCTTCATAGTGGGTAGCTCCTTTCGGATGGAATGTCGAAATTATGCGTTTTCGTAGAATTTATCAATAGATGCAACCAGCGCTTCGAGCACCTCGCGCAGTGATTTGCCGCTGACCTGCGCGCCTGCCGTTGCGGCGTTGCCGCCGCCGCCGAGCGCCTCCAGGACGACCTGGACGTTGCACTCGCCGATGGAGCGGGCGGAGATGATGACCTGATCGCCTGCGGGGTAGAGGACAAAGGACGTGAGGATGCCGGAGATATTCAGCAGCTCATCCGCTGCCTGCGCCGCCACGGTACGGGACAGGGTGCTGGGATAGGCGGCGATGGCGATCTCGTTGCGATACAGCCGCGCCGCCTGCACCACGCGGTAGCGCGCGACGGTCGCCTCCAGATCGCTCTGGAAGAGCTTTTTCACGTCCACGGTGTCCGCGCCGGTGCGGCGCAGGAATGCCGCCGCCTCGAACGTGCGCGAGCCGGTGCGGACGCTGAAGTTCTTGGTGTCGAGCACGATGCCCGCCAGCAGTGCCTGCGCCTCGAGCGGGCGAATGTCGCCGGGATCGAGCGCGTACTGAAGGACCTCCGTGACCAGCTCCGATGCGGAGGACGAAAACGGCTCGTGCAGCGCCAGCACGACCTGCTCGATGTAGTCTGCCGCCCGGCGGTGATGGTCGATGACCACCACGCGCGGCACGGATTCCAGCAGCGCCCGGGATTCGACCTGATCGGGGCGATTCGTATCAACGACGATGAGCAGCGTGTGACTGTCCGCCTCCACAAGCGCATCGTCGCCGGAGATGAACAGGTCGCGGTATTCCGGCTGCGCGCGCAGCTCCGCGATGAGGGAGCCTGCGGCGTTATTTTCCAGGTCAAGGACGATGCGCACGCGGCGCTCTTTTTTGCGGCACAGGCTCACAAGCCCCACCGCTGCGCCGACGGAGTCGAGGTCTGCCATGCGGTGACCCATAATGAGCACCTGGCTCGACTGCGCGATGAGCTCTGACAGAGAGTTTGCCACCACACGGGACTTGACCTTGGTACGGCGCTCGGTCTCTTTTGTGCGCCCGCCGAAGAACGTGAAATTGTAGCGGTCTTTGATGACCGCCTGGTCGCCTCCGCGCGAGAGCGACATCTCAATGGCAAGCAGCGCAAAATTATAATCCTCCTCGAACGACTGCCCGTCCTTGCCGATGCCGAGCGACACTGTTGCTGCAACGCCGGAGGGGTTGACGACCGTGCGGATGGTTTCCAGCAGAACGAATTTTTCACTTTGCAGCGCGGTGAGGTCTTTGCTTTCGAAAACCAGCAGATAGCGGTTGCGCTCGACCTTGCGCATGAGCGCGTGCCGGTCGCCCAGCCAGTTCTGGATGGTCTCGTTGATCTGCGCGTCGAGGTTGGAGATTTTGCCGTCGGAGAGGTTGTTCGTCAGCTCATCGTAATTATCAATGAGCACGATGGACACGATCGGACGCGAGCGGAGGTATTCGTCGCGGATGTTGAACATCTCGGTCATATCCGCAAAGTAGACGGTGGCGAGCTTGACGGTCGCCTCATCCTCCTCCGAGCGGACGTAGTTGCCGTATACGCGGTAGCGCCGCCCGCCGATGGTCTGGTCGCCCGGCAGCTCGCTGCGCCCCTCGCGCAGCCATTCGGTGGTAAAGCCGGGGATGATGGCATCCATGGTCTGATAGCGGGTGGAATCCGTCAGACCCGTGATGGCGTAAAACGCATCGTTGCCCCAGATGATCTCGTTTTCCGGCAGGTGCAAGACTGCCATGGGAAACGGCGTTCCCGAATGGACGGAGACGCCAACAGAATCTGTGGCGCTCTGGACATATTCCATCAGAATGCGCTTGCGGCGCGCAAAGCGGACGCGGCTGATGATAAATACCAGCACCGTTGCCGCAAATTCGCACACGGCAAGGATGGCGGCGAGCATATCGCCCTTTTGCAGCCCGAAATAGCCCACGACAGCAGTCGCAGCCGCGAACAGCAGCATGACTACGCAATACCAGACCGTTCCCGGCTGAAGCAGCTTTGAAACATGGTGGTTCACAGACAGCGCCCCCTCCCTGTGGATAGATTCCCCCACGATGTTCCTACATTATAGCAGAGCCGGCGGCGAAAGACAAGCATGATGTCGGCAAATTTCGCGCGCTCCTGCCATACGTCCGGCGCGGAAAAAACGATCCCGTTCGCAGGTTCGACAAAAAATCCGAAAAAAACTTGTATACTTTGGCGAAAAACTATGCTATAATACACTAGACCGTGCCGTTTGGCTCAGCGGCGGCACGCTTTGATTTGTGCTTTTGCGCCCATGGCGCATCGGGATAGAAGCAACTTCATAACTCAGCGTAGATCGGCACAGCAGCTCCTGCGATGCAGGGCAGGAGGAATGTGCGGGTGTACGCGGCTTTACACTGCCTGTCTGCCGCAGCCCGGCAGCGGACGGTGCGGCGGCGCATTGCGCCGCCAGAAAACAAAATTAGTTCTAAATACATACTGAAAACTCGGAAAGGTGATACAATTTTGGCAGAAAAACTGAAAATTATACCCCTTGGCGGTCTGAACGAGATCGGCAAGAACATGACCGTCCTGGAATACGGAAAGGACATCATCATCATCGACTGCGGGCTCGGCTTCCCGGAGGATGATATGTACGGCGTGGATCTGGTCATCGCGGATGTGACGTATCTGGTGAAGAACCAGCAGAAGATCCGTGGGATGTTCCTCACGCACGGGCATGAGGATCACATCGGCGGCATTCCCTACGCCATGCAGGAGTTCAAGTGCCCCATCCACGCCACACGCCTGACGGCAGGCATCGTGAACCTCAAGCTGGAGGAGCACCATCTGGACAAGACCGTCAAGCTCTATACGCACGAGGCGGGCGAGGTCGTGAAGGCAGGCTGTTTTTCGGTGGAGTTCATCCATGTGAACCACTCCATCGCCGACGCGGTCGCGTTTGCAGTCAAAACGCCGGTTGGCACAGTCATTTTTACGGGCGACTTCAAGATCGACTCCGCGTCGGAGGACGGTATGATCGACCTGACGCGCTTCGGAGAACTCGGGCGAGAGGGCGTGCTGGCGCTGCTTTGCGACTCCACGAACGTGGAGCGCCCGGGCTTTACGCCGTCGGAGCGCGTCGTTGCCGACAGCTTTGACCGGCAGTTTGCCGGCTGCAACCAGCGCATCATCGTCACGACGTTCGCCTCCAACGCCTTCCGCCTGCAAAGCCTGCTGACGGTGGCACACAAATACGGACGCAAGGTCGCCGTGACCGGGCGCAGCATGGAAAATATCCTCAAGGTCTCCACGGAGCTTGGGTATCTGAAGATCCCGAACGGCACGCTGGTGGACATCAACGCCATCAAGTCGCTGCCGAAAAACAAGATCGTCATCGTCTCGACCGGCTCGCAGGGCGAAAATATGTCGGCATTGTACCGCATGGCGTTTTCGGGTCACCGGCAGGTCGAAATTCAGGCAGGCGACCGCGTGATCATTTCCGCCTCTGCCATCCCCGGCAACGAAAAGGCGATCGGTCGCATCGTCAATGAGCTTTACCGCAAGGGTGCGGACGTCATCTGTGACAAGTTTGCAGACCTGCACGTCTCCGGACACGCCTGCCGCGAAGAACTCAAGATCATCC
Source organism: uncultured Bacillota bacterium (assembly GCA_937890735.1). GTDB lineage: Bacteria > Bacillota > Clostridia > Oscillospirales > Oscillospiraceae > CAG-170. Next base: position 7,685 of record CALACZ010000202.1, read on the forward strand.
ACGCGCTCACCAAGCCGCGTTTCTTTATCCCGGTGCACGGCGAGCAGCGCCATTTGCAGGCGCATGCCAAGCTGGCGCAGAGCATGGGTATGAGTCCGAAGGATATTTTCATCAGCGACATCGGCAAGGTGCTGGAGCTGACGAAGGCGACGTGCAAATGGGGCGGAACCGTGCCCGCAGGCAAGGTGCTCGTAGACGGCACGGGCGTGGGCGACGTGGGCAGCGTCGTGCTGCGTGACCGCAAGCATCTGGCGCAGGATGGCATGATCGTCGTGGTCGTGAACATCTCCTCGGAGGACGGCAGCGTCATCACAGGACCTGACATTATCACGCGCGGCTTCGTATATGTGAAGGAGTCGGAGAATCTGATGGACGCGCTGCGCTCCGTCGCCGCGCACGCCATCGACCGCAGCCGCTCCGGCGGACGCAGCGACTGGGGCGTTCTGAAGGCGAATATCAAGAACGACCTCTCGGGCTACCTCTTCAAGACCACAAAACGCAACCCGATGATTTTGCCCGTTATTATGGAGATCTGACCCGCGGAAAGCGGACAAAAAGAGAAAATAGATATAAAAACGATATTTTTTGTGAAAAGTCTTGCAAAAATGTCGGCTTCGGGTGTATAATCAATCGTTGCGCGGCATAGACTGCGCAGGATGATACACGGATGAGGATGAGCTGAGAGATGGCAAATACAAAAAATGCGCAGCCGGCGGCAAACGACGCAATGGAGCGCGTTTCCGCGCTGATCGCAAAAGCGAAACGCGAGGGAACGGTCCAGGCGTCGGAGCTGACGGCTGAGCTGGAAAAGCTGGATCTGCCGGTCGAAAAGATCGAGCAGATCTACGATACATTTGATGCGCTGGGCATCCCGGTCGTCGGCGCGGAGCTGGACCTGGATATGTCCGACGATTCGCTGGGGATGGATATGGACCCCGTCGATCTGCATGAAACGGGCGAGGAGGAAGAGCTGGTCGATCCCCTGGAGCTGGCGGCGGAGTATAATCTGGACGACCCGGTGCGGATGTACCTTAAGGAGATCGGTCAGGTGCGGCTGCTGTCTGCCGACGAGGAGATCGAGCTGGCGCGCCGCGTCGCCGAGGGCGACAAGGCGGCAAAGGACAAGCTGACGGAGGCAAACCTGCGTCTGGTCGTGTCCATTGCGAAAAAATACTCCGGGCGCGGGCTGCATATCCTGGACCTGATCCAGGAGGGCAACACGGGTCTGATCCGCGCGGTCGATAAGTTCGACTATACAAAGGGAAACAAATTCTCTACATATGCCACCTGGTGGATCCGGCAGGCGATCACACGCGCCATCGCCGATCAGGCGCGGACCATCCGCGTGCCGGTGCATATGGTGGAGGTCATCAACAAGGCCACCCGCTGCAACCGCAAGCTCGTGCAGGAGCTCGGTCGTGAACCGTCGCTGGAGGAGATCGCGGCGGAGCTGAATCTGCCGATCGAAAAGATCATCGAGGCAAACCGCACGGCGGCGGACACGTTGTCGCTGGATATGCCCGTGGGCGATGAAGAGGATACGACCATCGGCTCGTTCGTGGAGGACGACAACACGCCGTCGCCCGCCGACGCAACGTCCAACACGCTGCTCGCCGAGGCGCTGACCGAGATCCTCGGCACGCTGACCGACCGCGAGGCGGACGTGCTGCGGATGCGGTTCGGTATGTTCGACGGCAGGACGCATACGCTTGAGGAGGTCGGACAGATCTTCGGCGTGACGCGCGAGCGCATCCGCCAGATCGAAAACAAGGCGATCCGCAAGCTGCGCCATCCGTCGCGCGCAAAAAAGATCAAGGATTTCTACTGCTAAGGCAACACCACACAATTCGACAAGCAGATTCGGCGAGAGATTTTTCGCCAAGGCAAGGTTTGGAAAGTGCAGGAATACTTTGTGTATTTCGCGCTTTTCAAACCGCAGAATTGGCGGAAAAGATCCGCCGAAGCGCGCAGGCGCAATTGTGCGGTGCTGCCTTCCAAAAAGCGGCTGCACAGCCTTTTTGTGCAGCCGCTTTTTGGCATATTTTCGGGAAGGGGAGCGTGTGTATGAAGCGAAAAATTCAGGTGGTTTTGGCGCTTTTGCTGCTTTTTTCGCTGCTGTGCGGCTGCACCGCCGCACCGGCGGAGGCGGGGGAGCATACCTGTACCATCTCCATCTCCTGCGCGACGCTTCTGGACAAGACCGCCGACCTGACGCCGGAAAAGGCGGAGCTCGTCCCGGCAGACGGGTGGCTGCTGCCGGAGACGCAGGTAAGTTTTTCCGACGGCGAGAGCGTATTTGACGTTTTGCAGCGCGTCTGCCGCGAGCAGAAGCTGCATATGGAGTTTTCCAAAACGCCGGTGTACGACTCGGCATATATCGAGGGCATCGGCAATCTCTACGAATTTGACGCCGGGGCGCTGTCCGGCTGGGTGTACAGCGTGAACGGCTGGTTTCCGAACTACGGATGCAGCCGGTATGAGCTGAAGGACGGCGACGTGGTCTGCTGGCAGTATACCTGCGATCTGGGGCAGGATGTCGGCGCGGAGCTGAGCAAAACGCAGGCTTAAAAAGTGACCGCAGACGATTCATCGGCTACTGGAAGGTGAAAACTATGGCGCGGCGCGACGCATTTGCGGGCTATCACCCGTGCGTGAACTTCATATTTTACGCGCTGGTGCTCGTGTTTTCGATGTGCCTGATGCATCCGGCGTATCTGGCGGTGTCGTTTTTCGGCGCGGCGGGCTACTGCGCGCGCCTGCGCGGCGGGGCGCGCGTGCGCAGGACGCTTTTGTACCTGCTGCCGATGATGCTGCTGGCGGCGATCTTAAACCCGGCGTTCAACCACGAGGGCGTGATGATCCTGACGTATCTGCCGTCCGGCAACCCGCTGACGCTGGAGTCGCTGTATTACGGCGCGGCGGCGGCGGTGATGCTGGGGTGCGTGGTGCTGTGGTTCGTGAGCTTTGGCGACGTGATGACGTCGGATAAATTCGTGTACCTGTTCGGGCGCATGATCCCGGCGATGTCGCTCGTGCTTTCGATGACGCTGCGCTTTGTGCCGCGCTTTGCGGCGCAGTACCGCCGCGTGCGGCAGGCGCAGAAGGCGCTGGGGCGCGGGGAGCGCGGATTTTTTGGGCGCGTGCGCGCGTTTGCGGCGGTCGTGTCGGCGATGATCACATGGAGTCTTGAAAACGCGCTGGACACGGCGGACTCCATGCGCTCGCGCGGCTATGGGCTGCCGGGCAGGACGAGCTTTTCCATCTACCGCTTTACAAGCCGCGACCGCGCGGCGCTGCTGCTGATTGTAGGACTGGGGTTCTTTGTGGCGGCGGGCTGGATCGGCGGGGGAATGGCGTTCCGCTACTATCCCGCCGTGCGCGCGGGGGACGTGACGGTGTGGACGGTGAGCTTTCTGCTTGCCTACGCGGCGCTGTGCCTGACGCCGCTGATCCTGGACTGGAGGGAGGACTGCGCGTGGCGTGCTATGAGATCCGCGACCTGACGTTTACCTATCCGGGGGAGAGCACCCCGGCGCTGCGCGAGGTCTCACTCACGGTGGCGGACGGAGAATTTCTGGTGCTCTGCGGCGCGTCCGGCAGCGGCAAATCGACGCTGCTGCGGCAGCTCAAGAGCGTGCTTGCGCCGCACGGCGAGCGCAGCGGCGAAATATTATTCGGCGGCGTGCCGCTGGAGGAGGTCGCGCGCGGTGAGCAGGCGGGCGCGATCGGCTTTGTGCTGCAAAATCCCGAAAATCAGGTCGTGACCGACAAGGTCTGGCACGAGCTTGCCTTCGGGCTGGAGTCGCTGGGTTATGAAACGCCGGTCATCCGCCGTCGGGTCGCCGAAATGGCGGCGTTTTTCGGCATTCAGGACTGGTTTTATCAGAATGTATCGGAGCTGTCCGGCGGGCAGAAGCAGCTTTTGAGTCTGGCGTCCGTGATGGCGATGCAGCCGCGCGTGCTGCTGCTCGACGAGCCGACGAGCCAGCTCGACCCCATCGCGGCGGCGGATTTTCTCGCCGTGCTGGGCAGGATCAACCGCGAGCTTGGCACAACGGTCATTCTGAGCGAGCACCGTCTGGAAGAGGCGCTGAGCTACGCCAATCGCGCCGCCGTTCTGGAGGACGGGCGGCTGCTCTGCTGCACCGCGCCGGGAGCGGTCGGCGCACTGCTGCGCGCGCGCGGGAGCGGGATGTTTTACGCCATGCCCGCCGCGATGCGCATCTGGGGCGCGACGGATTCCGAGGGAACGTGCCCCGTGACCGTCTGCGAGGGGCGCGCGTGGCTGAACGAATATGCCGAAACCCATCCGCTCGGCGAGCTTCCGCCGGAGCGCGTGCGCGCGCAGACCGAGCCGGTGCTCACGGCGCGCGAGGTGTGGTTTGCGTATGAAAAGGACGCGCCGGAGGTGCTGCGCGGGCTGACGATGACGGTCTGCCGGGGCGAACACTACGCGCTGCTCGGCGCGAACGGCGCGGGAAAATCTACGACGCTGCGCGTGCTGGCGGGGCTTTTGAAGCCGCTGCGCGGCGAGGTCACGGCGCACGGGCGTGTGGGGTTGCTGCCGCAGGACCCGCAGACGTTATTTGTCAAAAAGACCGTGCGCGAGGACTTACTGGATGTCTGCCGGGACGAGGAGAGCCTTGCACGCGCGGTGGCGCTGTGCCGGTTGGACGGGCTGCTGGATCGGCATCCTTATGATCTTTCCGGCGGCGAGCAGCAGCGTGCGGCACTGGCGAAAATTCTGCTCTGTGCGCCGAATATCCTGCTGCTGGACGAGCCGACCAAGGGGCTGGACGCTGCGTTCAAGCGTCAGCTTGCGCAGATCTTGCGCGAGCTTCAGGCGGGCGGCGTGACGATCGTCACGGTCAGCCACGACGTGGAGTTCTGCGCCGAATTTGCCGACCGCTGCGCGCTGTTTTTTGACGGCGGCATCACCGCCGAGGGAGCGCCGCGGGCGTTTTTCTCCGGCAACTGTTTCTATACGACCGCCGCCGACCGCATCGCGCGGGAGCTGCTCCCGGGCGCGGTCACGGTGCGGGACGTCACCGCCGCGTGCGGCGCGCCGCTCGAGGACGCGGACGCGCTGCCGGATGATGTGCCGCCGCTGCCGCAGCCGCCGCAGGAACGGGCGATGCAAAAGCTGCCGCTCTGGCGCAAAATTCTGGGTACGGTCAGCGGCGCGGCCGCGCTGGGGCTGACGGTGCAGGCACTGCGCGTGAGCGACCTGAGCGAGCTGATTTCGGAAAACGGTCTGACGCGCCCGGCGGGGAAGCAGCTCATATTGTACGCAATTTTGATTGCGGCGATCTTCGTCTGCGCGCTGTGCTTCAGCCGCGGCGGCGCGGAACGAACGGTGCTGCCTGCGCCAAAAAAGCAGCGCCTTTCCGCGCGCACGCGCGTGTGCGCGGCGCTGATCCTGCTGCTCATCCCGCTGACGCTGTATTTTGGCATCCGCTGGCTCGGCACGGCGAATTACTATCTTATTTCGCTGCTGGTGCTGCTGGAGGCGATGACGCCGTTCTTCCTCGTCTTTGAGGGGCGCAAGCCGCAGCCGCGCGAGCTGGTGCTCATCGCGGTGCTGTGCGCGCTGAATGTGGCGGGACGCGCGGCGCTGTTCATGCTGCCGGAGTTTAAGCCCGTTGTGGCGCTGACGATCCTCGCGGGCGCGGCGTTCGGGGGCGAGACAGGCTTCCTTGTGGGCGCGCTGAGTATGCTCGCCTCGAACGTGCTGTTTTCGCAGGGACCGTGGACGCCGTTTCAGATGTTCGCCATGGGGCTCATCGGCTTCCTCGCGGGCGTGCTGGCACGCTGCGGTGTGCTGCGCCGGTCGCGGCTGTCACTGTGCCTGTTCGGCGTGATCGCGTCGGTCGTGATCTACGGCGGCATCATGAATCCCGCCTCGGCGCTCATCTGGGCGCGGACGCTCGACTGGAAGCTGCTGCTGAGTTACTATCTCACGGGTCTGCCGGTCGATCTCATCCGCGCGGCGGCGACGTGGCTGTTTTTGTGGTTCGCCGGGCTGCCGGTGCTGGAAAAATTCGACCGCGTCAAACAAAAATACGGCTTGCTGGAGTAAGCCAAAAACGCCGCGATGCAGAGTGCATCGCGGCGTTTTTGGGACTTCACACCAGCAAAACGGTGAATTTTCATAAAACAGTTGCCAGAAATCGTGCAATTTCGGCGAAAAAAACAAAATGAAAGAATTGACAAGCAATTCTTTCCGTGATAAAATATTAGTCCATAATGCCACAGTATGTGCCGCACGCATGGTGTCCTTTTTACAGGAATGATTATACCATCCCCGCGGCGAATATGCAAGCGGCATTTGAGTAAGTTTTTACAACATATCCGGGCGTATCAAAAACACAGAACTCATACAGAAAGGCTGTGATGAAGCATAATGGCGAGCACACAGGACGTCATGTACGGCAAGACCTTGCGAAAAAGCTTCGCAAAGCACAAGGAGATCCTGCCTATCCCGAATATGCTGAAGATCCAGAAGGATTCCTACGCGTGGTTCCTCAACGAGGGTCTGCACGAGGTGTTCAAGGATGTTGACACCATCTGCGATTACACCGGGAATCTCGAGCTGAGCTTTCTGGACTACAGCATGAACGAGCCGCCGAAGTACACGGTGGAGGAGTGCAAGGAGCGCGACGCGACCTACGCAAAGCCCATCAAGGTGCGCGTGCGGCTGCACAATAAGGAAACGGGCGAAATTAAGGATCAGGAGATCTTCATGGGTGATTTCCCGCTGATGACCAACGGCGGTACGTTCGTCATCAACGGCGCGGAGCGCGTGATCGTGTCCCAGATCGTCCGCAGCCCCGGTATGTACTACGGCGATGAGGTGGACAAGGCGGATCAGCATATCTATTCCGCAACGGTCATCCCGTACCGCGGCGCATGGCTGGAATATGAGACCGATCTCAACAGCGTGGCATATGTCCGCATTGATAAAAACCGCAAAATTCCCGTGACGTGCCTTGTCCGCGCGCTGGGCATTTCCAGCGACGCGCAGATCAAGGAGCTGTTCGGCGAAGATCCGTTCCTGCTCGCAACGCTCGAAAAGGACACCTGCAAGACCCGCGAAGAGGCGCTGCTGGAAATTTACCGCCGCCTGCGTCCGGGCGAGCCGCCCACAGTGGAGAGCTCCGAGGAATACCTCAACGCGCTGTTCTTTGACGCCCGCCGCTACGATGTTTCCAAGGTCGGTCGTTACAAGTTCAACAAGAAGATGGACATCTGGAGCCGTCTTGCCGGTCAGATGCTGGCGCAGCCGGTCGCCGACCCCATGACGGGCGAGATCATCGCCATGGACGGCGAAACGCTCACGCGCGAAAAGGCACGCGAAATTTCCGAGCGCGGCGTGAACGAGGCGATCATCCGCATCGGCGAGCGCGACGTGAAGGTGTTCTCCAACGGCATGGTCGATATGAAGAACTTCGTCGATTTCGACCCCGCCGAATACGGCATCCGCGAAAAGGTCTGCTTCAGCGTCCTGCGCGAAATGCTCCAGACCGTCCCCGCCGACGGCTGGAAGGACGCCATCGAGGAGCGCCGCGACGAGCTGCTGCCCAAGCACATCACGAAGGACGATATTCTTGCGTCCATCAACTATCTGTTCTGCATGATCCAGGGCGCGGGCACGACCGACGATATTGACCATCTCGGCAACCGCCGCCTGCGCTGCGTGGGCGAGCTGCTGCAGAACCAGTTCCGCGTCGGCTTCACCCGTCTCGAGCGCGTCATTCGTGAGCGCATGACTATTCAGGACCTTGACGTCGTGACGCCGCAGAGCCTGATCAACATCCGTCCCGTGACGGCGGTCATCAAAGAGTTCTTCGGCTCTTCGCCGCTGTCGCAGTTTATGGATCAGAACAACCCCCTGGCAGAGCTGACGCACAAGCGCCGCCTGTCCGCACTCGGTCCGGGCGGTCTGTCGCGGGAACGCGCATCGTTCGATGTGCGAGACGTTCACTACTCGCACTACGGTAGAATGTGCCCCATCGAGACGCCGGAAGGTCCGAACATCGGTCTGATCAACTATCTTTCGTCCTACGCGCGCATCAACGAGTACGGCTTCATCGAAGCGCCGTTCCGCAAGATCGATAAAGAGACCGGCAAGGTCACCGATACCGTCGAGTATATGACCGCCGATGTGGAGGACGATTACTATGTCGCGCAGGCATCCGAGCCTCTGGATGAGGAAGGGCGGCTTGCCAACGCGCGTGTGACGTGCCGTCACCGCGACGAGATCATCTCCGTTGAGCGCAGCATGATCGACTATGTGGACGTGTCGCCGAAGATGATGACCTCCATCGCCACCGCCTTCATCCCGTTCCTCGAGAACGACGACGCGAACCGCGCGCTCATGGGCGCGAATATGCAGCGTCAGGCCGTGCCGCTGATGGTCACCGAAGCGCCGATCGTTGCCACGGGCATCGAGCACAAGTGCGCGGTCGATTCCGAGGTCTGCATCACCGCCAAGGAGAACGGCGTTGTTACGGCGGTCTCCGCCGACCATATCTCCGTCCGCTACGACAGCGGCAATATTGCCGATTTCACGCTCACGAAGTTCGCACGCTCCAACCAGGGCACCTGCATCAACCAGCGCCCGATCGTTGCGGTCGGCGAGCGCGTGGAAGCCGGTCAGGTCATCGCCGACGGTCCGTCTTGCTCACAGGGCGAGATCGCGCTGGGCAAAAACGTGCTCATCGGCTTCATGACGTGGGAAGGCTACAACTACGAGGACGCGATCCTGCTCAACGAGCGCCTGGTGCGCGAGGATGTGTTCACGTCCATCCACATTGAAGAATACGAGACTGAGTCCCGCGATACCAAGCTCGGGCCGGAAGAGATCACCCGCGACATCCCGAACGTCGGCGAGGATACGCTGAAGGATCTGGATGAAAACGGCGTCATCCGCATCGGCGCGGAGGTCACGTCGGGCGATTATCTCGTCGGCAAGGTCACGCCGAAGGGCGAGACGGAGCTGACCGCAGAAGAGCGCCTGCTGCGCGCGATCTTCGGCGAGAAGGCGCGCGAGGTGCGCGACTCCTCTCTGAAAGTGCCGCACGGCGAGGCTGGCATCATCGTGGACGTCAAGGAATTTACCCGCGAAAACGGCGACGAGCTCGCGCCGGGCGTCAACAAAGTCGTGCGCGTTTACATCGCGCAGAAGCGTAAAATTTCCGTCGGCGATAAGATGGCGGGCCGCCACGGCAACAAGGGCGTCGTCTCGCGCATCCTGCCGCAGGAGGATATGCCGTTCCTGCCGGATGGCACGCCGCTGGACATCGTGCTCAACCCGCTGGGCGTGCCGTCGCGTATGAACATCGGGCAGGTGCTCGAGGTCCATCTGGGCTACGCCGCCCACGCGCTGGGCTGGAAGGTCGCAACGCCGATCTTTGACGGTGCGAACGAGAAGGAAATTCGGGAGCTGCTGGTGCAGGCGGGCGTTGCCGAGGACGGCAAGAGCGTTTTGTACGACGGGCGCACGGGCGAAGCGTTCGACCAGCGCGTCACGGTCGGCTATCCGTACTACCTCAAGCTCCACCATCTGGTCGATGATAAGATCCACGCACGTTCCACTGGTCCTTACTCGCTGGTCACGCAGCAGCCGCTCGGCGGCAAGGCACAGTTCGGCGGTCAGCGCTTCGGCGAAATGGAAGTCTGGGCGCTGGAGGCATACGGTGCGGCATACACGCTTCAGGAGATCCTGACCGTCAAGTCCGACGACGTGACGGGTCGTGTCAAGACCTACGAGGCGATCGTCAAGGGTCACAACGTGCCGAAGCCCGGCGTGCCGGAATCGTTCAAGGTCCTGGTCAAGGAGCTTCAGTCGCTGTGTCTGGACGTCAAGGTGCTCGATGAGCAGGGCGACGAGATCGAGCTGAAGGATGAAGAGGACGATGAGCCGACCTACGGCGGTCCGATCAACTTTGCGGGCGATGAGCTGTCGCTGTACGACGGTCCGATCTCCGGCAACAACGTGGAGCAGGACGAGGCCGACGAGGCTGGCTATGAGCTTCAGGATGAGGACGATGTGCTCTCCGGCGCGGCGGACGGCTACGCCGACGGTGCGTCGGACGATGAATAAGGAGGTGGCAATACAATGAGTTACGCAACATTTGACGCGATCAAGATCGGTATTGCTTCCCCGGATAAGATCCACGAATGGTCTTATGGCGAGGTCAAGAAGCCGGAAACCATCAACTACCGCACGCTTAAGCCCGAGCGCGACGGTCTGTTCTGCGAGCGCATTTTCGGACCGACGAAGGACTGGGAGTGCCACTGCGGAAAATATAAGAAGATTCGCTACAAGGGCAAGATCTGCGACCGCTGCGGCGTGGAAGTCACGCGCGCCAAGG
>CALACZ010000203.1 GCA_937890735.1 uncultured Bacillota bacterium
AGGATTCCACCCGCGCCTGCGCACCGCTCAAACCCGCACGCGACGCGGTGCTGCTCGACACGTCGGCGCTCGACGTGGAGCAGTCGGCGCAGCGCATTCTGGAGATCATCCGGGAGAAGCTGGCGTAATGGCGCGCAACGTCATCGTCGCCGAAACGGCGGGGTTCTGCTTTGGCGTCAGCCGCGCGGTCGAGCTGGTCGAGCAGGCGGTCAAAGCAGGCGGGCGTGTTGCAACGCTCGGTCCGATCATCCACAACCGCCATGTTGTGGCGCACTTTGAGGCGCTTGGCGTGCGCGAACTGTCGAGCCCCGAACAGGCGCAGGCAGGGGAGTGCGTCGTCATCCGCTCCCACGGCGTGTCGCGCGCGGAGTATGAGCGCTTACAGGCGACCGGCGCGTGCATTGTAGACGCGACCTGCCCGTTCGTTAAAAAGATCCACAAGATCATCTCCGAAGCCGCTAAAAACGGGCAGCAGCCTGTCATCATCGGTACGCGCACGCACCCGGAAGTGCTCGCTATCGCGGGCTGGTGTGAGCATCCCGTGATCTTCGAGACCCCCGAAGAGCTGCAAAATTGGCTCGACGCGGACGAAAATCGGAAAAATCTTCCGATGCGCATGGTCTGCCAGACGACCAGCACGCAGATTTTGTGGAAAACTTGCTGCGAAATCGCAAAAAAAGTGTGTACAAATTGCGAAATCTTTGATACAATATGTAAAGCTACGGAAATGCGTCAAAAAGAAGCGACCGCGCTCGCTCAGCGGAGCGACGCCATGGTCGTCGTGGGTGACGCCAGAAGCTCCAACACCGGGCGGCTTGCCATGATCTGCAAACAATATTGCAGCAGTGTGTCGCTGGTCGATCATGCGGAGGAACTGGACCTGCATCTCTTCCGAAACGCGAATACTGTTGGCATCACCGCGGGTGCGTCCACACCGGCGTGGATAATTAAGGAGGTAAACAAAAAAATGAGCGAAGACATCAAGGTTGAAACTGCAATGGAGGAGAATTTTGCCGAGCTTCTCGAGCAGTCCCTCAAAACTTTGAATAATGGAGATAAGGTAACCGGTACGGTCATGGCCATCGGCTCTACCGAGATCGAACTCGATCTGGGCACGAAGCACACCGCGTACATCCCGCTGGACGATTTCTCCAGCGACCCCAACGTCAAGCCTGAAGACGCCGTCAAGGTCGGCGATCAGATCGAGGCGATCGTCGTGCACGTCAACGACGGCGAGGGCGTCGTGCGTCTTTCCAGAAAGCGTCTCGAGGCCGGCAAGGCCTGGGAAGAGATCGAAGCGGCCGTTGAGAGCAAGGAAGTGCTCGAGGGCGTCGTGACCGAGGAAAACAAGGGCGGTCTGGTCGTCAATGTCAAGGGCATCCGCGTGTTCGTTCCGGCTTCCCAGTCCGGCGTTGCCAAGGGCGGAGACCTGTCCGAGCTTCTGAAGAAGACCGTGCAGCTGCGCATTACTGAGGTCAACCGTGCCCGCCGCCGCGTGGTCGGTTCCATCCGCTCCGTCGCTGCGGAACAGCGCAAGGCCGCGCAGGAGAAGATCTGGAGCGAGATCGAGGTCGGCAAGCAGTATCACGGCACCGTCAAGTCCCTGACCAGCTATGGCGCGTTCGTCGACATCGGCGGCGTGGACGGCATGGTCCATGTGTCCGAGCTGAGCTGGAACCGCATCAAGAATCCGGCAGAGGTCGTCAAGGTCGGCGATGAGATCGACGTTTATGTCATCGCGCTCGATCCCGAGAAGAGAAAGATCTCCCTCGGCTACAAGACCGACGCAACGAACCCCTGGACCATCTTCAACAACGAGTACAAGGTCGGAGACGTCGTCACCGTCAAGATCGTCAAGCTCATGAGCTTCGGCGCATTTGCGGAGATCATCCCGGGCGTGGACGGCCTGATCCACATCTCCCAGATCGCGGACCGCCGCATCGGCAAGCCCGAGGACGTGCTGTCCGAGGGTCAGGAAGTCGAAGCGAAGATCATCGACATCGACGAGGAGCACAAGCGTATCTCCCTGTCCATCCGCGCCCTGCTCGCTCCGTCCGCTGACGGCGAGGCGGCTGACGAGGACGCCGAATAATCGCAATTTTGAAGGAGGCAGCCGCCGGCTGCCTCCTTTCTTTTTTAGCATTGCGGCTGAAGACTTACTAAATCGCAAGATTGTCCGCAACATTGTCTCGTTGATAATTTGCAGGTTTAGTAGTTGCTTTTTGGATAATTTACACAAAATTCAATTTGAAAAGCATACGTCTGCTGAAATTTCTTGACAAGAAAGCAAAGTGCGCTTAAACTGAACACATAGGTTAGCTTTACTGCTTTAGTGATTCTGCCGGTTAGAAAAGACAATAAGACTTTTCTGTTGTGCAGTCTGCACGATTGCATTTTCCTGCATCCTGTCGTCTGGGACTAAAAGAGTGCGCAGCGGGACGTCCCGCTGTCCTTTGGCATTGCCAAAGGACGATGCACTTCTGAAAGTTCAGACGCTGGGGCGGGGAGAGCAAGAAACGCGGCTCAAAGACCACCCGGCGATCGCTTGGCAGAAAAGCACACCACAATAAATCAGGAGGAACGAACAATGAAAAAAGTCATCGCAATCGCGCTTGCACTCGTCATGCTGCTCGGGCTGTGCGCCTGCGCCGCCTCCGGCGACAAGAAAACCAACGATGAACCCGCCGCCTCCACGGACGGCAAAAAGACCATCGGCATCCTGATGCCCACCAAGGAGCAGACCATCTGGTCCATCCAGGGCGACCGTCTGACCACTGCCTTTGAGGACGCGGGCTACGCCACCGCGATCGAATACGCAGAGGACGATTCCGCCAAGCAGGCAATGCAGATCGAAAACATGATCACCAAGGGCGTGGACGCTCTGGTCATCGTTGCCGTTGACTGCGCCGCGCTGACCGACGCCTGCGAAAAGGCGAAGGACGCCGGCATCTACGTCATCGCGGAAGACCGCCTCATCACCAACACCGAGGCTGTTGACTACTACATCACCTTCGACCTTACCCGCATGGGCGAGCTTCAGGGTCAGTACATCGTCGATCAGCTGGACCTTGAGAACCAGGACGGTCCGTTCACGCTCGAGATCTTCTCCGGCTCGCAGGACGATACCAACGCTACGTTCTTCTATGAGGGCGCTATGAACAAGCTCCAGCCCTACATTGATAGTGGCAAGCTCGTTGTCAAGTCTGGTCAGACCAGCTACACCCAGACCGCCATCCAGTCCTGGGACTCCTCCAAGGCGCAGTCGCGTATGGATAACCTCCTGTCCGGCTACTATGCTGACGACCATCTCGATGCTGTTCTGGTCGCTGCCGACTGCCTTGCGCTTGGCGTTATCTCCTCGCTGGAGACCATGGGTTACGGCACGTCCGACAACCCCTATCCCATCATCACCGGGCAGGACGCCGAGCTTGCGGCTGTGAAGAACATCAAGGATGGCAAGCAGTCCATGACTGCGTTCCTGGACGCCAACGCTCTGTGCGAGATCATTGTTCCCGTTGTCAATGACGTGTTCGCCGGCAAGGAGCCCACTTCCACCACCACCTACAACAACGGTGTGAAGGATGTTCCCGCCAGCACCTATGATCCGTATCTGATCGACAAGGACAATGTGCAGTACCTTGTGGAAGTCGGCTTCTACACCGACGCCGAAGTGAACGGCTAACGTATGAACGTGACCGCCGGCAAAGTCCGGCGGTCACACTATAAACAGCCGCGCACGCGGCAGAGCAACGACCCCGATGCGCAGCACTCTGCGCGTCTTTTGAGGAGATGAGCAAATGCAAGATAATATCCTGGAGATGCGAGGCATCACGAAAGAATTTCCGGGTGTAAAGGCGCTGGATAACGTCACGTTTCAGGTGAGGCGGGGCGAGATCAAGGCGCTGGTGGGCGAGAACGGCGCGGGCAAATCGACGCTGATGAACGTCCTGTCCGGCATCTACCCCTACGGAAGCTACACCGGCGACATCGTCGTAAACGGCGAGGTGTGCCGCTTTAAGGGCATCGCCCAGTCCGAAGCCGCCGGCATCGCCATTATCCATCAGGAGCTGGCTATGATCCCGCAGCTCTCCATCGCCGAGAACGTGTTCATCGGCAAATCGCTGAGCAAGAACGGCATCATCGACTGGAACAAGATCCGCGCTGCGACCATCCCGCTTTTGGAGCGCGTCGGTCTGAACGAAGACCCCGACACGCCCATCAACCAGATCGGCGTCGGCAAACAGCAGCTCGTGGAGATCGCCAAGGCGCTGAGTAAGAATTGTAAGATTCTCATCCTGGACGAGCCGACGGCGTCTCTGAACGAAAAGGACAGCAAAAACCTGCTGGATCTTCTGAAAACTTTGCAGGCGGACGGCATCACCTGCATCATGATCTCGCACAAGCTGAACGAGATCTGCTATATTGCCGATTCGGTCACCGTCCTGCGTGACGGACAGACCGTCGCCGACTTCCCGTCGGCAAAGGACATCACCGAAGATGAGATCATCAGGCAGATGGTCGGACGTGAGCTGAATAACCGCTATCCCGTCCGCGAGGGCGTGAAGATCGGCGAGGTGTTCTTTGAGGTGGAGGACTGGTGTGTCCACCATCCCGAGTTCCCGGAGCGCGTCGTGATCGACCATGCAAATATCAAGCTGCGCAAGGGCGAGGTCGTCGGACTGGCAGGTCTGATGGGCGCCGGCAGAACGGAATTTGCCATGAGCCTGTTTGGAAAGAGCTACGGCTGCCACATCAGCGGCAAGGTCCGCAAGGGCGGCAAGGAGATCGACACATCCACTGTCCCCAAGGCAATTGAGAACGGCATCGCCTACCTGCCGGAGGACCGCAAGTCCTGCGGTCTGGTGCTGGGCGAAACGATCAGCCGCAATATCTCCATGGCAAACCTCAAGCGCGTGTCCAAGGGCGGCGTTGTGAACCCGAACCAGGAGATCGCCGAGACCGGCGAGAACGCGAAGCGCTTCGGCGTGAAGTGTTCGAGCATCTTCCAGGCGGCGGGCAACCTCTCCGGCGGCAACCAGCAGAAGGTCGTGCTGGCGAAGTGGATGTTCAACCTCCCGGACGTGCTGATTTTGGACGAGCCGACGCGCGGCATCGACGTCGGCGCGAAATACGATATTTACTGCATCATCAATGAGCTTGCCGCGGCAGGGAAGTGCGTGCTCGTCATTTCCTCGGAGCTGCCGGAGCTGCTCGGCGTCTGCGACCGCATTTATATCATGAATGAGGGGCAGATCAAGGGCGAGAAGCTGCGCAGCGAGGCGACGCAGGAAAACATTATGAAACTGCTTATTTAGTGAGGAGAGCGAACCATGAATAACACACAGAAAACAGTCCTGAAACCCGCTGGGTCGGAGCACGCCAACGTCGGCAAGACGCTCCGCGCCTACAGCATGGTCATCGCTCTGGTCGTGATCGCCGTTCTGTTCCATTTCCTGACCGACGGTCTGATCTTCACGGCGATGAACCTGACGAACCTCATCCTGCAAAACTCCTACGTTGTGCTGCTGATCCTGGGTATGCTGCCCGTCATCCTGACCGGCAACGTTGACCTCTCCGTCGGCTCGGTTCTGGCATTTGTCGGCGCAGTCGCGGCGATCCTTCAGGTCAACTACGGCATGGGCGTTGTGCCCACGCTGCTCATCTCCCTGATCGTCGGCATCGCCATCGGCGCATGGCAGGGTATGTGGATCGCGTATTTTGACATTCCCGCGTTCCTCGTTACGCTGTCCAGCGAGCTGGTGTTCCGTGGCCTGACGCAGGTCGTGCTGGGCGGCGCGTCCATCGGCCCGTTCTCTCCGGCATTCCGCACGATGGCTTCGAGCTTCCTCATCCCGGATGAGGTCTCCGCCGGGACGGTCATGAGCATCACGATGATCATCGCGGTCGTGGCGTGCGTGCTGTTCGTTGCTTCGCAGGTGCTCGAGCGCCGCAACAAGGTCGCGCACGGCGTGCCGGTCGGCAGCCCCGTGGGCATGATCGTCCGCTGCGTGCTGCTGTCTGCGGCGATCCTGGCACTGAGCTATCTGATGGGTCAGTACAAGGGCTATCCGACGGTGCTTGTCATCATGCTCGTTTTGTCCCTCATCTACTCGTTCATTTGCAGCCGCACGATCTTCGGCCGCGGTCTGTACGCGATCGGCGGCAACCGCAAGGCGGCGGCGCTGTCCGGCGTGAAGGACCGGCTGTACTTCTTCATGGCGTACACGAACATGGGCTTCATGTGTGCGGTCGCGGCGCTGGTTTACGCGGCGCGTCTGAACGCGGCGACGCCGAAGGCAGGCGTGAACTTCGAGCTGGACGCCATCGCGGCGTGCTATGTGGGCGGCGCGTCGGTCTCCGGCGGCGGCGGCACGATCGCGGGCGCGCTGGTCGGCTGCTTCGTCATCGGCATTCTGAACAACGGTATGTCCATGATGGGCATCTCCGCCGACTGGCAGCAGGTCGTCAAGGGTCTCGTCATCCTCATCGCAGTCGCATTCGACCTCCTCCCCAAGCGCAAAAAGAAGTAATTTACATCAAAAATCCCCCGATTCGTAAGAATCGGGGGATTCTCTCTGCGCATCAAGCCTCCGTATTCGCACGGCATTGACGTAGCTGCCAAGCAGCAGATCTTTGAGATCATCTGGAAGTTATCGCGCGAGGGCGTGTCCAGCATCGTCGTCTCGTCGGAGCTGGAGGAGCTCATCGAGGTCTGCAACCGCATTCTTATTATGAAAGACGGGAAGATCACCGGGCAGGTCATGGCGGATGACGTTTCCATTGAACAGCTTTATTCTGCCTGCATGGGAGGAAGTTTGGTATGAATCAGAGAAAGAAGAAAACACTTGCGGACGTAGCAGGGCAGAATGTCATGCTGTGCGTCCTGCTGGTGATGGTCATCGTGTTTGCCGTCGTCGCCAAGGGCTTTTTGAGCGTAACGAATCTGCTGGGCATTCTGCGCAGCGTCGCCATCACGGGCGTCATCGCTTTCGGCATGACCATGACGATCATCGCGGGTGAGATCGACCTGTCTGTCGGCTCGACGATCGGACTCACGGGCGTCATCGTTGCAAAGCTCGCCGGAACGCTGTCGGAAAGCGGCACAACGTGCGACGTGACGCGCCTGCCGCTGACGCAGAACACCGAGGAGCTGCTGATGCTCTGTAGTGTTACAGACGGCTCGGCCACGCTGCGCAATCGCCCGGAGGGCTACTGCATCACACTCTCGTGGGACGCGCGGCTGCTGCCGAACTGCCTGCTGTGGCTGAGTAACCGCGGCAGAACGTTTGCCCCGTGGAATGGGCGCAATCTCTGCCTCGGCATCGAGCCGATCGCGGCGGCATTCGACCTCGGAGAAAGCGTCTCCGCAGGGGAGAACCCGCTGCGCCGCAAAGGCGTATGCACCTCTCTGCCGTTCCAATCGGGCGTGCCGCTCATTCTCACCCACAGTCTGCACATTTCCGCAGTATGATCTTCATTCATATCTCCAAACGACAAAGCCCACCGACTAAAAATCGGTGGGCTTTGTCAGCATTCCTGATTTAGCGGCGGGCGATGACCTCGCACTCTACGAGTACGCCCTTCGGCAGCGCCGAGACCTCCACGCAGGAGCGCGCGGGGTACGGCTCTGCAAAGTACTCCGCGTAGATGGCATTGAGCGCGGCAAACTGACCAAGGTCTGTCATGAACACCGTCGTTTTTACGACGTTTTCCAGCTCCAGCCCGGCTTCTGCCAGCACTGCCTTCACATTGCGGAACATCTGGTGCGCCTGCGCCTCCAGACCGCCCTCCACGACCGCGCCGGTCTGCGGGTCAAGCGGAATCTGCCCGGAGCAGTATACGGTGTCGCCGCAGTCGATCGCCTGCGTGTAAGGTCCGACCGCCGCCGGGGCGTTCTTTGTTGCAATGACGTTCATGATTTGTTTCCTCCCAATGATTCTGCCGCGCTGCGCGCGCGTTTCCAGTCCAGATATTCGTCATATGTGCCGGTGTAGTCCAGAATTTTGCCGTCCGGCAGGAACTCAATGACGCGGTTGCACGTCGTTTCCAGCAGCTCGTGGTCGTGCGAGGCGAGCAGGATGTTGCCGGGGAACGCGCACAGACCCTTGTTGACCGCCTGAATGGCTTCCATGTCCAGATGGTTCGTCGGCTGGTCGAGCAGGATCACATTCGCGCCGGAGAGCATCATCTTGGACAGCATACAGCGCACCTTTTCGCCGCCGGACAGGACGTTCACGGGCTTGAACGCATCCTCGCCCGAAAACAGCATTCTGCCGAGGAAGCCGCGCAGGTATACATCGTCCTTCTTTGCCGAATACTGCCGGATCCAGTCAACCAATGTGTCGGTGCAGCCGTCAAAATATTCGCTGTTGTCCTTCGGCAGGTAGCTCTTTG
>CALACZ010000204.1 GCA_937890735.1 uncultured Bacillota bacterium
TTGTCCAAGGTGTTTGTCATGTTTCTCGTTGTTTAATTTACAAGGTACACTCGCCACGGTGGTGGCGTGCTCATTGAAGCGAGCTTGCTGATTATATCGCAGCGGCTCTCGTTTGTCAAGCACTTTTTTGCTTTCTGCAAGAAGTTTTTTGACAATGTTCGCCGCGTGACAGCTCCCCGTCAACGCAAGAGACATTCTAACAGAATCGGTCGAAAATGTCAACACCTATTTTGCGTTTTTTTGCAAATTTTCCGGGGCGATGTGCTTAAAGTTCCCCATTGTTTCCGTAACCTCGGAAACATAGGCAAAAGAGCCAGGAAACTGCCGCAAAAGATCCTGAAACTGCACGATCTGCCGGGGGTTCACCAGGCAGATGAGCAGTTTCTTCTCCTGGTGTGAGTACATTCCCTCCGCCGGAACGACCGTCACGCCGTGGTGCATCTGCGCCATCAATGCCTGCGAGAGCGCCTCGATCTCGTCGGTCACGACCTCAAACTTCAGCGCCTTTTTCAGACCCCGCAGCATATGCCCGCTGACCTGTGAGCTGACGTAGCAGTAGATCAGGCACATGATGACCGGCTCAAACTTATATCCGTACACGAAAAACGAGATGACCGCCACGCTCGCATTCAGGCAGAAAATCACCCACACAAGATCCATCTCCGGGTGACGTCTGCGCACCGCCGCCGCGAGAATATCCAGTCCGCCCGTTGAGCCGCCGTGCGAGAGCGTCACGCCGTAGGCAAAGCCGCTGACCAGCCCCGCGACGATCGGTCCGAGGATGAGCGACGTGCCGTTTTCGGTGTGATAGCCGAAGCGCTCCAGATCGAAATGCCGCATCAGCAGGTTTGCCACCGAGAATACGACCACAAACAGCAGCGTCTTGCCGGAAAACTCGCTTCCCACGCGCTTCCAGAACACGATCAGAAACGGCAGGTTTCCCAGCAGCGACAGATAGCCCAGATCAATGTGGAACAGATACTGGATCATGGTCATGATGCCGTTGATGCCGGTCGGCGCAAAAGAATTTGGAAACACAAACAGCGAATATGCCAGTGCCAGCAGCACCGCCAGCGCTGCGATCAAAAGCCACTGTGTCCATGTTCTGCTTTTCTGCTGCATGATTCTGTTCCCTCCGCTGTTTTTCTCGGATCTCACGCCCAGTATATCGGCATTCAGCACGATTTGCAATGCGTTTTTCGTCACGTTCTGTACATTTTTCGGCAGAAAAACGCAGAGCGCCCGAAGGCGCTCTGCGCAGTTCTGCCAGTGATGGTATATTACGGCAGCATGACGCCGCCGAAAAACTCAGTCTGCATCCTCCAGCAAGCCGTAGCCGCCGTCGGTGCGCTTGTAAACGACCGCAAACGCGCCGTCCTTATCCTCGTCACGGAAGGCAAAGAACGTATGCTCCAGCAGATTCATCTGCAGGATTGCCTCGTCGCGCGTCATGGGCAGCATATGGAAATTCTTCTGCCGCACGATCTCAAACGCGCCCTCTTCCGGCTCATCGGGGGCAAACGACGTAACTTCCGGCGTGCGCGTGAAAGCATCCTGCCGCAGGCGGCGGGCAAGACGGGTCTTGTTCTTGCGGATCTGCCGCTCGATGGTGGCGACCGCCGCGTCGATGGACGCGAACATATCGGACGTGCTTTCACTTGCGCGGAAATAGGTGTTTGCCGCATGGACGGTGATCTCTGCCTGGTTGCGGTTTTTCTCAACGCTAAAAGTGACGAGAGCGTCGGCGTCATCCCCGAAGAACCGTTCGAGCTTCATAATTTTCTTTTCTGCGTACTTGTGAACGTTTTCCGGCAGACTGACCTTCTTTTCCGAATACTGAAACCTCATAAATAGCCGCTCCTTTCGTTCTGACACTTTTGTGCTGGGAGACCGATTGGGGTATCCCTGGTCTTAGTATACCACATTTTGTGCAAATTGCAATAAAAACTTATCGGCAGGAAGATGTTTACAGGGTGATATTGCCAAATCGCTGCGTGGCGCTATGCCATCTCATCGATCAGCTCCTGCATTCCCATGCCGAATGAGCGCGCCATGACCATGAGATTGCGCGTGCTGATGTTCTGTTTTCTGGCTTGCAGCAGGTCGCGGAGTGTCCCGGCGTCGATGCCGGTCGCATCGGAATATTCCACCGCCGTCATGCCCAGCCGTTCCAGATGCGCCCGCAATACCGGCGCTGCATTTTTATACGTCCGCATGGTCTTTGCGCGCGGAAAGCTGCTCCATGATGTTGCGGTACAGCAGCTCCGCACCCTCCTCAAACGCTTTTTTGAGCTGCTCCGCCTGCTTCTCGCTCCCGGCGGTCAGCTCCAGGTGCATCAGCTCGCCGATCTCGTCGCCGAGATCCAGCCGGACGGCATATTCCTCGCGCTCGCCCTCGCGGCGGCTGTAGCCGGCGTGGATCATCTGCTCGCGGCGCGTTTTCTGGTTAAAGCGGATCACAGCGGCGCGCGCGCGATCCAGCACCGGCTTGGGGATGCCGTCCCATGTGGTTTTCTCCGCGTCGCGCCCAAAGGGCGTCAGGCGGTACTTTCCATGCTCGACCTCCTGCAAATGCCCGGTATCGACCATCTGCGGGACGGCGATCGCAATATCAAAATAGCTCAGCTTGTCGTCCTGAAATGTCGCCTCGTAGATCGCCTGCATCGTCATGGCGTATTTGGCCTCCGCCATCACAAACAGGATCAGCATTTTTACGTCGAGCATATCCCGAATAAACCCGCGTGGTGCTTCCATCATTCCGCCTCCGCTCATCATTTTGCCCGCGCTCTGCGGGCTGCAAACAGTATAACACAGCCGCACCGCAAAACACAAGCGTGCGCGAAAAGAGTTGCACGCGTTTGTCGAAAACTTCCTGTCCCGGCAGGATTTACAGCTTGTATTTTGCCAGCGTTTGCATTAAAACGAAGAAGAAGGAGGTCTTACCATGAAACGAACGATCTATGCACTTCTGCTCGCGCTGGCACTTCTCACCGGCGTGAGCGCCGCCGCGCAGGCGGCGGACGTCTCCGGCTATGAGCGGCGGGTCGTCTCGCTCGTCAACGCCGAGCGCGCGCAGTATTCGCTCCCCGCGCTCACACTGAACAGCGACCTGTGCGCCTACGCACGCGTCAAGTCGGACGATCTGCGCACCGGCGGCTACTTTTCACACGAGAGCCCGACCTACGGCTCGCCGTTTGCCATGATGCGGTCCTTTGGCGTGTCGTATACATACGCCGGCGAGAACATCGCCATGGGCTATGACTCGCCCGCCGCCGTGGTCAGCGCGTGGATGAACTCCCCGTCGCACCGCGCGAACATCCTCTCTGCGTCCTTCACGCAGACGGGCGTGGGGTATATTTCAGGCGGCGGCTACTGGACACAGTGGTTCATCGGCTGAAGCACGATATATAGAGCGTAATTTTTTTCTTCCCTGCCGCAGAGCGGCAGGGCTTTTTTTCGCAATTGCTTTGGGCGCTGCATAGTATGAGGCGGAAAGAAGGGATGCTTATGATCGAACGAATCGCCGTCATCGGCGGCGACGCGCGGCAGATGTGGCTGGCGCAGGCGCTGCTGCGCAGCGGCTTTCGCGTCCGCTGCGCGGAAGTCCCCGGCACGGACGATGAACCCGGCGGGCTGTATGACGCGCTGGACGGCGCGCAGGCGGCGGCGCTGCCCATGCCAGCCCTGACGCAGGACGGGCGCGTCCGCTCGCAGCGCAGCGATGGAATCAGTCTCAACGCCATCGCGCAGAGCGCACCGCTGGGCGCTGTGATATTTGGCGGCGGACTCTCCTGCGTGCGGGCGCAGCTGGAATCGCGCGGGCTGCGCGTTTTCGACTATCTGGACGATGAAGCGCTTACAATCGCAAACGCCGTGCCCAGTGCCGAGGGCGCGATCGAGATCGCCATGCACGAGCTGCCCGTCATGCTCTGCGGCAGCCGCTGCCTTGTCATCGGCTATGGGCGCATCGGAAAGGCGCTCAGCGCCCGCCTGCACGCGCTGCACGCCCACGTCACCGTCAGCGCGCGAAAGCCCGCCGACCGCGCCGCCATCGAATGTGCCGGACTGCGCGCCGACCGCACCGGCAGCTATCTGCACGGTCTTGCGCAGTACGACTGCATTTTCAACACCGTCCCCGCGCCCGTCCTGCGCGAAGAGCACCTGCGTGCGCTGCGCCCGGACTGTCTGGTCATCGACCTCGCGTCGGGCTGCGGCGGGCTTACCGAGAATGCGCCGCCGGATCTGCGCTGCATCCGCGCGCTCGGTCTGCCGGGAAAGTGCGCACCCAAAACTGCGGCGGAGGTGCTCAAAACCATGATCCTGCGAACGCTCGCAGAACAGGAGGCTGTATGAACGAACCGTGTACGCTGGGCTTTGCCATGTGCGGCTCTTTTTGTACCTTCGACGCCGTGCTCACGCAGCTGGAGGCGATGCGCGCGGAATTAACGAAGATCATCCCGATTATGTCAACCGTCAGCTATGAGACCGACACCCGCTTCGGCACAGCGGCGGATTTTCGCGCACGGCTGGAGACCGCCTGCGGTCAGCCGATCATCCACACCATTGCGCAGGCAGAGCCGATCGGACCGAAAAAGCTGCTCGACGTGCTCGTCATCGCGCCGTGTACGGGCAACACCCTCGCCAAGCTCGCAAACGGCATTGCCGACACGCCCGTGACCCTTGCCGCCAAGGCGCACCTGCGCAACGAGCGCCCGATCGTCATCGCCGTCTCCACCAACGACGCGCTGGCGGGCAACGCCGAGAATATCGGCAAGCTCCTCGCGCGCGGGCACTATTTCTTCGTGCCCATGCGGCAGGATAACGCGATGAAAAAGCCGCGTTCGGTCGTCGCCGATTTTACCCGCCTGCCGGAAACGATCCGCTCCGCCCTGAAAGGGGAGCAAATTCAGCCCATCCTGGCAGCTCCGGCGTGATTTTGGATGCACCAACGCCTTCCCCTTGAGGGGAAGGTGGCTCGCGCAGCGAGACGGATGAGGAGAAGGGT
>CALACZ010000205.1 GCA_937890735.1 uncultured Bacillota bacterium
TTCTCCTCATCCGTCTCGCTGCGCGAGCCACCTTCCCCACATGGGGAAGGCTTTATGGGTGCATAGCAAAAAGCCGCCCCAAGCCTCAGCTCAGGGCGGCAAATGACCGCGGTACCACCTGAATTTCCGCCGCATGGGCGGACACTCGTCCTTTCTGTAACGGGAAAGACCCGTCGCGCTTAGTTGGCAGAGCCGTTCGGCGCGCTGCTCCAAGGGGATATTCCAGCCCCGCCGCGGCCGCCTCGCACCCCCCGGCGGCTCTCTGCACGCGGAAAAAGACCGTACTTGTCCTTGTCATCGCATAATTTCGAGGATAGTGTACCCAAAAAATCCGCATTTGTCAACGTTTTTGCCGTTTTTCTTTTGCAGGATGCCTGTCAGCCGCCTGCAAACAGGGCGCGGGGGCATCTGCGCATTATGCCAGCGTTGTGAGGTCGATGATCTCGTCTGCGATGCGCTCGGCGAGGTTGCGGTTATGCGTCACCGCGAGGATCGCCATGTTTTGTTTTTTTGCTTCCGCCAGCACCGTGTTCCAAATTTGCGCCTGGGTGATGACGTCCAGCATGGTGCTGATCTCGTCACAAATGAGATACTGCGCGCCGCTCATGAGGGCGCGGGCGACGCAGAATCTTTGCAGCTCGCCGCCGGACAGCTCGCGGGGATAGCGCGTGAGCCAGGCGCGCTCGATGCCGAACGCGTCCAGCACCGCGTCCGACAGCGCGCCGCTCTCTTCCAGTACGCGCGCCAGCCGCCAGCGCGGGTTGATCGCCTGTTCCGGGTGCTGACAGATGAGCTGCACGGGGCACACGCCCGTTTTGGGAAGCGGCGCGCCGTCCAGTAAAATTTCGCCCGCGGTCGGCTGCAAATACCCCGCCAGCAGCATCGCCAGCGTCGTTTTGCCGTAGCCGCTGGGGGCAAAGAGCGCCGTGCGCGCGCCGCGCGAAAGCGTCAGCGATATGTTTTGCAGCACCCACGGCTGACGATTTCCATAGCGGAACGAGACGTTTTTTGCCTCAAGCGCCATAAAAACACCTCACTTCTCCGCCGCGCACCTCGCGCACGGGCGGCAGCTCCTGCTCGCAGCGCGCCGTTTTATACGGGCAGCGCGGGGCAAACACACAGCCGGCGGGCAGATTCCCGGCGTAGGGCTGAAAGCCCGGGATGGGCACAAAGCCGTTCTGCGGCAGCGCCCGCCAGAGCGCGCGCGAATAGGGGTGGCGCAGCGCGTCCTCCCCGGCGCGAAAATCGGCGGCGGGAGCGGTCTCCACGGTCGTGCCCGCGTAAAAGACCGCCACGCGGTCGGCAAATTCCACGGCGAGGTCAATATCGTGCGTGATGAGGATGACCGCCTTGCCGGCGTCCGCCAGCTCGCGGAACATCCGCAGCGCCTCCAGCGCCTGATCGAGGCTCATGCCGGGCGTCGGCTCGTCGGCGATGATGAGCTCGGCGTCGGTGATGAGCGCGGTGGACACCAGCACGCGCCGCGCCATGCCGCCCGAAAGCTGGAACGGGTAGAGCTGCGGCGTCTGCGGCGGCAGATGCAGTCGGTCGAAGATTTTTCGCCGTTTTTCGCTGGGCTTCGGGCGCAGCGTGCCGTCCGTCTGCGCGCCGACCTTCATGAGCGGGTCGAGGTACGCCACCGACTGCGGCACGAGCGCGATCTCATGCCCGCGCAGGCGCTGCTGCATGGCGGGCGTGAGCTCCTGCCCCTTATAATGCAGATGTCCCTGCACGCTGGCGTTGTCGGGCAAAATGCCCAAAATCGCCGACGCGAGCAGACTTTTTCCCGACCCGGACGACCCGGCGATCGCCACGATCTGCCCCGGGCAGACCGTCAGGTGCAGGTTCGAGATCACGCGCAGCTGCGTCTGCTCCAGCGCGCGGGTGTACATCCGAAAGCTGACCGACAGGTCATGAATTTCCAGCAGCGTTTCTTTTTTCTGTTCCATAAGCTCACTCCTGTGCGGTGTAGGGGTCGATGAGCGTGCGCAGGTGATCGGCGAGCTTGTCCGCCAGCAGCACGAGCGCCACGAGCGTCAGCCCCGGCAGCACCGCGCTCCACCACATCCCGGTGGAAAGATAGCGCATACTCTCCGACAAAATAATGCCGATCGCCGGCTGCTCCGGCGGCAGACCGAAGCCGAGGAACGACACCGACGCCTCGTGCAGGATCGCGTGCGGGAACATCAGCACCAGCCCGACGAAAAACTGCGGCGCCAGGTGCGGCAGCAGGTGATGCCGCAGGATCCAGCCGCCCGATTTTCCGAGCCTGCGCGACACCGCCACATACTGCTGCGCGCGAAGCTGCAAGACCTCCCCGCGCACGAGCCGCGCGAGCGAGCACCAGTGCGTCGCGGCGACGCCCGCGAGCAGCCCCGTGAGTCCGCGTCCGAGCGCAAACGAGATGAGGATGATCAGGATCATATGCGGCACGCCCATCACCAGGTCGATGACCCAGTTGATGGCGGCGTCCAGCCGCTTTGAGCCCGTGGCGGCGGCGATGCCGACGAGCACCGCGATCACCGCGCTGATGCCCGACGCCGCCAGCCCCACCGTCATGCTGACGGACAGACCCTTGAGCGTGCGCAGAAACAGATCGCGCCCCAGCGCGTCCGTGCCGAACGGGTGCGCCAGGCTCGGCGGCTGCGATGCATTCAGAAAGCTCCCCGCCACGGCGGAATCCGGGATGAGCAGCCCGCAGGCATACACCGCGGCGAGCAGCGCCGCGAGGAGGATCGTGAGAAGGACCGTTTTTTCCCGGCGGTTGCGTTTTTTCATGCCCCCACCTCCCGCACGCGCGGATCGACCACGCCGTAAAGAAGATCGGCGATGAGATTGCCCACGCACACAAAGAGCGTGGAAAAGAGCGTGATGCCCAGCAGCAGCGGCACGTCGCCCTGGAGTCCCGCCGCCGCCGCGGCGCTGCCGAGACCCGGATAGCTGAACACGTTCTCCGCCAGCACAGACCCGCCGAAGAGTTCGGCAAACGACGCGAATTGCAGCGTCAGCGCCGGGATGAGGATGTTGCGCAGCCCGTGCCGCCGCAGAATTTCGCGCGGCGACTCGCCCCGCGCCCGTGCAAACAGGACGTACTCACTCGAAAGCACCTCCACGAGCTTCTGCCGCGTGTGCAGCGCGATGTTTGCAAACGAGGTCAGGCTCAAGGTCAGCGCGGGCAGCAGCAGATGGTGGAGCTTTTGCCAAAACGTGACGTTTTCGCTCAAAACGCCCACCGGCGCGGAGAAGCCGACGGGAAACCACCCCAGCCACACCGCGAAGATGAGCAAAAACAGCAGCCCCAGCCAGAACGTGGGCACGGACGAGAGGGCGTAGCAAATTTTCTTGAGAATTTTGTCCGCCGCGCGGTCCTTGTGCATCCCCATGACGCACCCGGCGGCAAAGCCGATCACGCCCGCGAGCACCCACGCGCAGAGCATCAGCGCCAGCGATGCGCCAAAGCGCTCGCCGATCACATCCGCCACAGGGCGGCGGTAGATGGACGACTGCCCAAGGTCGCCGCGCAGAAGATCGCGCAGCCAGTTGAGGTAGCGCTGCACCGGCGGCGTGTCCGCGCCCCAGTAGGATTCGATCTGCGCGCGCTGCTCCGGCGAGATGGCGCTGCCAAGCCCGAGGATATACTGCTGCACGGGATCGACCGGCGACGCGCTCACGAGCGCAAAGGCGATGATGCTCACCGCCAGCAACAGCGCCGCGATGCGGAGGCAGTTTTTCAAAAATATCCGCGCCAACCGCGCAAGAGTATGGTTCATGGCTGATCTCCATTCTTGAATCGTTTGTGGCTGAAACCACAAAAGGCTTCCCCCGAGGGGGGAAGCTGTCACCGAAGGTGACTGATGAGGGGAAGGGTTCTTATCATTGAGCTGCATCGCGTTTCTGAGCCGAAACGTGGCAGCATCTCAGAACGTACCGCCCCTCTCCTCATTCCGTCTCGCTGCGCGAGCCACCTTCCCCTCAAGGGGAAGGCATGGGTGCGCACCGCAGCGGTGGGTTTGCGAAAGCCCATGGCTTCCCCCTTGGGGGAAGCTGTCGCCGCAGGCGACTGATGAGGGGAAGAGTCCTTATTTCTGAGCTGCCGCGCGTTTTTGAGCCGAAACGTAGCAGCATCTCAAAACGTACCACCCTTCTCCTCATCCGGCGCTTCGCGCCACCTTCCCCTCAAGGGGAAGGCTTTTTTGGTGCGGTGCATCCTGTCAGTCCGCGTCCCAGTGCCACTCCTGCAGGTTCTGGATGAGCGGCAGACCGTGGCCGTGACCGTGGATGGGCTGCTCGCCGATGGACAGACCGTCGCGCACATACGTCACATGATCCAGATTCACGATCCACACCCACGGGCACTGCCCGCGCATGGACGTGCCGTCCGTGCCGTCCCACTGGACCTTCTTCCAGCATTCGTTGGCTTCCTCCGCCGTGCGCGCCTGCATGGCGTCGTTCAGATACCCGTCCGTCCGCGCGCTCTGGTAGCCCTCGGGGTTGTAGAAATCATCCAGCAGCGCGCCCTCGGAGCGGTAGAGGTAATACGTCTCGTTCGGGCTCGCCGAGCCCCAGCCC
Organism: uncultured Bacillota bacterium; assembly: GCA_937890735.1. Lineage (GTDB taxonomy): Bacteria > Bacillota > Clostridia > Oscillospirales > Oscillospiraceae > CAG-170. The sequence goes on from CALACZ010000205.1 coordinate 4,570, forward strand.
ATCACGACCGCCTCGGAGAACATGACGCGCATGATCTCGTCCCAGCTCATGCCCTCCACGGTGATCTCGATGCCGATGGCTTTGACCTGCTCCGCCGCCGCCATGCCGACCGCCTGCCGCACGGAGTCGCCCGCCGGGTACACGCAGCGGAACGACGCCTTCAGCCCGTCCTTTTCCACGATGCCGTCGCCGTCGGTGTCCGCCCAGCCGGCGTCCGCCAGCAGCTGTTTGGCGCACTCGACGTCGGTGTCGATCTTGACCTCGGGATTGTTCCACGGCATGGAGTCGTTTTCGGAATACGCCGGACGACCAAAACCGTTCAGCACGGTGTCCGCGATCTGCTGCCGGTCGATGGCATAGGCGATCGCCTGCCGAATTTCCAGGTTGCACGTCACATTGTTGCCGATGGGCGCGCCCGATTCCGTCGTCTCGCCCGTATCGGGCAGGACGGGCAGCGTGAAGCCGCGGTTGTCGGCGGATTTGATCGCCTCCACATGGTAGCCCGCGACCTGCGTTTTGCCGAGCGTGGCGGTGGAGTAGGCGACGTCCACCTGACCCGCCTGCACGGCGGCAAGCGCCGCGTCCTCCGACATAAACACGACCGCTACATTCTTAATAGCGGGCGCGCCGCCGTAGTAATCCTCGTTCGCGGTGAACAGGATCTGCTCCTGCGGCCGCCATTCGACGAATTTATAGGGACCCGAGCCGATGGGGCTGCGGCCGTAATTTTCGTCATACGCGTGCTCCGGCACGATGCCGACGGACGCGAGCGTGTTGAGGAAGATGGACGTCGGCTGCGAGAGGGTGATCTTCACCGTGTGCTCGTCCACTGCCTCGGCGGATTCCATATACGTCAGATCCACCGCGCCCTGCGCCGCCTTGGCGGTCTCGAGCGTAAAGGCGACGTCCTGCGCCGTGACGGGCGTGCCGTCGGTAAAGTACGCGTCGTCGCGGAGCGTAAACGTCCAGACGAGCGCGTCGTCGGAGAGGGAATAGTCGGTCGCCAGGTCGTTTTCAAACGTGAGCTGCGCCGTGTATTTCACCAGCGTGCTCTGCACGATCGGCGCGCTGCCGTGCCCCCAGCCCTGCGTGGGGTCGAGCGTCTCCGGCTCAGAGCCGATGGCGATGACGACGCTGTCCTTCGTCTGCGTCTGTTCCGTCTGTTCTGTCTGTTCTGTCTGCGCAGTCTGCTCCGTCTGCGACGGCGCGGCGGCGCACGCCGCAAAGCTCACCAGTAAGATCGCCGCCAAAAGCAGCGCAAAAATTCGTTTCATAGTCCTGTCTCCTGAAAGTTTTTTGACGTCCCGCTCATTCTCTCACAGCCGCGGCGCGCGCGCAAGCCGCCCGGGGGGATATTTTTTCACGGATTTTGCATATTTTCGGCGCGTATGGTATGATGTTCACAAAACCGGCGGGAGGGATACGGGATGAACATTGCGCGCGGGATCGAGCTGATCGACAGCAGCGGGGAGGAGCTTCTGGCAGGATTTTCGGCGGAGTTTCCGCACATTGCCTCGCGGGCGGAGCTGGACTTTTATCCGTCGTGCGGCGCGCCGTGGCACTGGCACCGCCCGGTGGAGCTGTTTTACATCGAAAGCGGCACGCTGGAATACACCACGCCCAACGAGCAGCACAGCTTTCCCGCCGGGTCGGGCGGGCTCATCGGCTCAAACGTGCTGCACACGTCGCGCGCCGTGCCGTCAAACGACGAGACCGTGACGCTGCTGCATCTGTTCGCGCCGGAGCTGCTGTCCGGCGGCGCGGATACGCGCATCCATGAACGGTACATCCGCCCGCTCGCGGACGCGCCCGGCGCGGAGCTGATCGCGCTGCGCCCTGAGATCCCGCGCGAGGCGGCGATTTTGGACACGCTGCGCGCGTCGTTCGAGCTGGACGAGGGCGCGTTCGGCTATGAGCTCCGGCTGCGCGAATGCCTGACCGGGATCTGGCTCTCCCTCTGGGAGCTGGCGCGCGAAGCGCAGAGCCCCGCGCACCGCGACCGCAGCGCCGACGCGCCGCTCAAGGCGATGCTGCGCTGCATCCACACGCGCTTTGCCGAGCCGCTCGGCATCGATCAGATCGCCGCTGCCGCGCCCGTCAGCCGCCGCGTGTGCTTCCGCCTGTTCCGGCAGCATCTGCACACCACGCCGCTGGACTACCTGACCGACTGCCGCCTGCAAAACGCGTGCCGGATGCTCCTGCAAACGGATAAAAGCGTCACGCAGATCGCCTACGCGTGCTGCCTGGGGTCGAGCAGCTACTTCGGCAAGCGCTTTCGCGAGCGCTTCGGGTGCAGCCCGGCGCAGTTCCGCCGGATGGCACGATCGTGATAGTTTTCCGCACAAATGGGATAGCTTCCGAAAAATCACTGCACTATACTGTCCGTACAGAGTGATCTGTACGGACTTTTTTGCGGGAAGGCGGCGGGACTTTGCGAAATTTGACGCTTCGGTACGGCGTGACGCAGTTTGCGCACTGGTTGGCATCGACCGGCACGGCGGCGTTCGGCGCGACATATCTGCTGGCAAAAAATGTCCCCGCCGGGACGGTGGGGGTGCTGCTGGCGCTTTCGGGGCTTACCTCATGCCTCACGCAGCCGCTGCTCGCGGCGCGTGCCGACCGGGCAAAGCGCTGCATTCTGCCGCAGATGCTGCTGGCGATGTCGCTGCTCTGCTGCGTATGCCTTGCGGCGCAGTTCCTCCCGGGGCTGCCGCTTGCGCCGCTGGCGCTCATCTACACGGTCGGGCTGTGGAGCACCGA
>CALACZ010000206.1 GCA_937890735.1 uncultured Bacillota bacterium
ACGGTATACACGTCCAGCGCGCCCGCGTCCAGCAGGCGCTCGACCGCAAAGCCGAGGCTCTCGCCCGTCATATCGTCCACGTTGCAGCGCAGCTCGCTGACCGTCTCGTCCGCACCTGCGTCGCCCAGAATGGCGCGGACGCAGTTCGGCATCTCGAAATCCTTTTTGCCCATGCCGTACCCCACGCGCTCCATGGTCATCGTGGGCAGCTCTCCGAAGCGCGTGACGAACCGCCGCAGCAGCGCCGCGCCGGTGGGCGTACACAGCTCGCCGCGCACCGCGCCGCCGTAGATGGGCACGCCGCGCAGCAGCTCCGCCGCGGCGGGGGCGGGGACAGGCAGCACGCCGTGCGCGCAGCGCACCTGCCCGCTGCCGACGTGCACCGGCGAGCAGACGATCTGCTCCGCGCCCAGCCGCTCCAGCAGGCAGCACACCGCCGTAATATCCGCCACCGCGTCCAGCGCGCCGACCTCGTGGAAGTGGATCTCCTCCACCGGCTCGCCGTGCACATGGCTCTCCGCCTGCGCGAGGAGGGCGTACACGCCCAGCACGTCCGCCTGCTCGCGCGCGGAAAGCCCCGCGCAGGCGCGCACGATTTTTTCGATGTCCGCCATCGTGTGGTGATGATGATGGTGCTCATGGTCGTGCGGATGCTCCTCGCCCTCTTCCTCGCCGTGCACCGTCACGCGCAGGTGCGTGCCCGCGATGCCGCACTTGACCGACCGCTCGGCGCAAAATTCCACGCCCGGCAGCCCCAGCGCGTTCAGCTCGGCGACGAACGCATCGCGGTCGTCCAGCAGCTCCAGCAGCGCCGCCGCCAGCATATCGCCCGCCGCGCCCATCGCGCAGTCCAGGTAGAGTGTTTTCATCGTGTTTCCTCCCGTTTTTGCATATGATTGATGCGGCTGGCGAGATACCCCGCGCCGAAGCCGTTGTCGATGTTCACGACCGACACGCCGCTGGCGCACGAATTGAGCATCGACAGCAGCGCCGCCACGCCGCCGAACGCCGCGCCGTAGCCCACGCTCGTCGGCACGGCGATGACCGGACAGTCCGCAAGCCCGCCGAGCACGCTCGCCAGTGCGCCCTCCATCCCGGCGACGGCGATGAGCACGCTTGCGCTCTGAATTTCGTCCAGATGCGAAAGCGTGCGGTGCAGCCCCGCCACGCCCACGTCGTACAGGCGCGTGACGCGGTTGCCGAGCGCCTGCGCCGTGAGCGCCGCCTCCTCGGCGACGGGCAGATCGCTCGTGCCGCCCGTGGCGATGACGATCGTGCCCAGCCCGCCGGGGGCGGGGAAGCTGCCCAGCACGCCGCAGCGCGCCGCGTCAAAATACCGCAGCGGCAGCGTTTTTTGCACCTGCGCCGCCACGTCGGGGGCAAGGCGCGTAACGAGGATCGTCTCCTGCCCGTTTTCCTGCATCGCGCGGGCGATGCCCACGATCTGCTCCGGCGTTTTGCCCGCGCCGTAGATGACCTCCGCCGCGCCCTGCCGCACGCGCCGGTGCAGGTCCACCTTGGCGTAGCCGAGGTCCTCAAACGGCTTTTTCTTCAGCGCCGAAAGCGCCTGCTCGACGGAAAGCTCGCCACGTTTCACGGCTTCCAGAAGCGTCCGTTCGTCCATTTACCGCACCTCCAGATCGAGTGTGACGGCAGAGTAGTCCTGCCGCAAATAGTTCAGAATTTCCGTGCGATTCTCCGCAATCCGCGCCCATTGCGCCGCCGGAAGTTGGATCTTTGCCGCACCGGCGGCGTAGCGCACGCGGAAGTCCGTAAAGCCGAGCGAAAATAAATAGTCCTCCGCCCGCTCCGTCGCGGCGAGCTTTTCTGGCGTGATGACCTCACCCGCCGGGATGCGCGTGGCAAGGCAGGCGTAGGCGGGCTTGTCCCAGGTGAACAGCCCCGCGGCGCGGGACAATTCCCGAATTTCCGCCTTCGTCAGCGCGCATTCGCGCAGCGGCGAGCGGACGGAGAGTTCGCGCAGGGCGCGCATTCCGGGGCGGTCGGCGGCGCTGTCCGACGCGTTCGTCCCGTCGAGCAGGAGGGTGTGGCCGTCCTCCCGCGCGGCGGCGGAAATGGCGGTAAAAATCGCTTTTTTGCAGAAATAACACCGCTCCGGCGGGTTTTCGCGCACGCCGGGTGCGCAAAGCGCCGAGACCTCCAGCACGCGCAGCCGCGCGCCCACGTCCCGCGCCAGCCGCTCGGCGTCCCGCCGCTCAAAGGCGGGCTGGAACTCCGCCTGCACATAGTACGCGCACACGTCCGCTCCCGCGCGCGCCGCCGCGTACAGCAGGTACGCCGAGTCAACCCCACCCGAAAACGCGATCGCCGCGCGGGGATTTTCCGTAAAAAATGTCTGTAAGTCCATAAATACCTCCTGAAAAAATAAGGCACACAGCCTCTTCTTCTGAGAGGATGTGTGCCTGCTGGCATACGATTTTCTGAATGATGTATGGTTTGCGCATCCCAATGGCTTCCCCTCGGGGGGGAAGCTGTCGGCGAAGCCGACTGATGAGGGGAAGGGTTCTTATTTTTGTGCTGCTGCGCGTTTTTGAGCCGAAACGTGGCAACAGCTCAAAACGTACCCGCCCTTCGCCTCATCCGTC
>CALACZ010000207.1 GCA_937890735.1 uncultured Bacillota bacterium
GCTCAGAAATAAGGACTCTTCCCCTCATCAGTCGCCTGCGGCGACAGCTTCCCCCCAGGGGGAAGCCTTGGGGGGGCGAAGCCTGCCCCTGAGGGGGGAGGCTTGGAGCGCGGCGCTTCGCGGGCGGGGAATTTCGGATATTTACAATTTGGTCATGCCTTTTGAAATTTGAAATGGTATACTGGAAAATAGGAGGAAACGGCATGAACATTTTGTTTTTTCTGACCCCCAAGGCGATGTGCGCGTATGTGGACGCGGACGATACCATCCGCGAGGCGATGGGGCGGATGGAGGCTTCCGGCTTTACGGCGCTGCCGATTCTCGACCGCGCGGGCGGGTACTGCGGCGTTCTGACCGAGGGCGACCTTTTGTGGGCGGTCAAGCGGCTGTGCGTGATGGACCTGCGGCAGACCGAGCAGCACGGCATCAGCGAGATCCAGCCGCGGCGCAAGATCCAGCCCGTGCGCGTCGATACGCGCGTGGAGGACCTGCTCAGCGTGGCGGCGGAGCAGAACTTTGTGCCCGTGGTGGACGACAAGGGCGCGTTCATCGGCATCGTCACGCGCAGCAGCATCCTCAAGTATTTTCAGGAGCGATTTTTCCCCGAGCAGGCATAAAAATTCCCAAAAAATGTTTAACCTCCGCAGAATGGGCAATACTCATCTGCGGAGGTGCATTTTATGCAGAACAATGAAAACCGAAAAAACGGGTCGGTTCGGAAGTTCCTGCGGGAAAAGGGCTATTACATAGTCCTGTTCCTCTGCCTTGCGGCAGTGGGGATTTCGGGCTATGTATTTGTGTCCGGCGCGATCGCGGAAAAAAACGCGCTGCAAGAGCCGGCGCTGTCGGTGCAGACGCAGGCGGCTGTTCCGCAGACGGCGCAGAAGCCTGCGCAGCAGACGGCGGACACGACGTCGCGGGAGGAAGCGGCGCAGGAGACGGCGGCGATGAGCCGCGACGAGGAGGTGCGCGCGCAGGCGGCGGCGGTGCGGGTCTGGCCGGTGTCGGGCACGCAGACGCACGCGTACAGCATGGAGGCGCTGAGCTGGAACGAGACGACGCACGACTGGCGGACGCACGACGGGATGGATCTCGCCGCGATGGCGGGCGAGCCGGTGATGGCGGCGTGCGCCGGGACGGTGAGCGCGGTGTATGACGACGAGTATTTCGGCACGACGGTGACGATCGCGCACGAGGACGGCTACACGACGCGCTATCAGAATCTGGCGGCGATGCCGGCGGTGACGGTCGGGCAGCGCGTGAGCGCCGGGCAGACGATCGGCGCGGTGGGCGCGACGGCGATGCTGGAGATCGCGCAGGAGCCGCATCTGCATTTCGCGGTGACGAGGAATGGGGTGTCGGTCGATCCGATGGAGTTTTTGGATTAAGCAGCAGGCGGGAGGGGATGCCCCTCCCGCCGTTTTTTGCGGCAGGGGCGATTCGCAGAAGTCCCAATGGCTTCCCCTGGGGGAAGCTGGCTGCGGAGCGTAGCGGAGCAGACTGATGAGGGTCGGGGAGCACTCACGGATAGCTGAAACTGCAAAGCTATCTGCCAGTGCTCCCCGACCCTCATCCGCCCCTTCGGGGCACCTTCCCCCAGGGGAAGGCATGGGGTGCGTGCCAGTCTGGCGGGGTACAATTTTACCTTCTGCATACCAGCGGGCGGGGCAGAACCCCGCCCCTACGCAAAATAATTACTTATTCACTATTACTTCTTGCCTCAATTCGCCCCTCCCCAACGTTGCGACGAAACGTGGCGGCAGCTCAATAACCTTGAGCCTCCCCCTCATCAGTCGGCTGCGCCGACAGCTTCCCCCCGAGGGGAAGCCATTGGCTCTGAATATGGGAAAAGCCCTCCCGTT
>CALACZ010000208.1 GCA_937890735.1 uncultured Bacillota bacterium
CCGCACTAGCATTCGCTGCTTTAATTTTGCAATTCAACTATTGATTCGCATCTCAAGGGGAAGGCTTTGGTTAGTGCGTCCCATTCCGCCCCGGTGCGTCAAAAATCACAACATTGTCCTGCACGGGCGGGGTAGAACCCCGCCCCTACGGCAAATAATTACCTCTTCACTATTCACTATTACTTCTTACCTATCCCGCCCCTCCCCTACGTTACGGCGAAATAATACCTCTTCGCTATTCACTATTCACTCTTTACTAAAAAATCCCGGGAGGGTCGCCCCTCCCGGTTTGCTTACCCGATAAACTCCACGTCCTCGGCGCAGACGTAATAGATGCGGCGGGCGGCGTCATTTGCCAGGATGAGCGCGCTGCCGATCGCGCCGAGCAGCGTCGCGTCCGTCAGCAGCAGCGGTCCTGCCGTGAGCGAGAGCGCCTGCACCATGCCGCAGCGGTCGAGCGAGGCAAGGATGCCTGTATTTTTGCAGCCGCACGGGATCTGGCACGGCTGCGGCTTCGGCGGCGTACACGGCGGGCAGGGCGGCGGACATTTCGGGCGCAGCATCTGGAGCAGGATCTGCTTGAGCGCCTGATAATTCGCCTCCTGCACCGTGCCGCTGCCGGCGGCGTCGAAGGCGATGGCGCTGAGCGCGCACAGCGACACTTCGTCCACCGTGACCTGCGGGCACGAGCAGCCGCCGAGCAGCGGCAAAAACGCCGCCTGAAGGTCCGCGCGGAAGTTCGCGCTCGCGGGGTCGAGCCGGTCGGCAAGCGCGGTGAGCGCCGTTACGACGCCCTCCGTGCCGGTCGTGCCGTCGAGGTTATCACTGAGCGTCGTGAAAAGCGTGGAGACCAGATCGGGATTTGCCAGCGGCGTATCGTCGTAGACCGTGCCGGAAATGTCGATCAGGTCGCACGAACAGGGGGTGAAGCGGTTGAACGAGCCGGTGAGCGTGTCGGCAAGATTGTCGTACACGCCCGTCTCGCCGCAGGGGCAGGTACGGTATGTGCCGATGAGGAAATTTCTGCCGATGAAGGCGAAGCGGTTAAAATCGACCAGCCCCGCCAGGTCGCCGGAGCACAAAAGGCGCAGCGCGGTCGCCAGCGAGTCGCGGCAGGCGCAGTTGTTCGTCTCGTCGGTCTGCGCGACGGCTGTGTCGGCGGCGGTCTGCTGCGCGCAGCCGCAGGCGTTTTGCGGCGGACGCGCGCTGCACGCGCCGGGCTGCTCCTCCTGCTGGCAGGCGCACACCTGCGTGCCGGTGGTGGTGTAGTTGTTACAATTACTCATGCGATCACTCCTTGGAGCTTGATTGTGTAGTGTCTGTGACATCTGTCTGCAAGTGTTCCGCTACACGATACTATATGCACCCGAAGGGATACTTGTGCCAGCGATTCTTTCTTGATTATTTCGCCATCTTCCTGTATGATAATAGCAAGATTGTCCGACGGAGGGATCAATATGACGCACCGTTCCGACCTGTGCCGCGCGCTGGCGGTCTTTCTGGCGCTGCTGCTGCTTGCAGCGCTGGCGCTGCCGGCGCTGGCGGCGGAGGACGCGCCGGAGACAGACGCGCCCGCGCAGACCGACCCGTTCGCCGCGCTGACGTGGTGGGTCATCCCGCTGGCGCTTTTGATCGCGCTGCTCGGCGGCGGCGTGCTGCGGCTGCTGCTGCGCACCCCGGAGCGCTGGGGGCGGCATTATGAGAAAAAATATGAGCGATTTACCCCGAAAAACCAGAAAAATGATCAGGTAACCAAGGAGGAAAGGAAGTGACCCCATGCCCCAGATGGACGAATTTGAAGTTTTGTCATTTTCCCGGCTGAACCATGTCACCATGAGCGTCACACAGATCGGCTACCGCAATCCGCATATTCATCAGGCGCTGGAGATCTGCCTCGTTCTGGAGGGCGAGGCGGACGTGTGGGCGCGCGACCATGTGTTCCACGCGGGCGAGGGTGCGATCCTGCTCTTCAGCCCCGGCGAGCCGCACGAAATTTCCTCCACCGACCCGCAGGGCGTGCGCATCGCCTATATCCAGATCGCAAGCCACTTCTGCCGCGACTATATCCGCCCGCTGCGCAATCTCGAGCTTTCGGGCAACGACGCCTCGGAATTTCTGACCGCGCAGCAGCAAAAAGCGCTCGCGCGGCAGATTCTCATCACCATGCGCGATTATTTTACGCCCGACAGCGCCGACCGTTTGCAGGTGCTGTGCGACGTGTGTACGCTGCTGCACCAGCTCCTCGCGCTCATCCCCTACCGCTATCTCAACGAGACGGCGTATCAGGCGCACGGCAAAAAAATGGCGCGTATCCAGCGCATCACCGAGTATATGGACACGCACTGCACCGAGCGCCTGACGCTCGAGGAGCTGGCGGAGCAGGAGAACATCACCACGACCTATCTCTCCCATTTTATCCGCGACAACCTCAACATGACCTTTCAGCAGTACCTCAACAACCTCCGCTTTGAAAAGGCGCGCAAGCTCATTGAGACGACCGATATGTGCCTGAGCGATGTGAGCCTCGCCAGCGGCTTTTCCGACCCCAAGTATATGAAGCGGATGTTTGCCGAGCGCTTCGGCTGCACGCCCGGCGCGCACCGGCAGAATGCCATCCAGTCGCTGCCGCTGCACGCGCAGAGCGTCCCCTCGCAGCAGGCGGCGGACGCTGCGGCGTGCCTGGAGCATATCGCCGCCTTTGCGCAGCTCCACTTCCCGGACGCGGAGGGCTGGGAATCTTGATGCAATGTGCACAAGAAGCGGGCATCAAAATTATGAAATGTATCAAAAAGCAGAAAAGTGCAAGATTGTCATTTGTCAAAGGCAAGTTTCCTCTGGAAAATAAACCGTTTTTGCGGCATAGTGATAACAGAAACACTGGGAGCGTGACAACTTTGTCCGTCACCCCGGAGCATACACCATAAACCATACTAACTAAAACGAAAGAGGTAATGATTATGGCTACATTCCGTTTTACCGCCGGTCCGTGGAACGTCCACGAGGGCAATGAGACCTTTGGTCCGGGTCACCGCAAGAGCATCCCCCTGGAAGAGAAGATGAAGAAGTATGCCGAGATCGGTATGTCCGGCATGCAGTTCCATGACGACGACGCTGTTCCCGACATGAACAACATGACCGAGAAGCAGATCATCGACTACGCCAAGGACGTCAAGGCGATGCTCGACAAGTACGGTCTGTTCGCAGAGTTCGTCGCTCCGCGTCTGTGGTTCGACAAGCGCACGAATGACGGCGGCTTCACCGCTTCCCGCAAGGAAGACCGCGAATTCGCCCAGTGGCGTGCCCGCCGCTCCTGCGACATCGCCAAGGCGCTCGGCACCAAGAAGATCCAGCTGTGGCTGGCCCGTGAAGGCACCCTCTGCGCCGAAGGCAAGAACCCCGTCGAGATGACCCTCCAGCTGCGCGACGCGTTCAACGACATCCTGACCTATCGTGACGATGCGCTGATCCTCGTCGAGCCGAAGCCCAATGAGCCCATCGACCGCTCCATCTGCGGCACTGCCGGTCACGCTCTGGCGATCGGTGCTTACACCGTCGATCCCAGCCGTGTTGGTCTTTGCATCGAGTCCGCGCACTCCATCCTTGCCGGTCTTGATCCCGCCAACGACATGGGCTTCGCCCTGGCGCTCAACAAGCTGTGGGGCGTTCACCTCAACGACCAGAACGGCTGCCGCTATGACCAGGATAAGTCCTTCGGCGTTGACAACCTGCGCAACGCGTTCAACCAGGTCAAGGTCCTGTACGAAAACAACTACGGCGACCGCGGCAACTTCGAGTGCGTCGGTCTGGACGTCAAGGCGATGCGTACCCAGCCCGATGAGGACTGCTATCGTCACCTCATCAACTCCAAGCGCATCTTTGAGCTGCTGCTGGACAAGGTCAAGCACTTTGACTATGCGTTCCAGGCTGCCTGCGTGAAGGAGCAGAACTTCGAGAAGCTCGAGATGTACGTCATGGAGCTTCTGATGGGCGTGAAGTAATTCACACATACTCCGAATGGGAGCGGCGTTCGCCGCTCCCATTTTTCAAAGAGGGATTTATCATGCGGAACTTTTTTGTGCGTGACAAGGCGTTTTACCGCAGCTTTCTGGCGCTGTCGGGCGCGCTGATGCTGGAGCAGGCGGTCGTGCTGTGCGTGAATCTGGCGGACAACGTCATGATCGGTTCATACTCCGAAATTTCGCTCTCCGGCGTGGCGGCGGTCAACCAGATCCAGTTTTTTGTCCAGCAGATCGCCTTTGCCATCTCCAACGCGCTGATCGTGCTGGCGGGGCAGTATTGGGGGCAGAAGCGCACCGAGCCCATCCGGCGGCTGACCGCCATCGGCGTGCGGCTGGAGCTGATCTTTTCGCTTGTGATGTTCGCGCTCACGTCTTTTGCGCCGCGGCAATGCGTGGCGCTGTTTGTCAAGGACGATGCGATGATCGCCGAGGGCGTGCGGTATCTGGACATCCTGCGCTTTTCCTACCCGTTCTTCGCCGTCACGACCGTGCTGCTCGGCGCGATGCGCAGCGTTGAAAACGTGCAGCTCGCGCTGCGGGTGTCGGTGGTGTCGCTGGTGGTGAACTGCTGCATCAACTATCTGCTCATCGGCGGCAACCTCGGCGCGCCGGAGCTGGGCGTGCGCGGCGCTGCCATCGGCACGCTCACCGCGCGCGTGCTGGAATTTTTCATTGTGGCGTTGTATGTGCTCGTGCACGATAAGCGCCTTGCCCTGCGCCTGCGCGGGCTTTTGCAGCGCGGCGGCGAGCTCGCCCACGATTACGGCAAGGTCGCTCTGCCCATTGTGCTGCAAGGCGCGATGTGGGGCGCGTCCAACTGTTTGCAGACCGCGATTTTGGGGCACATGAACGACAACGCCGTGGCGGCGTATTCCATCTCGTCCACGATCTTCCTGCTGCTGAAGGTCGCGGCAGTCGGCGCGGCGACAGCGTCGAGCATCCTCATCGCCAAGCAGATCGGCTCTGGCGCGGACGACGCCGCGCTGCACCAGAGTGTGCACACCATGCAGGCGATCTACCTTGCCACGGGGCTGACGCTGGCGCTCATTCTGCTCGTCATCCGCACGCCGCTGCTGTCGCTTTATAAGCTGTCTGACACGACGCACGCGCTGGCGGAGCAGTTTTTGCTGCTGCAATGCGCGGTGGTGTTTACGATGTCGTACCAGATGCCCGCGAGCATGGGCATCCTGCGCGGCGGCGGCGATACAAAGTTCCCCGTGATCCTCGATCTCATTTCGATCTGGGGCATCGTGCTGCCGGTGTCGTATCTGGCGGCGTTCGTGTGGAAAGCGCCCGCCATCGTCGTGGCGATCTGCCTCAACGCCGACCAGTTCTTCAAATGCGTCCCCAACGCCATCCGCGTCAACCGCTATCACTGGATTCACAAATTGACCAGAGAGGCGTAAAAAATTGCCCGTTCCGTTTGGAACGGGCAATTTTTTAGCTTTACAGCATAAACAGCGCTTCCCGAATGACCTCGCTGACGGTGGGGTGCGGGAACACGATCTTGTCCAGGTGCTGCACGGGCAGCTTGGAGTAGACCATCGCCGCCGCGCCGTAGATCATCTCGGAGGCATAGCTGCCGATGATGTGCACGCCGACGAGCTCGCGCTTCTTCACGTCATAGATGAGCTTGCAGAAGCCGTCGCCCTTCAGGTTTTCGGCGACATAGCGACCAGACGCCATCATGGGCGCTTTGACGACCTTCACGTCCAGACCCTTGTCCTTCGCGCTCTGCTCGGTCTCGCCGACGCAGGCGACCTCGGGGGTCGTGTAGATGACGGAGGGGATGATGCTGTAGTCGATGTGATCCTTGATGCCGCGCATATGGTTCACGGCGACCTCTGCTTCCCGGTAGGCGGTGTGCGCAAGCATGAGCTTGCCGTTGCAGTCGCCCACGGCGTACACGCCCTCCACGTTCGTGCACAGGTGCTCGTCGGTCAGGACCTTGCCGCGCTCGGTGGCGACGCCCAGCTTCTCCTCCAGGTCCAGCCCCTCGATGTTCGCGCGGCGACCGGCGGAGAGCAGCACGCGGTCACACGCCACGGTGTGCAGACCCGACGCGTCCTCATAGGTGACGCTGCCTTCTTCGACCTTCTTCACGCCCGCATTCAGATAGAACTCCATGCCGAGCTTTTTATAGGTTTTCATGAGGATGTCGCAAATTTCGGGGTCGGTCGGTCCTGCGATCTTGGACATCATTTCGATCACGATGACCTTCACGCCGATGGTGGCAAAATAGCACGCCATTTCCAGACCGATCACGCCGCCGCCGATGCACACGAGCGTCTTGGGCACTTCGCGCAGGTCGAGGATCTCGCGGTTCGTCATCACAAAGCCGGAGGCGAGCCCTTCCTTTACACCCGGAATGGGCGGCACGGACGCGACCGAGCCGGTGGCGACGACGAGGTGCTTACCGGCGATGGTCGTACCGCCTGCATCCACCTCAAACAGCCCCGCGGCGTTTTTGCCGAGGACCTTCGCGGTGGCGGTGTAGACCTTGACCTTGTTGGACTTCATCGTAAAGCCCACGCCGGAGACGAGCGTTTTGACGACCTTGTTCTTGCGGTCGATGACCGCCGCGTGGTCAAACGAGACGTTTTCCGCGTGCACGCCGTAATCCGCGCCATGCTGCGCGGCGGCGTACTGCTTGGCACAGTACAAAAGGCTCTTGGTGGGGACGCAGCCCTCGTTCAGGCACGTTCCGCCCAGCGCCCGCTGCTCCACGACCGCCGCCGTCAGACCGCCCTGCGCTGCGCGCTCGGCGCACAGATAGCCGCCCGGACCGCCGCCCAGGACCACAACATCAAAAGTATCCATATATGTCGTTCCTCCCGTAATTTTTCCAATTATGGTGTTTGTCTCTATTTTAGCACAAAACACGCCGGTGTAAAGAGCAAATTCACACCGGCGCGATTCAGTTTTTGAGATGGCTTACCATGTGATGCCGAGATCTGCCCCGCCGTCGCAGGTGTAGGAAAAGACGATGGCGTCGCCCGCCTGCACCTTTCTATCGGCGACGCCCACAGACGGGTACTCGCCGTTGACGCTGAACAGCCACCCGGACATCGCCCCGGCGCTGCCGCCCGCGAGCACGCCGATGCCGTTTACATACGGATATTCGCCGTCCACCACGTCGAGCGTCAGGTTTTCCGCCTGCGCGGCGCGCTGCAAAACGTCCAGCACGCTCTCGCCGTCGGTAAATTCGACCTCGGTCGCCGGGAGAAGATACCCGTCAGATGGCAGCGCCGCCGCGGTCTGCGCGTCCAGCTCACTGCCGGACAGCGCCGTTTCGCAGGCGATGGTCAGCGTGCAGGTCGTCTTTTTCGCGGCGCACGCGGTCAGGCTGAGGATCAGAAGAATGGCGCAAAGCGCCGCAAAAATGCGTTTTTTCATGAATTATTCTCCTTAAAACTTCAGAACCTCAAAATAGCCGTCTGCATCAGCAGATTGCAGAGCATCTGCGCGACCTCGCAGCGCAGCACGGCAGTGGTCGGCTGCTGCGCCTGCGTTGTGGTCATAACAGAGCTTTGCAGGCAGAACGCAACGCCGCTCTTCGCCCAGTCGGACACCGCCTCCGGCACGGCGGAGACGTCCTCTACGGCGGTGTCAAAGCCGCACAGCGCCGCCGCACGCGCGAGCATCACGGCAGCCTCCTGCCGGGTGATGCTGCTGTCGGGGTTAAAATTGCCGTCGCCCACGCCGCTTACAATGCCGTATGCCGCCGCCGTATCCACATACGGGGCGTACCACGCGCTCTCGGCAACGTCGGCAAATGTGCCGCGGTACTCCGCCTCCAGCCCCAGCGCGCACACGACGATCTTGGCGAACTGCGCGCGCGTCATGGTGCTGTCGGGGCTGAAGCGCCCGTTTCCAACGCCGCTGATGATGCCGAACGAGCCGAGGATGCTGATGGCGTCGCGGTTTTCATGCTGCTCGGTATCGGAAAAGACCGCGCCGTTTTTCTGAAGCTGCGCCGCCTTGACGCCGGAGGCAAGCTCCGGCTCGGCAGCCAGCTCCACGTCGCGCAGATCGTACAGCTCCGCCTCGCCGCTCTGCGCGCGCTGCACGGCGCACAGAGCCTGAAGTGCCTGATACGTCGCGGTCACGCTGGCGTGGAGCGTGCCCAAAAAGCCGCCGGATTCGTCCTGATACGTCAGGAGCTTGTCGAGCGCGGTCGCGCCGTTTTTCGTAAAGCGGTCGTCATCGACGGCAATATCCAGTGCGCACAGCGCGAGCAGGACCTGCGCCGTCGGCTCGGACGACGGGACAGCCCAGGCGGTGTAGCCGCCGTCAGCCTCCTGAAGCGCGGACAGCCGCTCCACGCCCAGCGCAACGGCATTCGCCACCTGCTGCTGGTCGCGGTAGCGCGCGAGCGCCTGCAAGACCGACGCGGTCGTCGCCGCGTCCGCCTTGCCGCCGTGCAGCGCCCAGCCGCCGTCGGGCAGCTGCGCGTTGAGGATCGTGCTGAGATACAGCTCCCGCGTCGCGGGTGTTGCCACGCCATCCACCGACGGGATGTCGTAGTCCGCGCAGTCGAGCGTGCGCAACGCCGTCAGAACGCCCGGCAGACCCGTCTGCGCGCACGCGTCAAAATCCGCCAGCGCGGTCAGAAGATCCTGCCCGCAGACGTTCGTGGGGTCTTTCCCCATGGCGCGCAGCGCCAGCGCCGCCCTGGCAAATTCGCCGGAGCGCCCGCGCCCGGCGGGGCTGCCGTTCTCCGCCAGCTCCGCCGTCACGCTCTCGTAATATTGCAGCGCATACCCCTCCGGGAGCGCTGCGCCGCTGCGCACGAGCGTGAACATCACATGGTCCGCCGCGCCGCCGGATGTGCCGCGCGGCAGCGACTCCAAAAGATACTTCTGCGCGCCCGCGATCGCGTCCGCCGGAACATCCGCGGCAAGCGCCGCGGGGCAGAGCGTGAGCAAAACGCCCACTGCCAGCAAAATGGCAAGCAGCTTTTTCTTCATTGATATGAGCCTCCCTTCGGAAGTTCCACACATAAATATTACAATGTTTACAGCAGTGTAACATATCCGCGCGATTTATGCAAGCGGATGCTTTTTCCGACTTATTTCAGGCGTTCGCCGAATCCGAAAAACACGCGCCAGACCTCGTCCGCCCGCTGCGCCAGCGCCGCCGCCAGCCGCCCAGAGCGTTCGCGCCACGCACGCGTTTCCGCGTCCAGCGGCACAACGCCGCAGGAAATATCGTCAAAAATCAAAATTTTGCCGCCGAGGGAAGGTTCATCCAGCAGCGCCGCCTCGTCCCGTCCCTCGCGCACACAGCGCAGCACATATTGCTCCAAGTGGCACAGCACCCGTTTGGAACAATCGGGTTCTGAGACCTGACAGTCGCAAAAATCCTCCGGCACAAGCCCGAAACGCTCCATGGCAAAGGCGCGCTTATTTTGATACGCGCCGCCTACGATCAGGGTCATCGGTTCTCCTCCTTAAAATGCGCACAAACACAGCACGCCCGCGAGCTCCCCGAGCGTCAGCGCAAAGCCGGACACGTCGCCGGACATCCCGCCGAGCTGCCGCTTGCCATACAGCGCCGCGAGCCACACGCACAGCGCTCCCGCGCCGAGCGCGAGCGCGCGAATGCCGCACAGAAGCCACCCCGCGGCGAGCGCCGCCGCGAGCCACAGCGCAAGGCACACGCATTGCGGCGTTTTTTTCTCGCGTGCAAAATCGCCGCCGTACTGGCTCGTGCCCATGGGGCGCATCGTGCTCACGCACAGCCCCGCCACGGCGCGCGTACACACCGGCAGGAGCAGCAGCGCCCATGTGCTGTTTTGCACATCCAGCGTGCAGAACGCCGCGAATTGCAGCAAACATAAAATTGCCAACCCGATCACGGCGAACGCGCCGACGTGCGAGTCCTTGAGAATTTTCTGCCGCACGGCGAGCTCCCGGCGGGATAAAATCGCGTCGCAGCAGTCCATGTAGCCGTCCAGATGCAAAAAGCCGGTCATGACGAACGGCGCGGCGCAGAGCAGCGCCGCCGCGAGCATCGAGCCGGACAGCAGCGCCAGCAGCCGCCACACGCCGCCCACCAGCAGCCCCACGAGCGGAAACCAGACGATCATCCAGCTCCGCGCCGCCTCGTCCCACCGGCGGTCAGGGCACGGGACGATGCAGAACATCCCCCACGCCATGCACAGCGCGCGCCACTGTTTTTTCATTCTGCCCATCCTCCCTTGTGCCAAACCGGCACGCCGCAGCAGACCTCGCCCGCCGCCTCGCACACGCGGCACAGCGCCGCGCCGATCTCGCCCAGCGCCTGCCGGTAGCGCTCGGTCCAGTCGCCATACGCGCCGGCGTCGGCAAACAAATTGTCGCAGACAAACACGCAATTGCCCGTTTTTTCCGCAAATTCCGTCAGCTCGCGCGCCAGGCGCGCCCCGGCATCTTCGTCCATCGTGCCGTCCGCGCGGAACATCTCGTTGGAGAGTAACGCCGTCACGCTGTCCAGCAAAAACACGCCCTGCGGGTCGGCTTTTTCCAGCGCGGCGAGGATGTTCACCCCGCACTCCACCGTCTCAAAGCCCCAGCCCGCGCGCTCGGCGCGGTGGCGCGCGATGCGCGCGTCGTCCTCCGCGTCGTGCGGGATCATCGTGGCAAGATAATAGTGCGGTCGCCCCGGCTGCATCGCGCGCGCAATGCGCTGCGCGAGCATGGATTTTCCGCTTTTCGAGCCGCCAGCTAAAAATACATTCATATCGTAAAGTAACCTCTGATTCAATTGACAAGAGCCATCAGCGAGAGATTTTGGCTCAAATGAAAGTTTGGAAAGCGCAGGAATACTTTGTGTATTTCGCGTTTTTCAAACTGCACAGTTGGGGCAAAAGATCCGCTGATGACCGCAGGCGATTGGATCAGCGGTTACGAAAGCAATCCTTTTTGCGGATGGGGGCAAGATAGCCGTCGTCGATCCGCGCGTCCTCAAATGTCGCCATGCCGTTCATCGCCGCGCACGCCGCCTCCAACACGCGGAAGCCCAGCGGGCAGCCGCTGCCCTCGCCCAGGCGCATCTCCAGCGCCAGCACCGGCGTGAGCGAAAGCGCCCGCGCGGCAACAGCATACCCGCGCTCGTAGGAGCCGTGCGACGAGAATAAAAAGTCCCGCGCCGCCGGGCACAGCCGCACGGCGCACAGCGCCGCCACCACGGAGATGAACCCGTCGATCACCACCGGCAGGCGGCTCTCCGCCGCGCCGAGGAACACGCCCGCCATCGCCGCGAGGTCGAACCCGCCGACCTTGGCGAGGACATCCACCGCGTCGTTTGCGTCCGGGCGCAAATTCGCCAGCGCCCCGGCTACGACGGCGCGTTTGCGCGCGAACGCTTCATCCGTCACGCCGCCGCCGCGCCCGACCGCGTCCTCCGACGCGCAGCCCGTGAGCGCCATCAGCACCGCCGCCGAGGTGGTCGTGTTGCCGATGCCCATCTCGCCCACGCCCAGCGCCGTCACGCCGTCGCGCTTTGCCTGCGCGGCAAGCGTCATGCCGGTGTCGAGCGCGGTGAGCGCCTGCTGCACGGTCATGGCGGGCTCGCGTGCGATGTTGTTTGTGCCGCGCGCGATGCGGCGGTTTACGATCTGCGGGCAGGTGTAGTCCTCCGCGATGCCCACGTCCACCACGACCAGCTCGTCGCCAAAATGGCGCGCGATGGCGCTCGCGCCCGTCACGCCGCGCGTGAGGTTGATCGCCTGCTGCCGCGTGACCGACTGCGGCGCGGAGGAGACACCCTCCGCCACCACGCCGTTGTCGGCGGCGAGGACGTAAATGCGCGTTTTTTCGATCTCATTATCAATATGACCCGTGATCCCGGCGAGCTGAACGGAGATGTCCTCCAATTTTCCCAAGCTCCCGGGCGGCTTGGCAAGCTGCGCCTGCCGCCGCCGGGCGGCATCCATCGCCGCCGCGTCCGCCGGGCGGATGGCGGCGAGCCGCGCGGAAAATGCGTCCCGATTCATGATAAAAGTCCTTCCTTCAAAAGCCACTCGACCGACGCGCGCGCCGGGCGCACCTCCAAGGTATACGTCGCCTGCGGCGCAAGCGCCTCCAACTGCCGGATGACCGCCGCCATATCGAGCGCGCCGTCGTACAGCGCCAGATGCTCGTCAAACGAGCCGTGATTGTTGTGCAGGTGCACATGGGAAATGTACGGCGCAAGCGCGTCCAGCCACGGCGCAAGGTCGCCGCTCTGGCAGAACGCGTGCCCCACGTCAAGGCAGATGCGCAGGCGCGGATCGTCCACCTGCTCCGCGATCTGCCGCAGCGCGTCCGGCGATGTCTCCATCACATTTTCGACGCAAAGCGTCAGCCCGTCCATATCAACCAGAAAGTCCCGCCAGAACGCCGCTGACTGCGGCGCGAACCACTCCGGGTAGTAAACAAGCGGGATAAAGCCCGAATGCACCACCATTTTCTCCGCGCCATAGCGTTTTGCCAGCGCCGCCGCCTGCAAAAAGCGCTGCCGCGTCACTGCGCGCACGAGCGGGTCGATGGCGGCGGGGCACAGCTCCGCAAACGGCGCGTGGAACACCCGGCGCGGCACTTCGAGTGACGCGTCCAGGCTCGCCTGCACATCCGGCGGGGTCGCGTCCATATTTTCCGCAAGGCAGAACTGTGCCAGCTCCACGCCGAGCCCAAACTCCTGCGCGACCTGTGCCGCATCGTCCGCGATGGTGGAGAGAAAAAGCTGTTCCCGTCTCATACGCGCCCGTCCTGCTCCAGAAGGAGCTTGGTTTTGAGGATGGCGGTCTGCGTTTTCGCGTCCAGAATTTTGCCGTCCAGAATGTCGCGCACGAGCGCGTCCAGCGGCACGCGGTCGAGCTGCAAAAATTCGTCCGCATCCAGCTTCTGCTCGCCGAACGTCAGCCCTTCGGCGAGGAACATCTCGATCGTCTCATCCGAATACGCGCACGCGGGCTGGAACAGCCCAAGGCTGCGCCACGACGCTGCCGCCGCGCCCGTCTCCTCATGCAGCTCGCGCTGCGCCGCCGCAAGGCGGTCCTCCGTGGGCGCGTCGAGCTTTCCCGCCGGGATCTCCGTGACCACGCGCCCGATGGGATAGCGGAACTGGCGCTCGATGAGCACGTCGCCGTTTTCGAGCAGCGGCACGATGCACACCGCGCCGACGTGGCGCAGGTATTCGCGCGTCGCCGTCTGCCCGTCCGGCAGGCGGACGGTGTCCTCAAAAACGTGCAGGATCTTTCCATCAAAAATTTCGCGCGAGGATAGCGTCCGCTCGCGCAGGTCGATGGTTTCAGTCATGTGTATCAGCCCCTTTTTCGCTCCCATCTTACCCTTTTCGGCAGAGCTTGTCAATTGTGCAGAAACGGCGAAAATTTCCGCGTATGCCGCCGTGCGCGGCGGGCATACTGTTGCCAGAGAGATTTTGTGCTTTCCAAACCAGGAATGCCGTTGTCCATACACAAAAGGGCGCAGTCCCGGCAGGTGCATGGAGCGGGCGTCCTGCGCAAAAGCCATGCCCTGTCAGCAGATGCCGCCGTGTGCCCGGCAGCGTTTGCAGCCGCCGCGCTTTGCCGGAGCGGCGCACGGCAGATCTCTCCCGGCGGCGTGTGCGCCGGCATCACAGGACGCACCCGCCGCCTTCACCGGCAGAAGCCCGGAAAGCAAAGGCTTTCCGGGCTTCAAAGCGTGTCAAAAAAGTATTTTTGACACGCTTTCAAACGGAAACAGGTTTCCGTTTGAGCAGGCTTGCACTACGTTGCGCGTATAAATTTTGCGCACAGCGCAAAATTTATACACTTCTCTCCGCGAGTAGTATTTTCTGCGACGTACACGCCGCCGCAGAAAATGATCCGAATCATTTTTGCGC
>CALACZ010000209.1 GCA_937890735.1 uncultured Bacillota bacterium
GGTGGGCTGTCAGACCCACGCCGTGACCGAGCCGCAGCGAGACGCTGTCGCCGGAGGCGACTGATGAGATCAGAAGTTGTACGTTCTGAGCTGCCCTGCGTTTGCACACAACCGCCAAATCAGCGTAGGGGAGGGGTTCTACCCCTCCCGCGCGGTACAACGCTGCGAATTTGGATGCACCAATGCGGGATGCTATGCACCCGTAGGGGCGGTTTACGTTTTTGCCGATTGTGCGGTGCAATTTTGTAATTGCATCCTGCGCGGGCGGGGCAGAACCCCGCCCCTACGGCTCGACTGGCGGCGCGGTCGAAATCTGCGACAAGCGGGAGGGGCAAGCCCCTCCCCTACATTACGACTAAAAACTTACTTCTTCACTATTCACTATTACTTATTCCCTCAATTCGCTCCTCCCCTACGTTACGACGAAAAACGAACCCCCGCCTGCATTTGCGGGCGGGGGCGTTTTAGCCTTTTAGGGTTTGCTTGGCGGCAATCAGGGCTTCTACCAGCGCGTCGATGTCCTGCTCCGTGTTTTCCGCCGAGAAGGAGACGCGGATCGAGCCGTCGATGGTCGCGGGGGGCAGGTGCATCGCTTCTAAAACGTGGCTGCGGTGTCCGCGCGAGCAGGCAGAGCCTGCGGAGACGTAAATTTCCCGGTCTTGCAGGCAATTGATGATGCCCTGTGAGCGCAGGTGCGGGAGGGCGAGGTTCACGATGTGCGGCGCGTCTTGTTTTCCGATGAGCACCAGACCCGGCACTTGCGCGAGCTTTTCGCGGCAGGTGTCGCGCAGGGCGGTCATATGGGCGATGTCCTGCGTAAGCCGCGGGAGCTGCGCGGCGCACGCCGCGCCGAAGCCGCAGATGCCGGGGAGATTTTCTGTGCCGGAGCGGAAATTCTGCTCCTGTCCGCCGCCCAGGATCAGCGGCGGCAGCGGCAGACCGGGGCGGACGTACAGCGCGCCCACGCCCTTGGCGGCGTGAATTTTATGCCCAGAGATGGAGATCATGTCCGCGCCGAGCGTCTTTGCCTGAAACGGCAGCTTGAAAAAGCCCTGCACGGCGTCGGTATGGAACAGCGCGAGGGGACTTTTGCGGCGCGTGGCGCGGATCATGTCGCGGATGGGCATGACCGCGCCGGTTTCGTTGTTGACCATCATCACGGACACCAGGATCGTATCCGGGCGCAGCGCCGCCTCCAATTTTTCGGCGGCGACGAAGCCTGTCTCATCCGGCTGGAGGTAGGTGACCGCAAAGCCGCGCGCCTCTAATTTCTGCATCGGGTGGAGCACGGCGTGGTGCTCCACGGCGGTGGTGACGATATGTTTGCCGCGCTTCGCCAGCCGGTCGACCGTGCTGAAGATCACCCAGTTATCTGCCTCCGTGCCGCCGGAGGTGAAAAAGACGCGCCCTTCCTCCGCGCCCAGCGCTTTGGCGACCTGCCCGCGCGCCGTGCGCAGGCAGCGCTCGGCGTCGATGCCGAGCTGGTGCACGGACGAGGGGTTGCCCCACGCGTCCAGCAGTATGTGCTGCATCGTCTCCACGCACGCGGCGCACGGCTTGGTGGTGGCGGAATTGTCCAGATAGATCATAAAAATGCCTCATTTACCCACGCAAAAGCGCGAAAAAATTTCGTTTGTGATGTCCTCGCGCACGACGCGTCCCGTGACCTCGCCGAGCGCCTGCATGGCGCTCTCCACGTCGAGCAGCACCGCGTCGGGCGTCATCCCGGCGTCCATGGACGCGAGCACGCAGTCGATCGCCTTGCCCGCGCGGACAAGTGCGCCGGACTGGCGGGCATTCGTGAGGATGCCGCCGTCGCACGGGGCGCTGTGCTCCGGGAAGGCGAGGTCCAGCGCCTGTTCCAAGAGGTCGAGCCCCGTGGCGTTTTTGGCGCTGATGGGTACGACGAGATCAAACGGCAGGTCGGACGGCTGCACGCACTGCGGCAGGTCCGATTTATTGAGCAGCGCGATGGCGCGCGGCGCAGAAAGCGCGGCGCGGATGGCGCGTTCGTCCTCATCATTTAGTGCGCGGCTGCCGTCGCAGACCAGCAGCGCCAGCTCCGCCTCCTGTGCGGCGTGCTCGGCGCGCGTGACGCCCAGACGCTCGACGGTATCGTCCGTGTCGCGGATACCGGCGGTATCGAGAAGCCTGAACAGATGCCTGCCGAGCGTGACGGATTCCTCCACGGTGTCGCGCGTTGTGCCGGGGATGCTCGTGACGATCACGCGGTCATAGCCGCACAGCGCGTTGAGAAGGCTCGACTTGCCGACGTTCGGGCTGCCGAGAATGACGGCGCGCACGCCGTTTTTGAGCCGCTGCCCGCGCGCACAGGTGGACAGCAGCGCGATGAGCGACTGCCGCACGTCCAGCAGCGTTTTTCGGAAATTTTCCAGCTGAAACGGGTCAATATCCTCGTCGGGATAGTCCAAGACTGCGTGAAAATGCGCGCAGATGCCGCACAGCGCGTCGTAAAGCGGCTCGATTTTGCGCCGCAGCGCACCGTCTACCTGCCCGGCGGCGTTGGCGGCGGCGTCGGGCGTTTCGGCGTCGATGAGGTCGATGACCGCCTCCGCCTGCGTCAGATCCATCTGCCCGCTTAAAAACGCGCGGCGCGTGAACTCGCCCGCGAGCGCCTGCCGGAAGCCGTTTGCAAACAGCGCCCGCAGCCCCGCCGCGAGCACGGCGGGCGAGCCGTGGCACTGAAATTCCACCGCGTCCTCGCCGGTATAGGAGTGCGGTGCGCGGAACACGACGGCGACGCACTGGTCGATGGGGCGCGCCTGCTCGTCAAAGAGCGTGCCGAGCGTGAGCCTGCCCGGCGCGAGATCGCGCAGCGCTTTGCCGCTTTTCGCGCGGAACACCGCCTCGGCGGCTTCGACGCAGCCATCGCCCGACAGGCGCAGAATGCCGATCCCGGCGCGCACCCAGCCGGTGGCGACGGCGGCGATTAAATCACTCATAAGAAAGCCTCACAATAATCTAAAAAAGAGCTGCGGCGCTGCTCACCTAAATACTACGTCCATTCCCTTTAACATCAAGGGATTGATATTCATCTGCACGCGGTCGCCGAGGGCGCATTTGACCTTGGTCACGTCGATGACGGTGTGCAGCATCCCGATGTGCCCGAGGACCTTGCAGCGCTGCGTGCCGAGCGTGACGCAGTACGCCTTGCGGCGGAAAATGCCCGCGAGCGCCGAAAGGGCGGCGCGGAGCTGGTCGCGCGTGCGGAACACGTCGTGCCCCATCTCGCAGCCGAAGCCGTGATACCAGCCGACGGGCACGATGGCGATGCGCGTGGGACGCTTTGCCTTCCACGCCGCGCCGTAGCCGCAGGTGTGCCCCTTGGGAAGCCACCGAATTTCGTCGATCGCCGCCTCGCACACGCCCACGCGTTTTAAGCCGTAGCTGCCGCCAAAGCTGAGCCTGCCCAAAATCGCCGAACCGATGCGCACGCCGCCCATCGCAAGATCGGGGAAGCGCAGCAGCCCCGCGGAGTTGCAGATATGGGGCGTGCCGGTCTCGTAACCGGCTTTTTTGATGGCTTGCAGCACGCCGTCAAATGCGGCGGCTTGCAGCCGCGTGGCTTTTTTGCTGCAGAACGCGGAGTGCAGGTGCGTGTAGATGCCGCTGACGGCGATGCCGTCCATATAGGCATAGATGGGGATGATCTTATCCACATCCGACGGCAGAAAGCCGTAGCGCCCCATGCCGGTGTCGATCGCAATGTGCGCCTCGGCGACCATGCCGCGCTGGAGCGCGATGCCGTTGAGAAGCGCCGCGTCATCCTGGCTCGAGACCGTTGCGATGGCGTTCAGGTCCAGGAGCATATGCACCTCGTCCGGGTCGGTCGTGGGGCGGAGCATGAGGATCTGCTCGGACGCGAAGCCGGACTTTCGCAGCAGCGCCGCGTCGTTCGGCTCGGTGATGCAAAAGCGCGTGATGCCGCACTCGCGGCAAAGCTGCGCCATCGGCAGCAGCCCCAGCCCGTAGCCGTTTCCCTTCAGGACTGCCCAGATGGGCGCGTCGCCCGCGCGTTTTTTGAGATTTTCAAGATTTTTGCGGATGTCGCCGCTTTCCACATAGTACGCCTTCATAGCCCTCCGCCTTTCTGTTTATTTTCCGCGGTTTTTAAGAAGATACAGCCGCCGGCGCAGCTCCTTAAAGACGGACGTGCCGTGCTCCACGCACCAGTACACGGCGGGGTCCAGCACCAGGTCCATCTCGCCCACAAATTCCGTAAAGTCGCCGCCGAAGCCCTGCTTGAAGCGGAAGAGCCCGTAGAGCGGGTTATCCTCCGACACGTCGCCCGACACGCCGCGGAAGTCGTACACGCGGCAGCCGCGCTCGATCGCCCACTGGATCATGCGCCACTGTAAGAGGTAGTTCGGCATTAAATTGCGGTGCTCGTTTGACGACGCACCGTACAGATACCACACCTTGTCGCCGTAGGCGATGGCGAGCGTGCCCGCGATGGGCGTGCCCTCGGGATCAAACGCCATGTAGAGCCGACAGTGCTCACCGAGATTTTCCAGCATCGCGGAAAAATATTCGGGCTTGCGGGTGACAAAGCCGTCGCGCACGCCGGTGGTGAGCATGAGGTCGGAAAACGCGCCGATCATCTCCTGCCCGCAGACGCGCACCGTCACGCCCTTGCGCTCGGCAAGGCGGATGTTGTAGCGCCATTTCTGGTGGAAGCCCGCGAGGACTTCTTCCTCTGTTTTGCCCTCGACGTTCAGGCGGAACACATAGCGCGGGTTGACGGCTTCAAAATTCTTGCCGCCCTCTTTGCTGCGGAAGCCCGCGTCGTGCAGCATCGCGGCAAATTCCGTGTCGCTGGACGGGACGTCGGGGTCAATTTTGATGACGTAAGATTTGCGCTGCTTCGCCAGCGCCTTCGCGCCTTCGAGTAACTGCGCAAATGTTTCGCGGTCGTGCACATCGCACACCGGCGCGCGGCAGCCGTACATCAGCGTTTTGCCGATGCCGGGCACTTTGCGCGTCATCAGCGCCATCGTGCCGCAGATCGCACCGTCCGCGCCGCGCACGGCGATGGCGTCCCACTGCCACATGGGCTTCTGCTTTGCCCAGAGACTGCTCTGCGCAAAATTGCCCTTGGGGTGCGACTGGACAAAGGCTTCGTATTCCGGGAGCGTCGCTTCCGTGATGAGTTCGTACATATTCCAATACCTCGTTTGAGTGTTTCCTTATAATATGTCAATTTATCATACCACAATTGCCCGCCAGATGCAAACCGGCGCGGTATACTTTTTGCCGGAATGCGGCAGAATAGTCAAAAGGTTTTGGAGGTGGCATCATGCGGGCGGAGGACATCCGGGCGATCTTTCAGAACGCGGGCGATTTTGAGGAGCGCACCGTCCGCGCCGGCGGGCAGACGCTCACGGCGTTTTTCATCGACGGGCTGACGTCCGGCGGGGACATCGCGGAGTATGTGGTGCGCCCGCTGACGGAGCTTGCGCCGGGATCGGCGGCGGAGCTGTACGCGCGGGCGCGGGACGGCGGCGTGTGGTGCGCGTCGGTGAGCGAGGCGGACACGCCGGACGCGGCGGCGCAGAAGCTCGTGAACGGCTTTTGCGTGGTGGTGTTTCCGGGCGTCGAAACCGCGCTGTGCTTTGAGACGAAAACGGGCGAAAAGCGCGGCGTGTCCGCGCCGGAGTCGGAAAACACCGTCAAGGGCGCGAAGGACGCGTTCACCGAGACCGTCCGCACGAATACGAGCCTCATCCGCCGCCATCTGCGCACGCCGCGTCTGCGGCTGGAGGAATCCGTGCTCGGCACGCGGACGCTCACGAATGTGACGCTTTGCTATGTGGACGGCGTGACGCCGCCGGAGCGGGTGGAGCGGATGCGCGCGCGGCTGGGCGAGCTTCAGCTCGAGGCGCTGCTCTCGCCCGCGTCGGTGGAGGAGAGCGTGACCGGCGCGCGGCGGACGGCGTTTCCGATGATGCAGTACACCGAGCGGACGGATAAATTCTGCGAGGGGCTGCTTGCGGGGCAGGTCGGGCTGCTGGTGGATGGGCTGCCGGAGGGCTTCCTCGCGCCGGTGAGTCTGGGCAGACTGATGCAGTCGCCGGAGGACCGCGCGGTCGATCATGTGTCGGCGACGTGTGTGCGCGTGCTGCGATACTTCGCGGGACTGGCGAGCCTGCTGTTGCCGGGGCTGTATGCGGCGATGGCGATGTATCACCAGGGCATGATCCCAACGAAATTGCTGGAGGCGATCATCGAGAGCAAGCAGAACGTGCCGTTTCCGACGATCCTGGAGGTTTTGGGGCTGCTTGCGGCGTTTGAAATTTTGCAGGAGGCGGGGCTGCACCTGCCGCAGGCGATCGGCACGGCGGTGTCGATCATCGGCGGGCTCGTCGTGGGCACGGCGGCGGTGGACGCGAAGCTCGTCTCGCCCGCGGCACTCATCGTGACCGCCTCGGCGGGCATCTGCGGCTTTGCGCTGCCGAGCCGCGATCTTTCCGACGCGCTGCGCATCTGGCGCTTTGTACTGGCGGCGCTCGGGGGTCTTGCGGGTCTGTTCGGCGTGACGGTGGGCGTACTGGCGCTGCTGCTGCACCTGTCGGGGCTTTCCTCGCTGGGCGAGGCGTATCTTGCGCCGTTTTCGGCGGTGCGCGCCGGTGGCGCGTTTGTGCGCCGCCGCTATGGGCGGCGCGGACGGGAGGGTTCGGCATGAAAAAATATTGGGCAGTTCCGGCGGTGCTGGCACTTTTCGCGGCGCTGCGGCTGCTGACTCCGGCGGCGACGGACGCGGCGGAGCTGTTGCCGGTGACGGTTTTGCGCGTGAGCGCGGCAGGCGATGCCGTGGAGGTTTTGTGCGACGCGGGCGACGACGCCTGCACCGGGCGCGGCGAGACGCTGGACGCGGCACTGGACGATCTTTGCACCAGCGCGCCGGGGACGCTGTTTTTGCAGACGGCGGAACATATTCTCATCACGCCCGGCGCGCGGCGCGTCCTGCCGCAGGCGGCGGTCAGCCGGAAGCTCCGCCCCGCGGCGCGGGTGTATTATTTGCAGGGCGGCACGCCCAATTTGGAGCAGGCGGGCGAATTTCTGCGGGCGCATGGCGGCGGCGCGCGGCTGACGGATGTGCGCGCGCAGCTGCTCGGCGCGGAGGGCGCGCCGGAGATCGCAACGCTCGTCTGCACGCAGGGGAGGCTGGCGCTGTATGGAGGCTGACATGACGCGGCGGCAGCAGCTCGCGTGGTGCTTCGGCGCGCTGGGCGTCCCGGCGATGCTGCTGTGCGCGTCGGCGGCGTGGCAGTGGGTGCTTGCCGCCGGAGCGCTCGCGGCGCTATACTATATAATAGTATGGCAGCTGTGGGTGCGCGCGGGGCAGAAGCCGCTTCCGGCGCTGGCGTGCGAGGCGTTCGGCGGCGCGGGGCGGGGGATCTTGACCGCGGCGGCGCTCTGGACGCTCACGGCGCTTGCCGACACGGCGCGGCGCAGCGCGGCGGCATTTC
This sequence comes from uncultured Bacillota bacterium, assembly GCA_937890735.1. Classification (GTDB taxonomy): domain Bacteria; phylum Bacillota; class Clostridia; order Oscillospirales; family Oscillospiraceae; genus CAG-170. The sequence continues at coordinate 7,491 of CALACZ010000209.1, forward strand.
CCGAGAGCCGGGAGGGGCTGCTCTGCGGCGCAGTGCTGCTGATCCTCTGCGCGGCGTCCGGGACGCGGGGCGTGCGCACCTCGGCGCGGGCGGCGGCGGTGCTCGCGCCGGTGCTGGCGGTCATCCACGCCATGCTGCTGCTTACGGCGCTGGGGCAGGTGAATTTGCAGTGGTGCGCGCCGTGGGGCGAGACATCGCAGCTTTATGCGCTCGTGCCGGCGCTGCTGCTGCCGTCCGCTGCGCTCAGCCTGCCGCGCACGCCCGATGGCGGAAGGCTGCCGTGGATGATGCTCGGAACGCTGGCGCTTGCCCCGGCGGCGTTTGCGGTGGTGACAAGCGGGTGCCTCAGCCCGCAGCTTGTGCAGGCGGATGCGCTGCCGTTTTACACGCTGGCAAAAAGCCTGTCGATCCTGTCCGTTATGGAGCGGCTCGAGCCGCTGGTGTCGGCGGTGCTGTATCTGAGCTTCTTCGCGCTGTCGGCGCTGCTTACGCAGTCGTGCGCGGCTCTGTTCTGCGGCGCGCTGCGGCGGGACGACGCGCCGCGCTGGCTTGCGCCCGCGGTCTGCGCGCTCGCATTGGCGTTCGGATGGGTCGCGTGTCCGCTGCCGGGGTGGCTGTCGGGCGGCGGCGCGGCTGTATTTTGGGGTGTATTTCCGCTTGCGGCACTACTGGTAGTGGCTGTAAAAAAAGATCGGAAAAAGCAAAAATAAGTGTTGACAAACGCGGTCCAATTTGGTAAGATAGCGGAGCGTTCCGCAAGAGCGCGGCGCTCCGATGAGCGAACGGTCAAGAAAAAACTTGAAATCAAGCGAAAAAGTTCTTGACAAATGAAACTCACGGTGCTATAATATGAGAGTTCGCTGTGGTGAGGAACGAATGTTCCGATGAACCAAAGCTGAGCGATCCGCCCCCAAAACGGGCGAGTGTACCTTGTAAATTAAACAACGAGAAACATGACAAACACCTTGGACAA
>CALACZ010000210.1 GCA_937890735.1 uncultured Bacillota bacterium
AAGCGACCGACCCGTGGGGCATCAAGGTCAATCGCGTGGAGCTCAAAAACATCCTGCCGCCGCAGGACATCCAGAACTCCATGGAAAAGCAGATGAAGGCAGAGCGCGACCGTCGGCAGGCGATCTTGCAGGCAGAGGGCGCGAAGCACAGCCAGATCCTCGTTGCCGAGGGCGAAAAGGAAGCCGCCATTTTGAAGGCGGACGCCGAAAAGCAGGCGGCGATCCTCCGCGCCGAGGCAGAGAAGGAATCCGCCATTCTGAAGGCGGACGGCGAAGCGCAGGCGATCCGCGCCGTGCAGCAGGCGCTGGCGGATTCGCTGGAAATGCTCAACGAAAAAGCGCCGAACGATCAGGTCCTGCGCCTCAAGGCGCTCGAGGCGATGCAGAAGATCGCCGACGGTCAGGCGACTAAGATCATCATCCCCTCCGAGCTGCAAGGTCTGGCAGGTCTTGCAGCCGGCATTGTGGAGAGCACGAAAAAATAAGGAGAATCCCCCGGCTTTCAAAAGAAAGCCGGGGGTTCTTGTGCGGCAGCGAGCTTCGCCGACCGTGCAAAAGCCCGCCCCTTCTTTGCAGAAGGGGCGGGCTTCATTTCCTTTAACTCCCCGAGGTGGGGTCGTAGTTTTTGCCGAATTTCAAGTCGGTGAATTTGATCGTGGCGCTCTCGGGGTGCGAGGGAGCGGCGGGCGCGGGGGCGGGCTTTGCGTCGTCCGGACCGACCAGCTTCTCTAAATTCTCGGAAATTTCGCTGGCGATCTCCTGTGCCGACTCCGCCGGGGCGGCGGGGGCTGCCGGCTCGTGCGCCTGCCAGTCATAGGGCTTTTCGTGCGCGGGCTTCTCCGTCTTCGGCTGCTCGGCGGCGACCTCCTGCTTGAGATCGCGGTTTTTGAGCGTTTCCAGCAGGTCCAGATGCCCGCGGATGTCCTGCTCGATCACGTCGATGAAGTTCAGCGCCGTCTGCCGCGCGCAGCGCAGGCGCTCCTGCTCCTCGGCGAGCTGAGAGTCCAGCGAGGTCTGCTCGGCGTTTTGCAGCATCGCGGCGCATTTGCGCTCGGCTTCGGCGACCATCTGGTCGCACTTCTGCTGCGCCGCCGCCAGCGCCTGCTGCGCGCCGGACTGCTGCTGGCGCAGCTCCTCAAATTTTTCCACCAGCACGCGCAGCTTCGCGCGCAGGGTGTCGTTTTCTTTATACAGGGCGATATAATCGTCCGTCAGCGGTTCGAGAAACGCATCGACCTGCTGCATATCGTAGCCGCCGAAGACCGCCTTGGAGAACGTCTGCTCCTGAATTTCCTGCGGTGTAAACATTGATATTCCTCCCGGACAAAGCTCCGTCTTACAGATACAGCCCGCTGTTCTCCAGCTCGTCGATCAGGTCGCCCACGATGTCCACATTGTAGGGCGTGATGATATAAGTGCTGATGGCGATCTTTTTGATCTTGCCGTCGAGCGCGTAGGCGCAGCCGGACAGGAAATCGACCAGCCGCCGCGCGACGTCCTTGTTCGTCGCCTCCAGATTGAGCACCACCGCGTGCTTGCTGCGCAGATGGTCGGCGATGTCGGACACGTTATCAAAGCGGTCGGGTTTGACCAGCACCACCTGCATCTGCGCGGTGGTGTGGATATTCACGACCTTGCTGCCGCCGGGCGTGCGGCGGGCGGACGGCGCGGAGTCAAAGTCTGACGACGGCGTATCATAATCGGAAAAAGACGCCGGCGCAGCCGCGGCAGCGGCGCTGGACGCGCTGCGGCGGGAGGAACGGGCGGGCTTGACGTCCTCGTCGAAATCGTCAAATTCGTCGTCCTCGCTGTACGGCTTCGCCAGCTTTTTCAGTTCATCCATGAATCCCATAATGGTTTTTCCTCCAGTTAGATATAATGACGCGCACCGAAAATCGCCGTTCCGACACGGATCATCGTGCTTCCCTCGGCGATGGCGTCGGGATAATCGTCGCTCATGCCCATCGACAGGCATTCCATGGCTACATTATCGTATGTTTTTCCCTTTATGTCAACAAAAAGCTGACGCATTTGTCTAAAAAATATCCGATTATCGCCCGGATGCTCGCTCACGGGCGGGATCGCCATGAGTCCGCACAGCTTTACGCCGGGATAGTCTCCCATTTTTGCCGCAAGCCGGGCGGCTTCCTCCGCTGTAAAGCCCGCCTTGCTCTCCTGCCCGGCGATGTTGACCTCGAGCAGGATGCGCTGCACCACGCCGCGCTTTTGCGCCAGCTTGTCGATGGCTTCCAGCAGCTCCATGCGATCGACCGATTCGATGAGGTCCACCGTGCCCACGAGATATTTGACCTTGTTCGTTTGCAGCCGCCCGATAAAATGCAGCGGCTTTCCTGCATACGCCCCCTGCGGCAGCTTCTGCTGAAGCTCCTGCACGCGGTTTTCGCCGCAGCAGTCCACGCCCGCGGCGATCGCCGCGCGCACCGCGTCCGCGTCGTTCATTTTCGTCGCCGCGCAGAGCTGAATGTCCTCCGGCGCGCGCCCGGCGCTGCGCGCCGCCTGCGCCATCGTTTCCCGAATGTGTGCAACGTTTTCCGCGATCGTCTTTGCGTCCATTACCCCACGACCTTTCCGTCATACAAGTTTTTCGCGCCCACGAGAATTTCATCCCCGGGCCAGAGGTTTTCTGTTTTTGTCTTGTCCAGCTCCACAACGTAGCTCTCGCCGTTGTCGTGCAGGATCGAAATGGGCTTCCAGCGCGCCCGCGCGCTCTCTAAAATATACACGCCCGGCTGCCCGCTCTCATCCACATACACCGCGTCCTTCGGCACGCGCAGCCCCGTGTATTGGATGAACACCACGTCCGCCGACTGCTCGCGCAGGAGCGTGACGTTCTGCATATACTCGCGCGACGAGAGCACGAGCACGCGGAAGCCCGCCTCGTTCTGCCCCACGCGTTCGACGTTCATGGTGATCTCGCCGTAAAAGTCGCGCGCAAATGTCACGCGCACGCTGTCGCCCGCCTCCACGTCTGCAAGCTCGCCCGCCGGGATACTCGTGACGAAATACCAGCGGTCGCCCGTGATGAGCTTGCCCGCCCAATGGTCGCCCACGTCCTCCGGCGCGAGCGCATTAAAGTCCTGCACGGTCATCGTCTCGAGCGCATCCGGCGTGAGGACGTTTTCGTACCCGTCCACCACGGCGGAAAAATAGCCCGCCTTCGGCGCGGTGATCTGCGCGGTGTCCTGCTCGGCGGCGCTCTGCAAAATTTGCAGCTCCGTCTGCGCGTTTTCCAGCTGCCGCGTGATGAGCTCCGCATCAGAATCGCTGCTCTCGCGCCGCAGCACGAGCCCCTTGAGCTCCGCCGCGCCGTCCTGAAGCGAGTTCATGTCCCGCCGCGCCAGATACCGCGTCATCTGCACAAGCTGGTCGTTGATGGCGGTGTCGAGCTTCGCCTGATCGGCGACGGAGGTCGTGTACTGCCCGGCGTAGCCGAGCTGCTCGATCTGTGCACGGAGCTCGGCGATGCGCGTCTGGCGCGCCTGCGCGTCGGCGGTGAGATAGCCCGTCGCCAGCACCTCGTTTGCCGCCACACGCGCGCCCTCGGCGGCGGTGACGGTGGTGATGTCATACTCGGACGCAATGGGCGTCTCGTCGCGCACGACAAAGCCGGTCGCGTAGTAGCCCGCGCCGGCTTCGTACTCGATGGCGGTCGTGGTCGTATAGGGGTCGCGCAGCAGGGTGCTGACGTGATAGCCCAGATACGCCACGATCGCCGCCAGAAAGATCCATAATATGAGCGTTGTATAGCGCTTGCCCTGTTTCATGGCTGCTCCTTTGGGTGGTGCAGGGCGGCGCTTGCGCTCACTCCTGCGTCAGCTTCACGGGGCTCGACGGCGTAATGGTCGAGACGGCGTGCTTATAGATCATCTGCTGCTTGCCGTCGGCGTGCAGCACGATCACAAACTGGTCAAAGCCCGTGATCACGCCGCGCAGCTGAAAGCCGTTCATCAAAAACACCGTCAGCGGCGTGCGGTTCTTGCGGGTCTGATTCAAAAACTGATCCTGATAATTTTCTGTGTAAGCCATGGGTATCGCTCCTTTTCTGTTTGTAATACCCATATCTTACCATTTTCATCCCGCGAAAAAAGGGATTTGCCGTCGTGCGGCGCGAAAAATCGACGCATCGTCGTCGCCCGCCTCGCGCACGAGCCAGTGCATTTTCTCATTCCGGCGAAACCAGGTGAGCTGGCGCTTGGCGTAGTTGCGCGAGCGCTGCTGGATGAGGCGGAACGCCTCGTCAACAGCGTATTCGCCGCGCAGCGCCGCCGCCAGCTCCTTGTAGCCGATCGCCTGCATGGACGTGGCGGTATCGGGCACGCCCGCCGCCAGCAGCCCGCGCACCTCGCGCTCTAATCCCGCCTCGCGCATTTTGTCCACGCGGCGGTCGATGCGCTCGTACAGCGCCGCGCGGCTTGCAAAATCCAGCCCCAGCCAGACGGGGGCGTATTTGTCGGGCAGCGCGCGCGTGCGCTCGTTGTGGCGGCTGATCGGCTCGCCGGTCTCGTAATAGACCTCCAGCGCGCGCACGATGCGCTTTTCATCCGCCGGATGCAGCCGCGCCGCCGTTTCGGGATCGACCTGAGAAAGCTCGCGCAGCAGCGCCTCGCTTCCCTCGCGCAAAAGCTGCGCCTGGAGTTTCTCGCGCACGCCCGTCTGCGGCACGGGCGCGAAGGTCCTGCCCGCGATGAGACTGTCGGCATACAGCCCCGTGCCGCCCACAACGATGGCGACCTTGCCGCGCGCGAGAATATCCTGCACGCACGCGTCCGCCATGGGCACATATTTTCCGGCGGAAAAATCCTCGTCCGGCTCGCACACGTCGATCATATGATGGCGCGCGCGCGCAAGCTCGTCCGCCGTCGGCTTCGCCGTGCCGATGTCCATGCGGCGGTAGACCTGCATGGAGTCGCACGAGACGATCTCGCCCGAAAGCGATTCTGCCAGCCGCAAAGCCAGCTCGGTCTTTCCCGACGCCGTCGGTCCGACAACGCAAATAATGCGGTCCATTTCGTGCTCACTCCTTTCGGGTTTCGTCGTAACGTAGGGGCGGGGCTTGCCCCGCCCGCGCAGGGCGCACCATCAAAATTGCACAGTGAACGGCGACCCCGCACGATGTTCTGTAGGGGCGGACGACTCTGTCCGCCCGTGGGGCATTCACGATTTCGCCGCAATGTTTCGTGAAATCGGTGGTGCGTCCTGCCGGGCGGACAGGGTCGTCCGCCCCTACGGGTGCGTGCGTGTTTGCATCGATGCGTCTGGGCTTGCGACGTTGTACCGCCGGGAGGGGTAGAACCCCTCCCCTACGCAACCGGGGAAATTTTTACGGATTCGCATTGGTACGTTCTAATTTGCAACGCCCCACTGCACAATCCTTCCGTCACGGCTTCGCCGTGCCACCTCCCTTTACACAAGGGAGGCTTTGGATGGTGCAAACGCGCTACAGCTCAAAACGTACCACCCTTCTCCTCATCCGGCGCTTCGCGCCACCTTCCCCTCAAGGGGAAGGCTTTGGACTGTGCGTCACCGCTTAAACTGCCGCTCCAGCTGCCCCTTGGTCAGCTCGATGCAGATCGGTCTGCCGTGGGGGCAATATTTGAGATCATTCCGCGTGAGCACCTCGCGGACGAGATACTCGCGCTCGCGCGGGTCGGTGTGATAACCCGCCTTGATCGCCGCCTTGCAGGCGATGGTGTGCAGCAGCGCGTCGCGCTGGGCGTCGGCATCCGGGAAATTCCCGCCGAGCAGCGCGCCCGCCAGCTCCTGCACGGTCTGCACCGCGTCCTCATCGCGGATATTTTCCGGGATCTCGCGCAGCAGGATCGTGCCGCCCCCAAATTCCTCCGCACCGAAGCCGAGGCGCGTGAACAGCGCCGCGTTTTCCAGCACGCACGCCGCCTCCTCGCGCGTCAGCTCCGCCGGGATGGGCGCGAGCAGCCGCTGCGCCATGACCGGCTGCGGCTCTTTTTTGAGTTTTTCAAACAAAATGCGCTCATGCGCGGCGTGTTTGTCGATAAACAGGAGCTTTTCGCCCTGTTCCACCAGAATATAGGTATCCAGCGCCTCACCGATGACCCGCCACGGCGCGTCCTCGATCGGAAGCGCCTGCTGCACCGGCTCGACCGGCGTTTCCGGCATTTTCGGCGCAGCGACCACCTGCGGCGCTTCCCGTTCCGAGTGCTTCACCGGCTCAGCGGCCGTGTGCGTCTCCGCAACTTTCACCGTTTCCGGCGCTTTCGGCACATCCGCCGCCGGGATGCGCGCCGCCTCGCAGACCGTCCTTGTCCACGCGCGCTCGCGCGCGGTAAACGGGCTTGTCTGCGGCTTTTCCGCCTGCGCGCGGTACTGCGCCGCGTCCATCGTTTTGAAAAAGTCCTGCTGCGGCTTCGCCTGCGCCGCCGGTGCGGCTGACGCGGGCTTCTGCTGCGGCAGCTTCAGCTCCTGCCGCCCCGACGCGCGCCCCAGCGCCGACAAAACGGCGTAGTGCACCGCGTCAAACACCTCCCGCTCGCGCAGGAATTTGACCTCCGTCTTTGCCGGGTGGACATTCACGTCCACCGCCTGCGGCGGGAGATTGATGTGCAGCACGCATGACGGAAAACGCCCCACGGTCATCTGATTCTGATACGCCTGCTCCAGCGCGCTCATCAGCAGCCGCGACTTCACGAACCGCCCGTTCACAAAAAAGAGCTGCTGCTGGCGGTTGCCGCGCGTGCAGGCGGGTTTTGTGACGAACCCGCTCGTTTCGATCTTTTCAAATTTTCCATCGACCTTCACCATCTCGCCCGCAAGCTGCCTGCCGAGCACGGCGTACACCGCGTCAAACAGCGCACCGCTGCCCGCCGTGTGCAGCACCTCCGCGCCGTCTTTGACCACGCGCAGCGAAACGTTCGGATTTGCCAGTGCCAGATGCTGCGCCGCAGTGAGCGCGGCGGAGGCTTCGGCAAGGTCGGATTTCATGAATTTTAAGCGCGCGGGCGTGTTGTAAAACAGGTCGCGCACGAGCATCGTCGTGCCCACGGGGCAGCCGGCGGGCTCTTCGCTCGTCACCACGCCCGCGTCCAGATGCAGCGCCGTGCCGGTTTCAGCCTGCGCGGTGCGCGTCAAAAGGTCGATGCGCGAAACGGCGCTGATCGCCGCCAGCGCCTCGCCGCGAAAGCCGAGCGTGCGGATGGCGGTCAGATCTTCCTTTGTATGCAGCTTGCTCGTCGCGTGGCGCAAAAACGCCGTGCGCGCGTCGCTAGAGTCCATGCCGCAGCCGTCGTCGGTCACGCGCAGAAGCGTCATGCCGCCGTTTTGCAGCTCCACCGTGACGTGCCGCGCTCCGGCGTCGATCGCGTTTTCCACAAGCTCCTTGACGCAGGACGCCGGACGCTCGACCACCTCGCCCGCGGCGATGAGGTCGGCGACGTGCTGCGAAAGCTGTTGAATGACTGCCATTTTGAACTCCTTTTCTTACATCGTGAGAACGCCCGCGGCGATGGCGTTGATGATCGCGTGCAGCGAGATCGCCGCCCAGATCGAGCCGGATTTTTCATACGCAAAGCACAAAGCCGCCGCCGCCGGAATATACGGCAGCGCACTGAGCAGCACCGCGCCCGGCTCGTACAGCAGAAAATACTGCCAGGTGTGCATGAACACGAACACGAGGATGGACACGACGTAACCGAGCCACCGCGAGGCGTCGCGGATCGTGCCGAACACCAGCCCGCGCACGAGCGTCTCCTCAATGATCGGCGCGGCGAGGACGGTTGCGACGGTCATCACCGTGCCGCCGCTCGTGAGCAGATCGGACACCGTGTCGTTGTTGAACAGCGTCAGGCTGATGGAGAGCCGCTGCGCCGCCCAGTCGATGACGAACGTGCCGCCGTAGTGGATCGCCGCGCCCAGGATCAGCGCCTGCAAAAAGTCCCAGAAGCCGCCGCCGAAAAACGGCTGGCGCAGGAAGTTGTGGAAGATGATGAGCACCGCCGCGAGGTTCACGGCAAAGTAGACGATGTTGACCGTCACGCCGTCCATCCCGAGCCGCAGCGCGTCGTTGAGCCACCCGAGCAGCACGCTCAGCCCCACCAGATACACCGGCAGCCAGCACCACCCCGCGATCTTCGCCGCCCGGCTCATTCCCGGCAATCGCGCCCGACTGCTCCGCGCCATAGCGCCACGTCCTTTCTGTTTCTGAGTTGTCTCGTGATTCGCCGTAACGTAGGGGAGGGGCTTGCCCGCCTGTACATCCTGCCGGGAGGGGCAAGCCCCTCCCCTACGTTACGACTAAAATTTACAACATTTGCTTCAATTTATACAGCTCATTCATCGCCTCGATCGGCGTGAGGGTCTCCACGTTGATTGCTTCGAGCGCCTGTCTCAATCTCTGCGCGCCGAGGTCGATCATGCTGACCTGGTCGTCGTCCTCTTTCGCGCTCACGGGGGCTTGTCTGCCCGCGCCGCTTTCCAGCTCTTTGAGAATTTCCCGCGCGCGGGCGACGACTTTATCGGGCAGACCCGCGAGCTTGGCGACCTCCACGCCGTAGCTGTCGTCCGCCGCGCCGGGGACGATGCGCCGCAGGAAGATCATGTCCCCCGCGCGCTTTTTGACGGCGATGTTGTAATTTTTCACGCCAACCAGCTCCTGCTCGATGGCGGACAGCTCGTGATAGTGCGTGGCAAAGAGCGTTTTCGCGCCCAGCTTTTTCGTGTCGGCGGCAAATTCCAGCACCGCCCGCGCGATCGCCATGCCGTCATAGGTGGACGTACCGCGCCCGATCTCGTCGAGAATGAGCAGCGAGTTCGGCGTGGCGTTTTTGAGAATATCCGCCACCTCCGACATCTCCACCATGAACGTGGACTGCCCCGAGGCAAGATCGTCCGACGCGCCGATGCGCGTAAAGACCTTGTCCACGATGCCGATGCGCGCCGACGCCGCCGGGACGAACGAGCCCATCTGCGCCAGAATGACGATGAGCGCCACCTGCCGCATATACGTCGATTTGCCCGCCATGTTCGGACCTGTGATGATGGCGCAGCGCGCCGAGCGCGGACCGAGGGCGGTGTCGTTCGGCACAAACAAATTGTCCTTTAACACCTGCTCCACCACGGGGTGGCGTCCATCCTTAATTTCAATTTCACCCGACAGGTCGATCTGCGGGCGGCAGTAGCGGTTGTGTACGGCGACGCTGGCAAGGCTTCTGAGCACATCCAGCGCCGCGACGGCGCGCGCCGTGCGCTGCACACGCTCGGCAGCGTCGGCGACGGTCTGCCGGATCTGGCAGAACAGCTCATATTCCAGCGCCGTGATGCGGTCCTTCGCCGTGAGGATGCTCGTCTCCAGCTCCTTTAATTCCTGCGTGATGTAGCGCTCGCCGGTGGAGAGCGTCTGCTTGCGCACATAGCGGTCGGGCACGAGCTCGACCTGCCCCTTCGCAACTTCAATGTAATAGCCGAACACGCGGTTATAGCCCACGCGCAGGTTGCGGATGCCGGTCAGCTCCTTTTCGCGCGCCTCAATATCCGCCAGCGCCTGCTTGCCGCCGGACTGAATATCGCGCAGGCGGTCTGCCTCCTCGCTGTAGCCGGGGCGGATCATGCCGCCCTCGCGCAGCGTAAACGGCGGCTCGTCCACGATGGCGCGCAGGATGAGCGCCCGCAGGTCGGAAAGATCGTCCAGCTCGCCGAGCAGCACCTGCAAAAGCGAGGCCTGCGTGCCGTGCAGTAAGCTCCTGATCTGCGGCAGCGTCTCCGCGCCCGCCGCCAGGGAGACGAGATCGCGCGCGTTTGCCGTGCCGGTGGCGGTGCGGGACAGGACGCGCTCAAAGTCGGACACGCTGCGAAGCAAAACGCCCAGCTCCTCGCGGCAGTAGGTATCCTTCACCAGCTCCTCCACCGCGCCGAGGCGCTTTTCGATCTGCGCCGGAGAAAGCAGCGGGCGCTCCATCCAGTTTCGCAGGAGTCTGCCGCCCATGGCGGTTTTCGTGCGGTCGAGCACCCACAGAAGGCTGCCGCGCTTTTCCTGCGAGCGGAGCGTCTGCGTGAGTTCCAAGTTCCGCCGCGCCGTGAGATCCAGCCCCATAAACTTGCCGGACATATAAAATTCCAGCGCCCGCACCTGCGGCAGGTCGTTTTTTTGCAGCCGCCGGAGCTGCCGCAAAAGCGCCCCCACCGCGCGCACGGCGCAGGGGTAGTCGGTCATGCCGAGCGTTTCGGGTGTCTGCCCGAGCTGCACGCGCAGCGCCGCGTGCGCCATGTCTATATCAAACTGATCGTCTGCCGCGGTGTCCACGCAGCAGCGCAGCCGCTCGCGCAGGGTGGTTTTGAGCAGCTGGGCTCGCAGCGCGTCGCCGCCCAGCAGCACCTCCGCCGGGGAAAACGCGCCCAGCTCGCTGCAAACCGCCTCTTCGGCAGTCGCCCCGTCAAAGCACGTTGCGCAGAGCGCGCCGGTGGAAATATCGCAGAAGCTCACGCCAAACGAGCCGTTTTCGGCAAAAACGCAGGCGTAATAGTTGTTTTTGGATTCCTCAAGCATGGAGCTCTCCGTCACCGCGCCGGGCGTGACCAGCCGCGTGACCTCGCGCTTTACAAGCCCCTTGGCGAGCGCCGGATCTTCCATCTGGTCGCAGATGGCGACCTTGTAGCCGCGCGCGATGAGCCGCGCGATGTACGCCTCCGACGAGTGGTACGGCACGCCGCACATCGGAACGCGCGTTTCATCGTCCTTGTCCTTGCTGCGGTCGCGGGTGGTGAGCGTCAGGTCGAGCTCGCGGGAGGCGGTGCGGGCGTCCTCGTCGAACATCTCGTAAAAATCGCCCAGCCGGAAAAAGAGGATGCAGTCCGGGTTCTGTTCCTTGATCTGCCGGTACTGCCGCATCATCGGCGTCAATTCCGCCATGCTCTCGCCTCCTGTTCGTTAGATAAAAGTAATGATTTCGTCGTAATGTAAGGGAGGGGCTTGCCCCTCCCGCCGGTAAGTACCGCCATTCTTTTTTGACAGTGCCGATTTGCGGAAGTCCAAATGGCTTCCCCTTGGGGGGAAGCTGTCGGCGAAGCCGACTGATGAGGGGAAGGGTTCTTGTTTCTGAGCTGCATCGCGTTTTTTGAGTCGAAACGTAGCAGCATCTCAAAACGTACCACCCTTCTCCTCATCCGGCGCTTCGCGCCACCTTCCCCCGGGGGAAGGCATGGGTGCGCGCCACGCTGGCAGATTTGCAGAAGTTCCTTGGCTCTCCCAAAGGGAGAGCCAAGGGTGCGGACCGCCCCTTTTCGTTTACTCCGCCATTTCCCCCGTCAGGCTCCAGGTCGTGCAGCCGGTGATCTTTGCCTCGGCGAAGCTGCCGATCAGGCTGTCGTCGCCCGGCAGCCGCACCAGCCGTCCACCCTCGGTGCGGGCGGTCAGGACGTCGCCGTCGCGCCCGTCGATCAGGACGCGCATCGTTTTTCCGACATACGCGGCATGAATTTCCTGCGAAATGCGGTTCTGCACCTCGCACAGGCGGTCAAAGCGGCGGTTTTTCTCCTCTTTGGGCGTGGAATCGTCCATTTTGGCAGCGGGCGTGCCGCCGCGCGGGGAGAAGATGAACGTAAACAGTGCGTCGTAGCGCACGCGCTCGATGAGCTTGATGGTGTCCTCAAATTCTTCCTCCGTCTCGCCCGGGAAGCCGACGATCACGTCGCTCGTGAGGACCAGATCCGGCATGACGGACTTCGCGTAATCCACCAGCGCCAGATACTGCGCGGAGTCGTAGTGGCGGTTCATCGCCTTCAGCACCCGGTCGTTTCCCGACTGGAACGGCAGATGGAGCTGCTTTGCGATGCGCGGATGCGCCGCCATCGTGTCAAAGAGCTTTTTGCCGGCGTCCTTCGGGTGGCTCGTCATAAAGCGCAGCCAGTAATCGCCCGGAATTTCGGCAAGCTCGGCAAGCAGATCGGAAAAATCGACGCCGCAATCCAAATCTTTTCCGTAGGAATTGACGTTCTGCCCCAGCAGCGTGATGTCCTTATACCCCGCCGCCACCAGCGCGCGGACCTCCTCGGCGATCTTCTCCGGGCGGCGCGAGCGCTCGCGCCCGCGCACATACGGCACGATGCAGTACGAGCAGAAATTGTTGCACCCGTACATGATCGACACCCACGCCTTGAGCGAGTTGCCGCGTACCACGGGCAGCTCCTCGCAGATCGTCCCGGCGGAGTCCTCGGTCGCAAACACGCGCCCGTTTTTTGTCAGCACTGTGTGCAGCAGCTCCGGGAAACGCCAGAGCTGGTGGGGGTTAAACACGCCGTCCACATGGCGGTAGCTGGTTTTGATGCGCTGGGCGACCGCGGGCTGACCCATCATGCAGCCGCAGAGGAAAATTTTCTGTTCCGGGTGGCGGCGCTTGGTGTGTACGAGCGCGCCGACGTTGCCGTACACGCGATCCTCCGCGTGCTCGCGCACGGCGCAGGTGTTGATGACGATGCAGTCCGCGCCCTCTTCGGTGTCGCTCATGGCGTAGCCCGCCGCACGGAGAAGCCCGCGGATGCGTTCGGAGTCCGCCTCATTCTGCTGGCAGCCGTAGGTATCCACAAACGCCAGCGGCGTGCGGCAGCGCGCGCGCCAGTATTCCGCGATGCGCGCGCAGAATCGCTCCTGCTCCGCCCGCGCCTCCGCCGTGATCTCAGTGGTCTTGCGTTCCAAGGTCGTACCTCCGATCAAAAAAGTGCCTTTAAGAGTATCAGTATAGCAGAAAGCAAGCAATTTTTCAATCATCGGGAGGAGGGTTTTTCGACATAAGGTGTAGGACTGCGATGGGAAGTCCCGCTCGGGCTGCGTTCCGACTAGACGCGCGGTTTCAGGCGTGGTATAATAGGTAAAAATCCGGGAGGTGCTGCGGGATGGAGCGGTCTAAACTGCCTGTTTTGTTTTTTGACTCCGGCGTGGGCGGGATCAGCATTCTGCGCCGCAGCGTGGGGCTGCTGCCGTGCGAGGACTACCTCTATTTCGGCGACTCGCTCCATGCGCCTTACGGCGTGCGGCCGCTCGCCGAGGTGCGCGAGCTTTGCCTCGATGCGCTCGAGCCGCGCATCGCGCGCGGGGTGAAGGCGCTGGTCGTGGCGTGCAACACGGCGACGTCCGCCGCCATTGGAGCGCTGCGCGAGCGCCATCCCGACCTCATCGTCATCGGCACTGAGCCCGCGATCAAGCCTGCGGTGGAGCGGCACGAGGGTGGGCGCATCCTCGTGATGGCAACGCCGATGACGCTGAAGGAAGAAAAATTTCTGGCGCTTCAGGCGCAGTACAGCCCGCGCGCGGAGATCATCCCGCTGCCGTGTCCGGGGCTGATGGAGTTTGTGGAGCAGGGCGTCACGTCCGGCGGCGCGGTGGAGGGCTATCTTCTTGACAAGCTCGAGCCGTACCGCAACATCCCGGTGGACGCAATCGTACTTGGCTGCACGCATTATCCGTTCCTCGCGGGCGCGATCCGGCGCATCGCGGGGCGGCACGTTGAGATCATCGACGGCGCGGGCGGCGTGGCGCAGCAGCTTCGCAGCAGGCTCGCGGCGGAGGGCTTGCTGTCCGCGCGCACCGAGCCGGGGCGGGTAGAATTTGAAAACTCGCTCGATCAGCCGGAAATTCTGGAATTTTGCCGGACGCTGTTATGCGCGCCGGAGGAATAGGGGACTTTGCCGCATCCGGGCATCCGGCTGCGGCGATTTTTCATGGAAAGGGGAAGGTTTATGGAAATTTCCGAACTTTTGGAGAAGCAGCGTGCGTGTTACGGGAGCGGCAGGACGCGCTCCGTGCCCTACCGCATGGCGGCGCTGCGGCGGCTGTATGACACGGTGCAGGCGCAGACGCCGGAGCTGGAGGCGGCGATGCTCGCGGACTTCGGCAAGCCCGCCGCGGAGACGTACATGACCGAGATCGGGCTGGTGCTCACGGAGATCCGCGACCAGCTGCGCCATGTGCGCCGGTGGTCGCGCGTGCGGCGCGTGCCCACGCCGCTGATGCATTTCCCGGCGAGCAGCTATATTTCGTCCGAGCCGTATGGCGTGGTGCTCATCATGGCGCCGTGGAATTACCCCATCCAGCTCTGCCTCGCGCCGCTGGCGGGGGCGATCGCGGCGGGCAACTGCGCCATCGTGAAGCCGTCCGCCTACGCGCCGCACGCCAGCCGCGCCATCCGCACGGTGATCGAGGCGGCGTTCCCGGCGGAGCACGCCGCCGTCATCGAGGGCGGGCGCGCCGAAAATCAGGCGCTGCTGCACGAGCGGTTCGACTATATTTTCTTCACCGGCTCGTCCGCCGTGGGAAAGCTCGTCATGCAGGCGGCGGCGGAGCATCTGACGCCGGTGTCTTTGGAGCTGGGCGGCAAGAGCCCCGTGATCGTGGACGACACGGCGGACATTCGCGTCGCCGCGCGGCGCGTGGCGTTCGGCAAGGTGACGAACGCCGGGCAGACGTGCGTTGCGCCGGACTACGCATTCGTGCGCGAGCCGGTTTTGGAGCAGTTTTTGACAGAATATCGCCGCGCGCTGGCGGAATTTTTCCCGGGCGGCGACCTGTCGCAGCTGCCGGCGATCGTGAATGAGCGCCACTTTGCGCGCCTGCGCGGGCTGCTGGAGGGACAAAAGATCGTCATCGGCGGCGGCTGCGACGAACAGACGCGGCGCATCGAGCCGACGGTTATTTGCCCCGCCGACCCGGCGAGCGCCGTGATGCAGGAGGAAATTTTCGGTCCGATCCTGCCGGTCATCCCGTACACGCACATCCGCGAGTGCATTTCGTATATCAATGCGCACGAAAAGCCGCTGGCGCTGTATCTGTTCACGCGCGACTGCGCCATCCGCCAGCGCGTGCTGGCGACGTGCTCGTTTGGCGGCGGGTGCATGAACGACACGCTCGTGCATCTGTCGAATCCGCACCTGCCGTTCGGCGGCGTGGGCGCGTCCGGCATGGGCAGCTATCACGGCAAAAAGAGCTTTGACACGTTCACGCACGAGCGCAGCATCCTGCAAAAATCGCCGTCGGTGGACATCCGCCTGCGCTATCAGCCGTACACCGAGGGCAAAGCGCGCGCGTATCGATTCTTCTTGCGGTGAGATTTTTCGGCAAAACGCCGAAAAATTGTATTTTTTTATTTTCTGCTTACCTTTTCCTGAAAATCCGTGTTATAATGTTAAAAAAGATAGATGGGGAGGGCAAGCGTATGTTTCGCATTGGCGACTGGGTGATCTATGGGCACGAGGGCGTCTGCCGGGTGGAGGACATCGGGCATCCGTCCGTACCTGGGCTTGACCCCGCGCGGGAGTATTACTGCCTCAAGCCCTACTATCACGCCGGTGCGATCTACGCGCCGGTGGACGGGAAGATCGTCATGCGCCCCGTCATTTCGCGCAGCGCGCTGGACGATCTGCTGCCGCGGCTGCCGGAGCTGACGGTGCTGGACGACGTGCCGGAAAACGGGCGGCAGGCGGGCGAATATTACCGCGCGCTGCTGGCGGAGCATTCGTGCGAGCGGCTGCTGCGGCTGTGCAAAACGCTCTACGCCAAGCAGGCGTCGCTGACGCACGCGCGCCGCTCGGTCAGCGCCACCGACCTGCGCAGCTGGAAAACGGCGGAGGAAATGATCTACGGAGAGTTCGGCTTCGTGCTGGGCGTCCCGCCCGCGCAGGTGCGCGGAATGCTGGAAAAGCAGATCGGGGGACAATAAAAAGAAAAAACCGGGAGGGGAGCGCCCCACCCGGTTTTTTAATGGATCATTCAGTGACCGAAGCGCCCCGCCCGGGTGGGCGGGGCGCTTGGTCTATTGCTGCGATTGCAGCGCTTCGTCCATGAGGGTGATGTCTACGTCGGCGCTCTGACCGCTGCGGTAGATGGTGAGCGTGACGGTGTCACCGGCGGAGTAGCGGTTTTTGACGGTGTTGAGCGCGTCCACGCTGCTCACAGCCGTGCCGTTGATGGCGGTGATGATGTCGCCCTTGCGCACGCCCGCTGCCCACGCGCCGCTGTCGGGGGAGACGTAGGTGACGTACACGCCCTCCGGCAGCCCGTAATACACCCGCGCGGCGGCGGGGAGCTGCTCGCCGGAGATGCCGATGGCGGGGCGTCCGGTGACGTAGCCGTTCTGGATCAGCTCGTCAATGATGGGCTTTGCCGTGGAGATGGGGATGGCAAAGCCGAGCCCCTCCACCGTCGCCTGCGAATAATACGAGCTGAGCTTGACGGCGTTCACGCCCACGACCTGCCCGTAGCAGTTGATGAGCGGTCCGCCGGAGTTGCCGTTGTTGAGCGCAGCGTTCGTCTGGATAAGCGTCATTTCGCGGTCATTGACCATGAGGTTGCGGTTGATGGCAGAGACGATGCCGTTGGTCATCGTGCCGCGCAGCTTCACGCCCAGCGGGTCGCCGATGGCGACGACCGTATCGCCCACGCGCAGCGCGTCCGAATCGCCGAACTCCGCGGCGGTGAGCGGCTCGTCCGGCTCAATTTTCAAAACGGCGAGGTCGCTCGCCTCGTCGCTGCCGACGAGCGCGGCGGTGTAGGTCTGCTCATCCCACGTCATGGCGGTGATCTGCTGCGCCTGCGCGATGACGTGGCAGTTCGTGATGAGGTAGCCGTCCTCCGACATCACGATGCCCGTGCCCGTGCCGGAATCCGTGACGATGGACACGACGCTGGGGATCATTTTTTCGTAGATCTCCTGCAGGCTCAGCGCGTCTTCGTCGTCGGACGAGGCGGTCGGCGCGCCCGCGTGCCCCGCCTGGAGCGTCAGCTCCGTGTCGGAGTGCAGACCCGGCTGCGCGGCGCTCTGTGTTTTCGGCGTGGTGGATGTCTCCTCCGGCGTTTCCGCCTCGGTCGTCTGCGCGGGCTCGGACTCGGCGGTGTCATTGGCGCGCTCCTGCACACGCAGGGTCACGCCGTCCGGCGTGCGCTCAAGCTGCACGGAATAATCCTGCACCCAGCGCCAGACGCCGATCGCCGCGGCGAGCGCCACGATGAGCACCGCCACCACCGCGATCCAGCCGCGGCTTTTGCGGCGGCGCGGCGGCGTGCGCATCGGCTCGGTATAATTCTGCCAGGGCGTTTGATTGACGGTATTGTCGTCGTAATATTCGTCCCGGCGGTCATTCGGATAATCCATAAAAATCCCCTCTCGGATAGTCCATAAGAATCCACTCTCAGAGTAGGCGATGATTCAATCGGCAAGAGTTCTCAGCGGATGATTGGATCAGCGGCTACTCAAAAAAGCTCAGCGCACCACGCTTAATGTAAAGCGGAACGTCGTCACGCCGTCGTGGCTTTCGGCGCGGATGTCCTCGCCGTGCGCGTCCAGAATGGTTTTTACGATGTAAAGCCCAAGACCCCAGCTCTCGCGGTCAGCCGAGCGGCTGCGGTCGGCTTTGTGGAATCGCTCAAAGAGCAGCGGCAGTTCGTCCGGCGGGATGGTCTTGCCCGTGTTCTGCACGCTCACCACCGCCTTGCCGCCCTCCTGCGCGAGCCGGATGCCGAGCATCCCGCCCTCGGGGCAGAATTTGATGGCGTTATCCACCAGATTATACACGACCTGCTGGATGCCGTCTCGGTCGGCGCGGGTGTACACCGCCCGGTCCGGCAGCGCAACGCTCACCTGCAAGTGGCGGCTGTTGATCTTCTGCTCAAACGAGATTAGCACGTCGCCGATGACCTCGGAGATGTCAAAGCGCGTCTTGCGCGATTCCTCGATGCCCTTCGCCTGCAAACGCGACACGTCGAGCATACTGCGCACGAGCCGCGAGAGCCTGCGCACCTCCTGCTGGACGATCTGCATATAGTGCGTGTGCTGCTCGGGCGGGATCGTCCCGTCGAGCATTCCATCGATAAAGCCGCCGATGCTCGTCATCGGCGTTTTCAGCTCGTGCGACACGTTTGCCACGAACTCGTCGCGCCGCCGCTCGTCACGCTGGATGCTCTCCGCCATGGTGTTGAACGCCGTCGCCAGCTCCCGGATCTCCTCCGGACTGTGCTCCGGCACGCGCACGCGCGTTTCAAAATCGCCGTGCCCGAACTGCCGCGCCGCCTCGGCGACCTGCGCCAGCGGGCGCACCTGCGTGCGGGAGAGCAAACTCGCCGCCGCCAGCGCGATCACGATGGCGAGCGCGCCCGTCGCCAGAAACAGCGTGGAGCTGCGGCGCATAAAGGCATTGAGCTGCGTGGTCGGCGCGGAGACGATCACATAGCCGATCGTCTGCCCGCTGGACGCGGAGATGATCGGCACGCCCGCGAGGATGCGGCTGTCGGAATAGAGCGCCGAGAGCGCCTCGCCGCTGCCCGCGCTGCCGGTGACGCTGCCGTCTGCATCGATCTGCCGCAGCAGCGCCGCGTCCACGGTCTTTCCGATGTGGTCGCACGAAAACTGCTCGCACGAGCACAGGCGCACCACGCCGTCGGGGTCGCAGATCAGCGCCTCGGCGTCACTCACGGACGAGACGAACGACAGCCCGATGCGAAAGTCCCAGTTGCTCTCCAGCTCGCCCGTGGTGTTGTACGCGCGGGCAAAGGCGGCTGCCGCCTGCGCGTCATGGTAGAGCGTCTGCTGATTTTCCGTCTCCACGGTGTCGAGCATCCAGAAGCGGTAGGCAACGCCCGTCACGAGCATACAGAGCAGCAGCAGCGCCGCGATCAGCACGAACTGCCTGCGAAACATGGTGTTCATCCCGGCAGGACCTCGAATTTATAGCCCACGCCCCACACCGTCTTGAGCGACCACTTGTCGGACACGCCCTCGAGCTTTTCGCGCAGGCGCTTGATGTGCACGTCCACGGTGCGGCTGTCGCCGAAATAGTCAAAGCCCCACACCTCGTCCAGCAGCTGGTTGCGCGTATACACGCGGTTGGGGGTCGATGCAAGATGAAACAGAAGCTCCATCTCCTTGGGCGGCGTTTCCACGCGCTTGCCGTCCACGATCAGCTCGAACGCGTCGAGGTCGATGATGAGCTTGTCGAACACCAGCCGGCGCTTGCTGCCCTTGCCCTCATCCTTGGACGTGCGGCGCAGCACCGCCTCGATACGCGCGAGAACCTCTTTCATGTCAAAGGGTTTCGTGATGTAATCGTCCGCGCCCTGGTGCAGTCCCGTGACCTTATCCTGCGTCTCGCCCTTGGCGGTGAGCATGATGACGGGCACAGCGCTCTCCTGCCGGATGGTGCGCAGCACGCTCCAGCCGTCCAGCACGGGCAGCATGATGTCAAGCAGGATGAGGTCGGGCTTCACCGCGCGGAACTGCGCGATGCCCTTGCCGCCGTCGTTTGCCAGCGCGACGGTGTAGCCCTCCTTCGTTAAATACAGCTGTAAAAGGTCGGCAATGTTGGGATCGTCCTCGACGACCAGAATGGTTTTTGCCATTTTTCTCTCTCCCTCCGGCGGTTTTTCTCTAGTTTCTACTTATTATACCCCACCGTGGGGCGTTTGCGTGAATATTCTGTTAAATCATCCGGCAGGAATCCGCCTGCGGGGTAAATCGCAGCACCGTCCCGTCCGTCCAGCCGTCGCCGCCCTCGACCCAGACCGCCGCGTCCCGTGCCAGCGCAAAGCGCACCTGCGCGTCCCCGGCGCAAAGAATGTACCCGCCCGCGCGCACGGTGAGCACGCCCTCGCCGTCTGAAAACGTGACCGTGCGGCAGTACTGCCCCATGGCGTTATACAGCGTGGCGCTCGCCGCGCCGTCGCACCGCACGACGATGCGGTACACATACGCCCCGTCCGCCGCAAGCTCCGCCCCGCGCACGAGCCCCGGCATCACAAGCGCCCGCAGCACGAGCGATAAAACAACGCAGAAAATCGCCGCCATCGGCGTAAGCGGCAGCCTCTTTCGTACCCGGATCATAAACCATCCCTCCCGAAAATATTATAGTAGGAGGAACGCGCGAGAAAGGGCGAAACGCCGTCCTTTGTCATGACACAGGGGAAGGCGCAGAGCCCCGCCCCTGTGTCGCGACTAAAAATGCCGGCATATAAAAAGCGGGAGGAGCTTTCGCTCCTCCCGCTTAGCTTTCAAAACTCCAGCCGGATAAAATGCTCCGCCGTTGTATTCGCCGGCAGGTATGGCTTCTTAAACGCCGGGACATTCACGGCGTTCGGCGCGAACTGCGGCTCGAGCGCCACGCCCTCGTGGGCGTGATACTGCCGCGTCTTGCCCGCGACGTTCAGGTCCGCCGCGCCGGAATAGAGCTGGATGCACGGCATATCCGTATACATCTCCAGCTTCAGACCCGTATGCGCGCCCTCGAGCGTCGCCGCGTGCTGCCCGCGCAGGACAAAGTTGATGTCATACTCCTCGCCCGGCGTGCGCGAGACGGGCCGCGGCGCGGTGAAGTCAAACGCCGTCCCCGCGACGGGCAGGACCGTGCCCAGCGGGATCAGCTCCGCGTCCACGGGCGTATACGCGTCGGCGTAGATGGTCAGGCGGTTCGACACCGCGTTTCCGACCTCGCCGTCCATGTTGAAGTAGATGTGGCTCGTCGGCGCCCAGACGGTATCGCGGTCGCTGCGGGCGGAAAATTCGATGTGCAGCGTGCGCCCCGTGACGCGGTAGGTCACGCTGTGCGCGAGCGTGCCGGGGTAGCCGTCCTCGCCGTCGGGCGAGACGGCGCTCATGCGTACGCCGTCCGTCAGCTCCTCCACGCGGTAAAACACGCGGTGGAAGCCGCCCGTGCCGCCGTGCAGATGGTTCTCGCCCTCATTTTTCGTCAGGTGGTATACCGTGCCGTTTAAGACAAATTCGCTGCGCGCGATGCGGTTTGCCGTGCGCCCGACATTGGCGCAGATATAGCCGGGATTGACGTTGTAGTCCTCACCGCGCGGAAAGCCGAGCACGACGTCCACGCCGTCTACGACCAGACTCTGAAGCGTTGCGCCGAAATCCAGAACGCTCGCGCGCAGCGCGTCATTTCCGAACGTGTATCTCGTGACGGCGCGCCCCGCCACCGCACCAAAAACTTCTTTCTGCATCATAACCTCCTGAAAAACCGGGCAAGCCCGTGGTAAGATCAGTATAGCACCCGCGCAGAAAAATGTCCATCCTGCACCGCGCAAAACCCCTCGGATCTGCGCAGCGGAGAATTTCATAGGCGGGATTTATTCCCGCCGTTAAATGATAAAAATGGAGCCAAAAAGAAATGCCATCCGAATGGATGGCATTTCTTTTTGGTGCGAGTGGTGATACAGAACTTTTTGAAAAAGTCAGTAATATCAACGGTTTTCAAGGCGGACGAGTAGCAAATAACTTGTATATATCCCCTTTTCGGGCGACTGTTTTTCAGACAGCCGCCCTTTTTCTATACCCAAATTCAAGTGTTGTGATTAGGGTGGAAAATCTGCGTTTTCATTCGCTGTGGCTTGCGTTCCGAACAGGGCGTGGGTGTTTTCCCATGTGGGAGGTAGCGGAGGCGTACAGGCAGACAAACCGCCCAAAATCAACACTTTTCATTTTCACAGGAAGGAGGTGCGAAGATGGCTGTATTCCGTATCGAAAAGACCAGAGATTACACGGTCATGTCCAACTACCATCTGCGGGATATGTCGCTGTCGCTGAAAGCGAAGGGACTTCTGTCCCTCATGCTGTCCCTGCCGGAGAATTGGGACTACACCATGAAGGGCCTTGCCCGTA
>CALACZ010000211.1 GCA_937890735.1 uncultured Bacillota bacterium
AGCCGCTTTCGCGCAGCATGGATACGGCGCTGAGCAGCACGATGAGCGCCGGGGCGATGGAGACGAGCAGCCGCAGCCCGTCCTGCGCACCGAGCAGGAGCTGCGTATACACATCCTGCTTTTTATAGAGCGCCCAGAGCGAAACGAACAGCAGCAGCAGCGGGACGAGCAGGTCGGTCATCGCCGTCCCCTGCGCCCGAGCAGCGCCGCGGCGGCAAGCCCCGCCGCGACCGACAGCAGCGACGAGAGCCACACGGCGGGCAGGATCTGCATAGGCTTCGGCGCGCCCAACCCCGCGCGCAGCGCGGCGACGGTCGCCGGCAGGAGCTGGACGGAGGCGGTGTTCAAAACGACGAGACGGCACAGCTCGTCGCTCGCATACTCCGAGCCGGAGAGCGCCTGCATCCGCCGCGCGGCGGCGATGCCCATGGGCGTGGCGGCGTTGCCGAGCCCGAGCAGATTCGCTGCAAAGTTGCCGCTGAGCGCGGCGGCGGCAGCCGGGTCGCGGAACGAGCGCGGAAAGAGCCTGCGCAGCAGCGGCGCGAGCAGGCGGGTGAGCTTTTCACTCAAGCCGGAGCGCTCCAGGACCTTGCCCAGTCCGCTCCACAGACAGATCGCGCCCGCGATAGCAAGCGTCGCCTCCACACCGCTGCGTGCGCCGGTGAGCGCGGCAGCTCCGACAGATGCGGTACAATCATTCAAAATGCTGAACAGAACAGATAATAAAAGCATCACTGCCCAGACAATGGACATTGCCATGGCATTCCACCTCATACTTTTTATGTAATACTATTCGGAAAAATCGAATCGCGCAAAAAATTTCAAAATCCGCCAAGAAAAAATTGAATCGTTCAAATTTTAGACATATCTTGATGATACTGTGATGTCGATAAGCTACAAAATATAGGAAATGTCGTCTGTTTCTGTAACAGCGCGACCACCAAGAAGGAGGAAACTTATTATGAAATCTACTGGTATCGTTCGCAAGGTCGATGAGCTCGGGCGTATCGTGCTGCCGATCGAGCTGCGCCGCACGCTGGACATCGCGGAGAAGGACACGATCGAAATTTATGTGGACGGGTCTTCAATCATTCTCAAAAAGTACGAGCCGTCCTGCATTTTCTGCGGCAACGCCAGAAACGTGACGAACTATAAGGGCAAGAACATCTGCGCCGCCTGCATGAAGGAGCTTCAGAAGGGGGTATAAACCCCGAAAAACAAAAATGACCGCTGACAGAATTTTCTGTCAGCGGTTTTTTCGTCTATACTCAGGAATTATCTGCTTTGAGGGCGGCATCGTAGAGGGCGTTTTTGGCGCAGCCGGTCTGTTTGCTTACGGCTTTCACGGCGTCCTTGCGCGAGAGCCCCTGCGCCATCTGCTCGCGCACGAGGGCGAGAAGCTGTTCTTCCGTGGGTGCTTCCGGGGCTTCCGGCGCTGCGCCCGCGACGATGAGGACGTATTCGCCGCGCGGCTCTTGCTCGCTGTACAGCGTCCGAGCGCCGGAGAGGGTGGTGCGGATGACCTCCTCGTGAAGCTTTGTCAGCTCCCGGCAAAGAGAGATCGCGCGCTCCGCGCCGAATGCGGCTTCCAGATCGCCCAGCGTCTGGCGCAGCTTGTGCGGCGCTTCATAAAAGATCATCGTGCGGCTCTCACCGCGCAGACCGTCCAGATGCTGCTGGCGGTTCTTTTTGTTTGTGGACAAAAAGCCCTCAAAGCAGAAGCGCCCCGTGGGCAGACCCGAAATGCTCAGCGCGGTGATGGCTGCGCACGGACCGGGGATGGCGCAGACCGTCACGCCTGCGTCGGCGCAAAGACGTACCAGGTTCTCACCGGGGTCGGAGATGGCGGGCGAGCCCGCGTCGGAGACGAGCGCGCAGGTCTGCCCCTCCAGCAGGCGCTCGACGATCTTCGGTCCGCTTTCGTGCTTGTTGTGCTCGTAATAGCTGACGAGCGGCTTTTTGAGCTCCAGATAGTTGAGCAATTTGCGCGTCACGCGCGTATCCTCGGCGGCGATAAAATCGGCGCTTGTGAGCGCCTCGCGGGCGCGGGGAGAAATATCGCCCAGATTCCCGATGGGCGTGGGGACAAGACAGAGTAGTCCGGGCATGGATCAGTCCTCCTGATGATAAATGCGCCGCCCGTCCGGCGTGAGCGCGCCGTCGGGGGCGTAAAGGATGCAGTCCGGCGCAAGGCGCAGACCGGGGCTGCCGCCGCGCACGGCTTCGAGCAGCACGAGATTCGCGGCAGCATCCGCGCGGTGGCGGACGAGCTGAAGGCGTTTCGGTTCCAGTGCGCATTCGCGCAGGCAGCAGATGAGGTCCGCCAGCCGCTCGGGCTTGTGGACCAGAAAAAACCGCCCGCCGGTGCGCAGCAGGCGCGACGCGGCGCGGCACAGCTCAAAAAGCGAGCAGTGCTCCTCCGTTCGGGCGGCGCGCAGCGCGGCGTCTTGTGCGGCATAGCCGGAGGCGAGCGGGTAATACGGCGGATTGGAGACGGCGCAGTCAAAGCTGCCTGCGCGCAGAAGGACGCTGTCCCGCAGATCGCCCTCGACGACCGTGAAGCGCCCGCCGAGCGCTGCCTGCGCGGCGTTTTCACGCGCGAGGGCGGCGGCGTCCGGCTGAATCTCTACGCCGGTGACGCAGAGATCCGGGTGCTCCGCGAGCAGCAGCAGTGCCAGCGTCCCGCAGCCGCAGCCGAGGTCGCACACGCGGGCATTTTTCGCGGGCGCGGCAAAATCGGCGAGCACCATCGAGTCGGTGCTCGGGCGGAACTGCGCCCCGCTCCAGGTGAGCGTCACGCCGTTTGGAAGTTGTTCAGTCATCATGTTCTGTCGGCGGCTTCTTTTGAAACGCACAAACGACCTGTGCATTGCACAGGTCGTTTGTGATGTACGATCTTACTTTTCGATGATCGCGCCGTTCGGGCACTCTGCCGCGCAGGTACCGCAATCAACGCACTGATCGGCGTCGATGACGTACTTGTCCTCACCTTCGGTGATGATGCCGAGCGGGCAAACGTCCGCACAAACGCCGCACTTGACGCAGGCATCGGTAATGAAATGAGCCATGATTGTACCTCCATAGTATTGTAATCCACGACAATTCTATCACGCTTTTTGAAAAATGCAAATGGTATTTCTGTAATTTGCGGAAAAATGCGAAAATTGTTCGGCAGAAGCGTATAATCCCGCCGCGCGGCGGTGAAAATTACCGGCAGAAGGCGAGGTGCGGGCATGAGAAGGGCGGGGTTTTCGCCGCAGACGGAGCAGATCATCCGGCAGGCGGGGCTGCTGGCGCGCGAACTGGGGCACAGCTATGTGGGCACGGAGCATCTGCTGCTGGCGATCTTGCAGCGGCGGGAGCTGGCGTGCTGCCGCATTCTCGCGCGCGGCGGATGGGACGCGCCGGTGCTGCGCGGATTTCTGGCGCTGCGCACCGGGTGCGGCTGCGCGCGGCTGCCGATGCCGCAGGGGCTTACGCCGGGGGCGCGGCAGGTGCTGCGTCAGGCGCGGGCGGACGCGGCGCGGCTGCGGATGCGGCGCATTGAGCCGGAGCATCTGCTGCTTGCCATCAGCCGTCAGGCGCAGTGTACGGCGGCGCGGCTGCTGGTGAGCGGCGGCGCAGACCTGAACTGCATATTTTCCGACGCCTACGACAGTCTGCGCTGCCCGGCGGCACAGGAGGACAGGAGGGACACAGACACGAGACTTTTGGAGCTTTATTGCGAGAATATGCTGGAAAAGGCGGAGCGGGCAGAGCCCGTGATCGGGCGCGAGGCGGAGATTGGCGCGCTCATGCAGATCCTCAGCCGAAAAAACAAGAACAATCCCGCGCTCATCGGTGAGCCGGGCGTGGGCAAGACCGCCATCGTGGAAGGCTTTGCCCAGCGGCTGGCGGCGGGCACTGTGCCGGAGGTGCTGCGCGGAAAGCGCCTGTACGCGCTGGACATGGCGAGCGTGGTAGCCGGGACAAAATACCGCGGCGAATTTGAAGAGCGCATCCGCGATATTTTAGTCGAGATCCGCCGCTGCGGGAACGTCGTTTTGTTTGTGGACGAGATGCACACGATCGTGGGCGCGGGCAGCGCCGAGGGTGCGATCGACGCGGCGAACCTGCTCAAGCCTGCGCTGGGACGCAGCGAGCTGCAAATGATCGGCGC
The DNA here is from genome assembly GCA_937890735.1 of uncultured Bacillota bacterium. Classification (GTDB taxonomy): domain Bacteria; phylum Bacillota; class Clostridia; order Oscillospirales; family Oscillospiraceae; genus CAG-170. Next base: position 4,160 of record CALACZ010000211.1, read on the forward strand.
GACGACGCTGGAGGAATACCGCAAGTATATCGAAAAGGACGCGGCGCTGGAGCGGCGCTTTCGCCCGGTGATCGTGCGCGAGCCGGATCACGCGGCGGCGGAGGAAATTCTGCTGGGGCTGCGCCCGGGTTTGGAGCGCCACCACGGGCTGCGCATCACGCAGGAGGCGATCCACGCGGCGGTGGAATTATCGTGCCGGTATATCACCGACCGCTTTCTGCCGGACAAGGCGCTGGACCTGCTGGACGAGAGCGCGGCGCGGGTGCTGCTGCACGAAAAGGGCGCGCCGCGCGGGCTGGACCGCAAAAAGCAGGCGCTGACGCAGGAGCTGGAGCAGGCGGTCGCCGCGGGACAGTATGAGCAGGCGGCGGTGCTGCGCGATCGGATTCAGGAGATGCTGCGCCGGCAGCATTCGGCGGCGCAGCACCTGCGCGGGCGCGCGCTGGACGCGGAGGACGTGGCGCAGGCGGTCGCAGAGCGGACGGGCATCCCGGCGGGACGGCTGACGCAGGGCGAGCGCGAGCAGCTGCTGGGGCTTTACGATGCGCTGCGCGGGCGCGTCGTCGGGCAGGAGCGCGCGGTGCGCGCGGCGGCGCGGGCGGTGCTGCGCGGCAGGACGGGTCTTGCCGACGCGCGGCGGCCGCTTGCGTCGATGCTGTTTACAGGACCGTCGGGCGTGGGCAAAACGGAGCTCTGCAAGGCGCTGGCGCAGTGCGTGTACGGCAGCGCGGAGGCGCTGGTGCGCATTGATATGACGGAGTATATGGAGGCAAATTCCGTCTCGCGTCTCATCGGCGCGCCGCCGGGCTACATCGGGCACGACGAGGGCGGCGTGCTGACGGAAAAGGTACGCAGACGACCCTATTGCGTGGTGCTGCTGGACGAGATCGAAAAGGCACACCGCGACGTGACGGGGCTGCTGCTGCAAATTCTGGATGACGGGATATTGACGGACTGCGTGGGCAGACAGGTGGATTTTAAGCACGCGATGATCGTGATGACCTCGAATGCAGGCAGCGCGCAGGCAGGCAAGCCGGGGCTGGGCTTTACGCCGCCGGACGCGCAGACGGCAAATGAGCGCGTGCTGCGCGAGCATTTCAGCGTGGAGCTTTTGGGGCGCATCGACTGCGTCGCGCAGTTTGACCGCCTGGGCGAGGGCGAGCTGGAGACGATCGCACGGCAGCAGCTGGATGAGGTCGTGCGCCGCGCGGCGGGCCAGGGGCTGCGGCTGCGCATCGAACCCGGCGCGGCGGCGCTGCTGGCGCGGCAGTGCCTGCGCTCGGACGGCGGCGCGCGCACGCTGCGCCACCGCATTCAGACACAGGTGGAGGAAGCGGCGGCGGAGCTGCTGCTGCGCGGCGGCAGGTGCGCGTCCGTCCTCCCGAAAGACGGAAAACTGGCTGTGGAAGAAACTCCGAATGAGAACGCGTGAAAAATTTTTTCGAGGGATGCCGGATCGTGAAAACGATCCGGCACACTACATATTGGGGTGCGCTCAAACGGCACAGACAAGAAGATTATGTGAACCTAGAACAGGCGTTCTAAAATTGAAAAATCAGGGGAATTTGCCGGAAAAACGGGCGAAAAAACCGCGCGTTTTTTTTGAAAAAGGACTTGCAATTTTTTGAGGCAAAGGATATTATAGAAACGAAGTGGAGCAAAGTGGTGCTCCTGTGCACTAAAGTGGAGCGAAAGCGGGGTGAGAGGGAATGTTCGGCAAGTACAAGCACACGGTCGATCCGAAGGGTCGTCTGTTCGTTCCCTCCAAGCTGCGCGAGGAGCTCGGCGACGCGTTTTATGTCACGCTGGGGCTGGATCACTGCCTGTCGGTTTACACGGAAAGCGGCTGGCAGAGCATCCTCGACCGCTACAACGCGCTGCCCATTTCGCAGGCACGCAAAATGCGTTTCCTGTTTGCCAACGCCGCCAAGTGCGAGCCGGACAAGCAGGGGCGCTTTCTCATCCCCGCGGAGCTGCGGCAGTACGCCGGGCTTCAGCAGGAGGTCACATTCATCGGGCAGGGCGGTCACGCCGAGATCTGGGACAGCGAGGCGTATGATGAGCTCGAGCGCCAGACGCTCACGCCGGAGAATCTGACGGCGGCGATGGAGGAGCTGGGCTTCTGATGGGCTTTGAACATACCTCCGTGCTGCTGCACGAGTGCATCGAGGCGCTGAATATCCAGCCGGACGGCATTTATCTGGACGGGACGCTCGGCGGCGCGGGGCACTCGCTGGAGATCTGCAAGCGGCTGTCGCCTCACGGGCGGCTGATCGGCATCGACCGCGACGAGGTCGCGCTGAAGGCGGCGGGCGAGCGCCTGCGGCTGTACAGTGACCGCGTGACGCTGGTGCACGATAATTTTGAAAATCTGGCGGCTGTTCTGAGCCGCCTGGGCATCCCGGCGGTGGACGGGATGCTGTTTGACTTAGGCGTATCGTCTCCGCAGCTCGACGACGCGGAACGCGGCTTTTCGTATATGGCGGACGCGCCGCTCGATATGCGCATGGACCGCACGAGCGCGCTGACGGCGCACGATGTGGTGAACCAGTATCCGCGCGAGGAGCTGCGGCGCATTCTCTCGGTGTACGGCGAGGAGCGCTACGCGGCGCGCATCGCCGCTGCGATCGAGCGGGCGCGCTCCGACCACTCCATCGACACGACGGGCGAGCTGGTGCAGATCATCAAAAGCGCCATGCCCGCGGCGGCGCTGCGCGAAAAGCAGCACCCGGCAAAGCGCAGCTTTCAGGCGATCCGCATTGCGGTCAATGACGAGCTGGGCGCGGTGGAGCGCATGATGCAGGCGGCGGTCGATCGTCTGAATCCCGGCGGGCGGCTGGCGGTCATCACGTTCCATTCGCTGGAGGATCGCATCGTCAAAAACGCGATGAACGAGGCGGCGCAGGGCTGCACCTGCCCGAAGGAATTTCCCGTATGCGTCTGCGGCAAAACGCCGCGCGTGCGGATACTCAGCCGCAAGCCCATTCTGTCCTCCGCGCAGGAGCTGGCGGAAAATCCCCGCGCACGCAGCGCGAAGCTCCGCGTGGCGGAAAAAATCTGAGCTTGAGAAAAGGAGGGTGCGCATATGGCTGACGAACGCTATTACAGAACGAGCGGCGCGGCGGCGTATGACGCCTACTCTCCGTACAATAACAACACCGCGCGTCCTCTTCCGCGGCAGCCGCAGGGTCTGCCGGAGGAGCGTCCGCTCCCGCAGCGCGAGCAGCGCGTCAAGGCGAAAACCGCCGTTGCGCCGTTTACACTGCTGGGCGTGGTGACGGTGGTGTGTATGCTGGTACTGGTCGTTTTCGGCTATGTGCAGCTGTTTGAGGCAAGCGACAATGTATCGAAGCTGGAGACGAAGCTCCAGTCGCTCCAGCAGGAGCACGCGATGCTCGAGAGCAAGTATGAGGGGCGCATCGACCTGGAGCAGATCGAAAAGCGCGCCGGAGAGCTGGGGCTGCGGCTGCCGACGTCGGAGCAGACCGTGTATCTGAACCTGTCCGGGAGCGACCGGGCGGAAATTTATCACGAGGAAAAAACAAGTGTGCTGGGCGAGATCATCGGCGCGGTGGAGCAGAGCATTTCCGACCTCATCGCATATCTGCGTCCGGCGGCAGCATAAATTCTACGGGTGACCGGCTGCACAAATAGAGTTTGGCAAGGACGGTCGGATAGGATTTGACCGTCCTTGTTCTTCTCATCGGGAAAGGTTTTTCTATGGCATTGAGAGTGATCCGTCCGGGCGACCGGGCTTCCAAAAAGCGCCCCGCGCGCACAGACCGCAAGCTGATGAACCGCAAGGTGCAGAAGCGGATGCTGATCCTGATGGCGATCTGCCTGGTGGTGGGGTTTCTGCCGGTATCGGCACGGCTGTACCAGCTGATGGTCATCGACCACGACCAGTACGAGGAGATGGCGATCCGCAACCAGACGCGCAATATGTCGCTGCCCGCGCAGCGCGGGCTGATCTACGACCGCAATATGAATATCCTTGCCGCGTCCACCACGGTGGAGACGGTGTTCATCGATCCCAACATGATCGCGAAAAAAATGAGCGATAAAAATAATCCCGATCCCGACCTGCTGAATAAGATCGCGACGGGACTGTCGGAAATTCTGGAGGACGTGACGCCGGAGTTCGTCTACAAGCAGGCGGAGGATACGAAGTACCAGTACAAGGTCATTGCCAAGAAGGTGTCGGAGGACACGGCGGACAAGGTGCGCGCGTTTATCAGCGAAAACGACATCGTGGGCGTGAATCTGGAATCGGACGCGCAGCGCTACTACCCGTATTCGTCACTGGCGGCGCAGGTGCTGGGCTTTATCAGCGAGGATAACCGCGGTACGGAGGGCATCGAGTCGTACTATGACAGCGACTTACAGGGTACGAGCGGCAAGATCGTGACCACGCGCGGCAACGGCGGGTCGGAAATGCTCTACACCTATGAAAAATACTACGACGCGTCCGACGGCGACAGCCTGGTGCTGACGCT
>CALACZ010000212.1 GCA_937890735.1 uncultured Bacillota bacterium
CGGGAGAAGGCGGCGGCGCAGCGAAAGGCGTGGTACGAGGCGAACCGGGAGAAGGCGGCGGCGTACCAGAAGGCGTACTACGAGGCGAACCGGGAGAAGGTGGCGGCGCAGAAGAAGGCGTACCGCGAGGCGAACCGGGAGAAGGCGGCGGCGCAGCGAAAGGCGTGGTACGAGGCGAACCGGGAGAAGGCGGCGGCGTACCAGAAGGCGTACTACGAGGCGAACCGGGAGAAGGCGGCGGCACAGCAGAAGTGGATCGCAGACGCGAGAAAGGCAAAAGGATACACCCAGACGGATGCTGCCCGCATGATCGGCACGTCACAGACAAGTATTGCGCTGCTGGAAAGCGGGCGTATGAACTTGGAACGATTTGCAAAACGCGAAGAATTGGAGGCGTTACTGAAATGACGGAAAAAGAGATCGTGCAGGCGCTGCGGGAGAAAGCACCGCAGTGGATCAGCGTGGAGGACGCGGACAGGCGAGCGCCGGCGGGACAGCGCGTGCTGGCGACAGACGGCGCATTTGTCGGCGAGGCGTACCGCACAAGCGCGGATACATGGCGAAGATATGACGATTTCCGGCGGTGGTGCGACGTGGCAGGACACTGCGTTACCCACTGGATGCCGCTGCCGGAAGCACCGGAGGAAGCGAAAAAGGAGAAACGATGAACCAGGCATCAGAGGAGCGGTATCGGGGCAACTGCATGAAAAACGGGTGCGCGCATGTATCGCCGAACGGGGCGGAGTGCCGGGGATGCGGATTTGACGCGGGAGAATTTAAGCGCCGGCGGGCGCTGCCGCTGGTGCAGCTGCCGAACGGGCTGCGCGGCAAGGTTGTCCGGCAGGAGACGGAGGCAAACGCGGGGCAGCTCAGAGGCGAGAAGCCTTCCCCTCATCAGTCGCCTGCGGCGACAGCTTCCCCCCCCCAAGGGGAAGCCATGGATGGTGCAGACGTGGGGCGGCTCAGAGACGAGAACTCCACCCTCATCAGTCAGCCTTTGGCTGACAGCTTCCCCCTCAAGGGGGAAGCCGGGGGAGAGGGGCAGTCCGCTGCGGCGACAGCTTCTCCCCGAGGGGAAGCCATGAGTGCGGCGGAAGCCTCCAGCCGGGGGGAAGCCGACGGGCGGAGCGAGATTCCAAATGAAGGTGCACTAGAGAAAACGGAGGAGGAACGTGTATGCTAAAGGTCGGGGACATCGTGCGCAGAGCGCCGGAGACGTTCGACGATCTGGACAAGCTGCCGAACGCGCGGAACAAGATGCAGAGCTGCCGGGTGGTGTGGGTACATCCAAGTGGGCGGTATCACATTGTGGCGTTTCAGACGCGCGGCGGGAAAATCCGGGAGGCATTTCGGGGCGTGTGAGAAGGGGCGGGGCGCAAACGCGGCGGCAGAGCGGAACGCGGGCAGTTCTGATCCCTTCCGTCACGGCTGCGCCGTGCCACCGTCTCGCTGCGGCTCGGTCACGGCGTGGGTCTGACAGCCCACCGGGCTGTCATTCAGCACCACGCCGCCGCTTCGCTACCTTGGTCACCAAGGGGAGGCAGGAGAAGGGGCAAACGCGGGGAAGCTCAGAAACAAGTACCCCACCCTCATCAGTCCGCTGCGCGGACAGCTTCCCCCTCAAGGGGGAAGCCGGGGGAGAGGGGCAGTCCGCTGCGCGGACAGCTTCCCCCTCAAGGGGGAAGCCATGGTTGGTGCAAACGTGGCGGCGGCTCAGAGGCGAGAACCCCACCCTCATCAGTCAGCCTTTGGCTGACAGCTTCCCCCTCAAGGGGGAAGCCATGGGGGCGGAGAAAATGACAGCTGCATCGAGAGCGGTTTGGGACTGCTTTGGATGAAGCCGTCAGGCGACATACTTTATTAAATACGCGCGCGGGCGCGTCGCGGAACTTGCTAGGCGCGAAAGTTTACGACCATTTTCTATAAAAGGAGACAGGGCGATGGAAAGACGGTGGCTGCCGGTGCGGCAGGAAGGGACGTGGAAGGTGAGATGCTACACCGTCGGGCAGACGGTGGAGAAGATCAAATTCCGCGTGCCGGATTCCATTGCGCAAAACCGCGAGAAAACAAGACGGGAGATCGCGCGGCAGGAGCGCAAAGCCGGACAGGGTATGCGGGCGGTGTGCCGGATGGTGAACGCGAGCTTTTACCGCACGGACGGCGTGCTGCTGGAGCTGACGTACACGGACGAGGCGATCGGCAGGCTTGCAGACCGGGTGCGTGCGCTCGGGATCGAGCTGACGGAGGACGCGCTCAGGGATCAGGCGGAGCGGGAGCTGGAGCTTTGGCTGCGGCGGGTTCGCCGCGCGCGCGCGAAGGGGGGCGCGTGCGCGCGATATTTCGCCGTTACGTCAGACCGCAACGGCAAGACGGGCGAGCCTGCACGCCTGCACCACCATGTGATCGTAGACCCGGACAGCGCGCAGGCGTGCGCGGAGAAGTGGCGCTGCGGAGAAGTGCGGGAAAAGAGACTGTGGGATGAGCCGGATCACAACGATCTGGTGGTATACCTGCTCAAGCAGGTGCGGGCGGGGAAGGACGAGAAGCGCTACAAGCCGAGCCGCAATCTCATCCACCCTGTGCCGGACTATGAGCGAACGGTGCACTCCGACGCGGAGCTGAGAGTACCGGCGGGGTGCTCGCTTCTGGAGCGGGCGGAGAACAGCCGCATTGAGCCGCAGTATATCCGATACGTCAAGCTATGGGAGGTGCAGGATGCAGAGATGGGAGAACCCGGACGTGGGCTGCCCGTTTTACAAGGCGGACAACAGGTGGGAGATCCAGTGCGAGGGACTGGAAAACCGATCAAAGATCGTCCTGCGCTATGACCGCATGGCGGAAAAGAAGCGGCAGCTGCGGGAGTACTGCTGCCGGAATTGGGAGAAGTGCGAGATATACAGGACGCTGACGGCGCTGTATGACGAGGGTTAGCGGCGGTGCAAACGTGGCGGCGCAAACGCGCAACAGCTCGGAAACAACGACCCTTCCCCTCATCAGTCCGCTGCGCGGACAGCTTCCCCCCCAAGGGGAAGCCATGGGTGCGGCGGAAACGACCAGCCGATGAGAAGGCAGGGGAATATCGCAGGCGCAAAAAAGCCGCCCCGGATGGGACGGCTTACGGTGCGCTATTTGCTGCGGGCAATATCGGCGCAGATCAGCTGCTTGATATAGCCCTGCTTACTGGGGACGCTCGCGAGCTTTTCGAGAATGGCTGCGTCGGTGTTGTGATTGAGATTCATCACGACGCGGGTCGTGTGCTCGGCGACCCACTGCTGGTGCGCTTTGTTATCTGCCATGCTCAAATCACCGCTCGCAGGCGGTTTCGACGTAGTAGTCGATGAGACGTTTGACCTCCTCGACGGTATAGGTCTGCTTTTCGGGGTTCTTCTCCATGGCTTTGATCAGGTCATACGCCATGGCTTTTCGGGTATCCTGCCGTTCGGCTTCCGTTCCCATGCGCTGCACGCTCCTTTCGTTCGGGATACGTCCATTATAGCGTTGGTGTACACCAATGTCAAGCGGCGAAGAAAGAAAATCGCAGAGAATGCTTGATTTTGGGAAAAATGGCGCAAAGCCTGTGATACCAACGGTTTCAGCCGACGCGAAGGTGCACTAGAGATTTTCGCGTCGGCTCTGCTATACTCTTGGCAGGAAGAAAAAGGGGGTGCGCAGATGAAGCGGCTGGACAGCCCGGCGAGGCTTGGCTCTGCGGTGCGGCGGTACTTTGCCGGGATCAGCTACGAAGAGCCGGTATACCGGCGCGTGCCGGTGACGGAGGAGCAGGAGCGGGCGGGCGAGACGATCACCGTACAGGCGCTGGACAGCTACGGACACCCCCTGTACCGGCTGGAAGCGGTGCTGCACGGTAAACGCCAGGCAACCGCTACGCAGTGGATCGAGCCGCCGAGCCTGCCGGGGCTGCTGCTGGAGCTGGGCATGAGCGACACGGACTGGGCAGAGCTGCGGCAGCAGGCGGGATACGAGCCGGTCTGCCGGAGGGCGGAGCAGCGGATCGAGGCATTCCACGTCCGGCAGCTGGCAACGAGCCGGGCGTCGGGCGCGAAGTACGCGCTGGGGTGTAAATTCGGCTGGAACGACGCCGCGCCGAAGGAGAGCGGGGCGCGGGTGGAATTTGAGAGCACAATGCAGGACATGGCGAAATGAGAACGATCAAGATCGACCCGAGCGAAAAGCAGCGGCAGTTTTTGACGGACACGCACCGATACGTCGCCTACGGCGGCGCGCGCGGCGGCGGAAAGAGCTGGGCAGTGCGCGTCAAGGCAATGCTGCTGTGCGGCGCGTGGGCGGGGATCAAGGTGCTCATTGTGCGGCGGAGCTACAAGGAGCTGTATAACAACCACATCGTGCCGCTGCGGCAGCTTTTAAACGGCATAGCCCGGTACAACAACACCAACAAGGTATTCACGTTTGCAAACGGCTCGGCGATCTACTTCGGGTACTGCGACAACGACGGCGATGTGCTGCAATACCAGGGCGCGGAATACGACGTGATCTTTTTTGACGAGGCGGCGCAGCTACAGGAGGGCTGGCTGAAGGACATCAACGTGACGGTGCGCGGCGTGAATGATTTCCCCAAACGGACGTATTACACGCTCAACCCCGGAGGCCCCAGCCACGGATATTTTAAGCGCCTTTTCATTGACCGCCGCTTTGAGGGCGAGGAGAAGCCGGAGGACTACAGCTTTATTCAGGCGCTGGTGACAGACAACAGGGCGCTCATGCAGGCGCAGCCGGAGTATTTGAGCAACCTCAAGAGCCTGCCGCCTGCGCAGCGGGCGGCGTGGCTGGACGGGCGCTGGGACGTATTCGAGGGGCAGTTCTTCGAGGAGTTCCGGGACGATCCGGCGCATTACGAGGACAGGCGATTTACGCACGTCATCGCGCCGTTTGAGCCGGACAGAGGCTGGCGCATTTACAGGAGCTACGACTTCGGCTACGGGAAGCCTTTTTCGTGCGCATGGTGGGCGGTGGACTACGACGGCGTGCTGTACCGCATTCTGGAGCTTTACGGCTGGACAGGCGAGCCGAACGAGGGCGTGAAGTGGCCGCCGGACAGGCAGTTTGAGGAGATACGCAGGACAGAGCGGGAACACCCGTGGCTACGCGGAAAAGAGATACAGGGCGTTGCAGACCCCGCGATCTGGGACGCGTCGCACGGCGAGAGCATCGCGCAGACGGCGGCGCGGTACGGGGTGTATTTTTCCAAGGGCGACAACGCCCGGATACCGGGCTGGATGCAGGTGCACTACCGGCTGCAATTCGACGAAAACGGCTATGCGCGGATGTACTTTTTCAAGGGCTGCGACGCGATCATCCGCACGATGCCGATGATGATGTACAGCAAGACGCACGTGGAGGACTTGGATACGACGATGGAGGACCACTGTCTGACGGGCGACACGCTTGTTCTGACGGCGGATGGATATAAGCCGATCAGCGAGCTGGTCGGCACGGAGGGATGGACGTATTCCTCGGACGGCGCGCTGCACAGGTATTACGACGTGCGCAGGACGCGCAAGAACGCGCAGATCATCGAGATCGAGCTGGAGGACGGCACGACGATCCGATGCACCGATGACCACAGATTTATGCTTCCGAGCGGGGAATGGATTCGCGCTCACGATCTGGCGGCAGGGATGGAGGTAAAGACGGTGCGCGGAGACTGCGCGATGAAAATCAGGAGCATTAGACCGGCAGGGCGGGCGGACGTGTACAACATGGAGGTCGCGGACACGCACGACTTTGTGATACAGGGCGGCGTAGTCTCGCACAACTGCTGCGACGAGGTACGGTATTTCTGCATGAGCAGACCGATCAAGGCGATGCGCCCGGTGGCGCGGCGGGTGATCCTGAATGACCCGCTGGATCAGTTTGGGGGATAGCAAACGCGGGAGCGGGTGCGAGCGGGGGAGTTCTGATCCCCTCCGGGTTCGCTTCGCTCACCCACCTCTCCTTGGTCACCAAGGGGAGGCAAACGAGACGCGGCATCAAGGGAAGCCTTGGAACGGTGCAAACGTGGCGGCATCTCAGAGGCGAGAACTCCACCCTCATCAGTCAGCCTTTGGCTGACAGCTTCCCCCTCAAGGGGGAAGCCATGGGCGGCGCAGACGCGGCAGGAGAGCCAAGTACACAGAGACGGAGGAAAAGCATGATCGACAGCGGGAGCTTTATGGACGCGGGGACGCGGACGGTGGAGGAAGTTTTACAGCAGGGACAGGCGCAGCCAATTGGGGCGGAGCAGGTGCGCGCGGCGATGCAGACGCTTTTGCAGTACAAAAGCGGCAAGGCGCAGCTGGAAAACCGCGTGATCGCCAACAACGAGTGGTGGAAGCTGCGGCAGTGGGGGCAGTTTGACGAAAAGGGCAATCCCCACGACGACCGCCCCGCGAGCGGGTGGCTTTTTAACGTGCTGATGGGCAAGCACGCGGACGGAATCCAGGCATACCCGGAGGCGAATCTGCGACCGCGCGAGCAGTCGGACGAGCTGGAGGCGCGGCTTTTGAGCGACATCGTGCCGTGCATTCTGGAGCGCAACGGCTTTGAGCAGGTATACAGCGACACGCTGTGGGACAAGGTGCAGTCCGGGACGGCGATCTGGTCGGTGTTATGGGACGGCAGCGCGGAGAACGGGCTGGGCGACGTGGCGATCAGCGGCGTGGACGTGCTGAACCTGTTCTGGCAGCCGGGTGTGAAGGACATTCAGGATTCACAGAACGTGTTCTTCGTGCGGGCGTATGACAAGCGGGAGCTGGTGAGCCGGTATCCGCAGCTGGAGGGCAAGCTCACGGGGAGCGTCCTGACGCTGGCACAGTACAGGACGGACGACGACCAGCAGAGAGACGAGCAGGCGCTGGTGGTGGAGTGGTACTACAAGAAGTGCGTGGGCGGTAAGGACGTGCTGCACTACTGCAAGTTCTGCGGGGACGCGGTGCTGTACGCGTCGGAAAACGACACGCAGCCGCCCACGATGCAGCTGCCGCAGGCGGACGGGACGGTACTGGACGTGCCCATTGCGAAAGCGCCTGCCGAGATCGGCTTTTACGCGGACGGGAAATACCCGTTCGTATTCGACGCGCTGTTCCCGGTGAAGGGCAGCATCTGCGGCTATGGCTATATCGACATCGGCAAGAGCGCACAGGAGCAGATCGACCGCATTGACCAGGCGATCGTGAAGAATACGATCATGGCGGCAAGCCCGCGATGGTTCGTGCGCGGGGACGGCGCGATCAACGAACAGGAGTTTGCCGACTGGACAAAACCGTTTGTACACGCAGACGGGAATCTTGGGCAGGATTCGCTGGTGCAGATCGGGGTGAATCCTCTGAGCGGGAATTACCTTGAGATGCGGGCGAGCAAGATCGAGGAGCTGAAGTGGGTGACGGGCAACACGGACGTCAACAACGGCTCGGCTGGCGGCGGCGTGACTGCCGCGTCGGCGATCGCGGCCTTGCAGGAAGCGTCCGGCAGGAGCAGCAAGGATTCGACGAAGAGCGCGTACCGCGCGTTCAGCCGGTTGATCGAGATGGTGATCGAGCGTATCCGGCAGTTCTACGACCTGCCGCGCAGATTCCGCATTACAGGCCCGCTGGGCGTGGATGAGTACATCACCTACTCCAACGAAAACCTCAAGTCCGGCGGCAGACGCCCGGTGTTTGACATCATCGTGTCGGCGCAGAAGCAGACGGAATACACGAAGCTGGCGCAGAACGAGCTTGCCTTGCAGCTCTACAACCTCGGGTTCTTCAACCCGCAGCTTGCGCAGCAGGCGATGGCTTGTCTGGACATGATGGACTTTGACGGCAAATTCGAGCTGATGCAGAAGCTGCGGGCGAACGGAGACCTGCAGATGCAGCTTGCACAGTGGCAGCAGTACGCATTACAGCTGACGCAGCAGTACGCGCCGGACAAGGCGGACGGACTGGCGCAGGCGATCCTTTCGGGGCAGGGGCAGGCAGCACCGCAGGGCGGCGCGGACGTGCGCCTGAAAACCGGGCAGAAGGAGAGCAGCGTGACCGCGAACGCGCGGCAGAAGGCGCAGCAGGCGTCGCAGCCGGAGGGATGAGCATGACGAACATCCAGTGCAAAGGCTACACCCTGCGGATCACCGGGCACGCGGGATACGCTCCGGCGGGGCAGGACATTGTCTGCGCGGCGGTGACGATCCTCTCCTACGCGCTGGGCGGGATGCTCCTGAGAGCGGAAAGCGAGGGGCTGCTGCGGGCAGAGCCGGTGGTGGATATGCAGCCGGGAGACATCACGATCGCGTGCGCGCCGAAGCATGAGCGGGTGGTGCGGGCGATGTGGGACACGGCGCTGCTGGGGATGCAGATGGTGGCGAGAGAGTATCCGCAGAATGTGCGGTTTGCGAGGGAGCAGTAAACGCGCAGCAGCTCAGAGACAACGACCCTTCCCCTCATCCGGCGCTGCGCGCCACCTTCCCCCCAAGGGGAAGGCAGGGGACGCGGCGGCAGTTTCCCATCCAAAGGGGAAAGCCAACTTCATGAGGGCATAAAAAAGCCGCCCCATAGCGGGGCGGCGGGTGAAGGGCTTACTTCTGGTCGGCGGTAGTGACATAGACCTTGATGAGCTTTTTGATCTCGTCCTTGGTGTAGGTCTGCTGTGCAGGATCTTCGTCGATGATGTTGCACAGGTCGTATGCCATTGCTTTCCGGGTATCCTGACGTTCGGCTTCCGTGCCCATGGTATCAGCTCCTTTCGGTGGTGTGCTTTCAGCATACCATGCGAGCGGGCGAACGTCAAGGGGTGGTGCAAACGTGGCGGCAGGGCGGAATGTACAGCCCTTCCCCTCATCAGTCGGCTGCGCCGACAGCTTCCCCCCCGAGGGGAAGCCGACGGGCGGACAGAGTCGTCCGCCCCTACAGGGGGGCGAGGAAGCCATGGGGCGGCGACAGGATACAAAGCGATATGACCGGCTGACCGGCAGGACGGACAGGCGGGACAAAGCGGGGACGCGATCACCCCGGTAAAAACACAGCGGCGGACGCGAGACCGCCTTACCAACACAGGATTTTTACAGGAGGGCTTTATGGAAAGGCTCAACATTCAGCTTTTGGCTGACGGCGTAGAGATGCCCGCCACATCCGGCGGTGCGGCAGCTCCGGCAACTGCGGACGCGCAGGGGCAGGGGCAGAGCGCACAAGTCCCCGCCGCACAGGGACAGCAGGCAGAGACATTTGAGGCGCTGACGGGCAGGGGCGGCAGGTACGAGAAGGAGTACAACGCCGCCGTGCAGAAGGCGGTGCGCGGGAGACTGCGGGGCGCGGAGGCTCAGAAGCAGCAGATGGACAAGATGCTGCCGATCCTCTCGTGGGTCGGACAGATGTACGGCATGGACACGTCGGACATGAGCAAGGTCGATCTGGACGCGCTGGGCGAAAAACTCGCGCAGGACAACCGCTGGTACGAGAAGGAAGCGCAGGAGGCGGGCGTGCCTGTGGACACGATGCGCCGGATGCGGAACACCGAGCGCGAGAACGCGAGGCTCAGGCAGGAAAGCGCGCAGATGCGCGCCGAAGAGGAGCAGCGGCAGAGGTTTGCGGAATTGCAGGAGGGCTTTGCGGCAGTCCAGCAGCGATACCCGCAGGCAGACCTTTCATCGGAGCTTGGAAACCGCGCCTTTATGAGCCTTCTCACGGCGGGCTTTGACCCGATGCAGGCATACGAGGCCGCGCATTACCGCGAGCTTCAGCAGACGGCAATGCAGTACGGCGTGCAGCGCACCGTGGCGCAGGTGCAGGCAAACGGCATGAGACCCCAGGAAGGGGCGCTTGGCTCTCCTGCAGGACAGGAAACAAAGATCGACCCGCGCAAGCTCACCCCGCAGCAGCGGGAGGAGATCAGAAAGCGGGTCGCACGTGGGGAGCGCATTACATTCTGACGCTCCCGGAAAGGAGCATGATATGAAAGCATTGAGACTGAATTTGCAGCTTATGGCGGACGCCGGGTCGCTGGTGAACGCAACGGGCGGCTATGTGAACGCCTACACCGGCGCGCAGGAACCGTTCTCCGGGAAGGACGATCTGAGCGTGCAGATGAAGGAGTACTACGACACGGAGCTGCTGGAAAACGCGCGGGCAAATCTGGTGCACAGCCAGTTTGCCAAGAAGCAGGGGCTGCCGAAGAATCGCGGCAGGATCATTGAGTTCCGCAAGTGGAACACGCTGGAGGACGCGGGAGAGCTGAAGGAGGGCGTGATCCCGGCGGCGCAGAAGCTCGGCTCGACGAGCATCTCCAAGGCGCTGACGCAGCACGGCACTTACACGGCGGTCACGGACATTCTGGAGCTGCACGCGATCGACGACGTGATCCTTGGCGCGACGACGGAGCTGGGCGCGTCGGCAGGCACGACGCAGGACAAGCTTGTGCGCAACGTCATGGTGACGGGCACGAACAAGCAGCTGTGCGACAAGGTGGCAAACGGCGCACACACGAAGGTCGCGACCAGAGCGGGTCTTGACAAGACCGCGCGGCTGACCCCGGACGAGATCAACAAGGCGGTGACCACCCTCAAGAAGCTCAAAGCGCCGACCATCAACGGCAAGTACATCGCGATCATCCATCCGTCGGTTGCGTATGACCTGCGCAGCTCGGACGAGTGGATCGAGGCGCACAAGTACGCGGCGACCACGGAGATTTTCACGGGCGAGATCGGCGAGCTGCACGGCGTGCGGTTTGTCGAGACCACAGAGGCGAAAGTTTTCGCGGGCGCAGACCTTGCCGCAGACAGCCGGACGCTGAAGGTCAAGACCGCCGTCACGGCGGCGGGCAAGAGCATTGCCTTTGAGGGCGGCACGGTGGCGGCGGGCGCGCTGAAGGGCAGGATGATCCTTGTGGGCGGCGCGCTGTGCGAGGTCACGGGCAACACCGCAGACACGATCACCGTGAAGGACAACGTCAACAACATCGCGGCGGGCGCTGAGATCGCCCCGGGCGAGGGCGGCGCCGGCGGTCTTGCGGTGTACGCGACGATGGTGTTCGGCAAGGACGCCTACGCGATGATCGACCCGGAGGGCGGCAACCTCCAGATGATCATCAAGGACAAGAGCCAGGCGGGCGGTCCGCTGGATCAGTTCTCGACGCTGGGCTACAAGTTTGAAAACGCGTCGATGATCCTGTACGAGGATCGTATGATCCGCATCGAAAGCTGCGGCGAGTACTCCGACGTGGACGAGGAGAACTGAGGAGGAGCTTATGGCAAAGACAGTGAATGACACAAACGCGCAGCAGCTCAGAGGCGAGAACTCCACCCTCATCAGTCAGCCTTTGGCTGACAGCTTCCCCCTCAAGGGGGAAGCCGGGGGAGAGGGGCAGTCCGCTGCGGCGACAGCTTCCCCCCGAGGGGAAGCCATGGGAGCGGTGGACATCTGGAAAGAGATGAGAACGGTCCTTCTCCCGCCGGCACAGTCGAACGAGGAGAAGATGCAGTTCGTGTGCGTGAACGGCAGGCGCTACCAAGTGCCGAAGGGCGTGGAGGTGGACGTGCCGCTGCCGGTATACGAGGCGCTGCGGGAGGCGCGCAGGGCGACCGCCGCCGCCGCAGAGTACGAGCGCAGCGTGCGCGCGCAGACCTGAACGCAAGGAACAGGAAGGGGAGCATCGCGCTCCCCTTTTTCCAAAGGAGGGGACAGGATGACTATTACGCAGGCTTTGGAGATCGTAGACCGGCTGACGCCGAATCAGTACGACATGGAGGACAAGATCCACTGGCTCTCGGAGCTGGACGGGATCGCGCACAGGGAAGTGCTGCGGACGCACGAGATGGAGGCGGAAGAGGAATTTCGCCCGTACCGCCCGGAGCAGGATCTGGACAGGACGGTGCTTCTGATCGGAGCGCCTTATGACGAAATTTATCGGTGGTACCTGGACATGAAGATCGCGGAAGCCAACGGCGAGACCGACCGCTACAACGCTGCGGCGGGAAGCTACAATCAGTACTTCACCGCGTGGCAGAGCTGGGTCAACCGCAACTATATGCCCCGCGAGCGGGCGACGCATTTCAGGCTGTGAGGTGAGGGGATGCTATTCGTGCAGAAAAATACGCCGTCGAAGGAGCAGGCGGTGACGGAGAGCTTTTACGGGTACGACCACAACCTCCAGATCGCGGACGGGGCATTTTACGATTTGGAGAATCTGACGGGCGACTACTTCCCGATGCTCGCGCCGCGCATGCGGCGGAGCACCATGAAGGCGCTGGGCGAAGGAACGCTTTTGGGCTGGACAGCGCGGGACGGCGTGCTGTGGTATGTATGGCAGGGGGGGACGCTGCCGGGGCTTTACTGCGGGGGCGTCTTACAGGAGCTGCCGCAGGGCGTGACGCTGACGGCGGGGGAAAAGCAGCTCGTGAGCATGGGCGCATATTTATGCATCTTCCCGGACGGCATCTACTACAACACGCAGAAACCGGCGGACAGCGGGTATATGGCGCGCAAGAACACAGTAACGCTCAGCGACAGCGCGAAGCTGACGATCTCGCTGTGCACGGTGGACGGCGCAGGCGTGGAAGCGTCGGCGACGGACACAGAGCCGGAGAACCGCACGAACGGGATGTACTGGGTAGACACCGGGTCAGAGCCGCACGCGCTCAAGCAGTGGTCGGCAAGCTCGGCGCAGTGGGTGCAGGTGGCGACGACCTACGTCAAATTATCGCTGGGCGGCATCGGCGTGGGGATGAAGCAATATGACGGCGTGATCTTGAATGGCATCGACGGGACGGAGCAGGCAAAGGCGCTCAACGGCTCGCACGTTCTTTACGGCGCGGTGGACGACTACATCATCATCACCGGCATTCTGGACACCACGGCAGAGCAGACGAGCGGGGAAATCATCACGCACCGCCGTCTGCCGGAGCTGGACTATGTGACGGAGTGCGGCAACCGGCTTTGGGGCTGCTTTTACGGCGTGGGGCAGGACGGCGATATGCTCAACGAAATTTACTGCTGCAAGCTGGGAGACTTCCGCAACTGGGAGTGCTACATGGGCATTTCGACCGATTCGTACCGGGCGAGCATCGGCACGGACGGGAAGTGGACCGGCGCGGCGACGTACAACGACAGCCCGATGTTTTTTAAGGAGGATTATATCCACAGGGTGTACCCGTCCAGCAAGGGGGCACATCAGGTGGTGCAGCTCACCTGCGAGGGCGTGCAGGATGGGTCGGGCGCGAGCTTATGCGTGGTAGACAATGTGCTGTACTACAAGTCCCGGCTGGGCGTGTACCGCTACGACGGCGGCGCGCCGAGCAGAATTTCGGACGCGCTGGGCGGCATCCTCTACAAAAACGCGATGGCGGCGACCGCACGGGGCAAGTATTACATTGCCATGAGCGCGCAGGACGGCGCACAGCGGCTTTTTGTGTACGACACGATGCGGGGGCTATGGCACGCGGAAAGCGGCGCAGAAGCGCTCACAGCGCTTTGCAGCGGCAGAGATACGCTGTATGCGGCGGACACGAAGAGCGGGAGCGTGACAGTCCTGGACATGATGGGACAGGAAGGGACTTTGGAAGCGCCTGTTTCGTGGTGGGCAGAGACCGGGATCATGACCTACGGCTTGGTGGGAAAGAAATACATCTCGCGGCTGAATCTCAGGATGCAGCTGCCGAAGGGGTCACGCTGCGATTTCTGGGTGCAGTACGATTCCGACAAGCAGTGGCGACACTGTGGGCACATGGAGGGCAAGGGCATTCGGTCGTTTCTGCTTCCGATCCGCCCGAGGCGGTGCGACCACCTGCAATTCAAGATCTCCGGCACGGGGGACTTCCGCTTGCTTTCCCTCTCGCGCGTGCTGGAAGCGGGGAGTGATCTGTGATGGGGAGTTTGAATATTGCATACCCCAAGCGAACGGAGGGGTCGGTACAGGATCAGATCGCGGCGCTTCAGCGGTCGATGCGGGACATCATTGACCAGCTCAATCTCGCGGACTGGTCGGCGGAGGCGGTCTTGCAGGAAATTTCCACAGGCATCAACGAGGATGCGGCTCTGAAAACGGAGAAGGAGAAGAAGCAGAGCGCGTTTGCCTCTCTCAAGCAGCTCATCATCAAGACAGCGGACTTTTCGATGGAGAACTCCGAGCAGTTCACAAAGACGTTACAGGGTGGGTATGTGGCAAAATCCACATTCGGCGAGTACGCGGAGAAAACGAGCCAGACGATCGAGATCAACAGCAAGGGCATCACACAGCTGTTTGACTACACGGCGGGCATCAACAGCAAGGATGAACGGTACGGCGTGACGTCGCGGCAGTATGTGAAAACGGGGCTTTTATTTCACGACGAGAACGCGCAGCCGGTGTACGGCGTGGGCGTGGGGAACATCTCCACCAAGACGGAGCTGAACGGCGAGGTCATCGACGAGACACAGGGCGAGGTCGTGACCGTGACGCCGGGGGAGATCACGTTCTGGCAGCAGGGCGAACGGATCGCGTATTTGTCGGGCAAGAAGCTGCACTTCCCATCGGGGACGCTGGAGGCGTCCGGGGCGGTGCTGACCGGCACGCTGACGGCGGCGGCGGGGTCAAAGCTCGGACCGTGGAACGTGACGGATTCGAGCATCTGGTACGGCAAAAGCAGCTACGGTGCGGCGGGGGGCTTGTATTTCGGGACGAGCGGGCTTTCCATCGGGACGCAGTGCAAGATCGACGCAGACGGCGTGATGAGCCTGAATGCGCTGAAGTTCGGAAACGTCAGTGTGTATGACGCGCTGCTGGACTTGAATGAAAAGGTCGATGAGCTGATGGCGTACGCGGACATGATGACGCTGTCCGGGAAGGATGTGTCCATGCTGGATCTGCTGGTGGGCGGAGACGGATTGAAGATCACGGGCGCAAGCTCTGCGGCATACGCGGTCGATCTCTCCTCCGGCGGTGCGATCCGCATTACGGCGGACAACGGAAACGTGTATATCGAGGCGAACGGAAACTATATCCAGATCGGCAAGAGCGGGACGATCACATTCAACGCGGACACGGTGGATTTTTCATTCGTGAACAACATCGTCGGGCTGCCGACGGAATAGGAGGGGCTATGAACTTTACGAAACGGTATTTTAAACTGCGGGACGATATTGTGCAGGCGATCAACGACGCGGGACTGCCGCCGCTGGCGGCGGAGCAGTGCCTGCGGGAGCTGCGCGGGGAGCTGCTGGCGGTCGTGGAGCGGGAGCTGCGGGAGGAGGCGAACGAGGAGCAGGGTGGAAACGCGCAGCAGCTCGGAAACGAGAAGCCTTCCCCTCATCAGTCGCCTGCGGCGACAGCTTCCCCCCGAGGGGAAGCCATGGGCGGTGCAGACGTGGCGGCAGAGCAGAACGTACAGCCCTTCCCCTCATCCGGCGCTTCGCGCCACCTTCCCCCCGAGGGGAAGGCAAGGGGTGGTGCAAACGCGCAGCAGCTCGGAAACGAGAACCCTTCCCCTCATCAGTCCGCTGCGCGGACAGCTTCCCCCCAAGGGGAAGCCATGGGCGCGGAAAAGGGGGAGTGACGGATGGGCATTTACAGAGTTGAGAAGGGCGGAAGAGCGCCTGCGGGGCTTGCGACGGGCGACCGCGTTGTGACCGGGGGCGGTACCTATGAGATCACAGGCGTGGGCGAGAACGGGAGGTACACGTCAAGGCTCGTGAACAAGCAGCAGACGATCCACAATTACAGCGGCGGCTATGACAGCCGCAGCGGCATTCCGGGCGTAAGCTCACAGACGACGGAAAGGCTATCCAGATTGGAGAGCGGGTACACGCCGTCGTCGGCGGTGCGGGCGGCGCAGAGCTATCTTGCGGGCGTGCAGGGGTCGAAGCCGGGGGCGTATGAATCGAAGTGGGGCGCGGCGCTGGACGATCTGTACGACAAGATCACGAACCGCGACAAATTCAAATACGACGTGTACGACGACCCGATGTATCAGCAGTACAAGATGCAGTACCAGAATCTCGGGCGTACCGCGATGATGGACACGATGGGGCAGGCGGCTGCCCTGACGGGCGGGTATGGGTCGAGCTACGGGCAGAGCGTGGGGCAGCAGACGTATGACGCATATCTCCAGAGCCTCAATGACGTTGTGCCGGAGCTGTACGGGCAGGCGTACCAGCAGTACCAGGACGAGGGCACGCAGATGCTCAATCAGTGGAGTTTGCTGAACGACCGTGAGCAGCAGAACTACAACAAGTACCGCGACCAGATGAGCGATTACTTTAACGAGCTGTCGCTGGCGCAGAGCGCGGCGCAGGCGGCGGAGCAGGACGATTACAACCGCTGGGCGGCGGAGCGGAGCTACTGGCTGCAAAAGCAGCAGGACGAGCAGAGCTATTATGCCGCCGCGCAGAAGGCGGCGAGCGGGTCGGGGGGCGGCAAGAGTTCCGGGAGCGGAGACGATTCGACGTGGACGGAGTTTGGTTCGGGTCTGAGCAAGACGATGTTTGACAATATGCTGTACGCGCTCAAGCAGAACGCGGCGAAGGGCGATGCGCAGACGGTGGATCAAATCATGTCGAAATACGAGAGCAAGCTCTCGCGCAAGCAGTGGAACACGGTGGCGGGCATTCTGAACAACCACGGGTACACGCTGCCGAAGTACTGAGAAGGAGAAGAGTATGGGAGCATGGAGCGAGTATAAAAAACAGCAGGAGCAGGAGCGCCGGACGGGGAAATGGACGGAGTATAAGCAGAGCGGGCACTATCGCAAGAGCGAGGCGGAAAGCGTAAACGCGCAGCGAGGCAGAACGATGCAGAGCGGGCGGACAGAGGCGTCCGCCCCTACAGGCGCGCAGAATGGCATGAGCAGTCTGACGCAGGAGCGGTACAAGGCGCAGGGCGGGGTGACGTTTGAGCAGTACAAGGCGGCGGTGGACAGCATCACGCAGCAGCGGTACAGGGCGACGCGGGGGACGCAGAAGCCCGCGTATTCGCTGGACACGCCGACCATGGGCGCGCTGGGCAGATACCGGCAGGACACGACGCAAAAGGACGAAGCGCAGACGATCGACTACGGAGAGCACGGCAGCGACGCAGGCATGGCGAAGTGGCGGCAGCACTGGACGGAGGATCTTTTCCAGAAGTATTTGAGCGCGCTGCCGCAGACGACGGAGGAGATCGCCAAGCGCGGCGAGCTGTTGAGTAAGATGCAGTGGGGCGAGGACGAAAAGGCAGCGGCAGAGGCGCTGCTGAAAACGGCGCAGACGCAAAACCTCACCGGCAGCGCGTACAATCCGTCGGACTACGCCCCGGCGTGGGAGGCGTATCTGCGCGGAGACAACGAGGAATACGCACGGCAGGTCGAGATATACGACCAGCTTTATGCGCGGCTGCATCCGAAGAGCACGGCGTTTCGGTCGGCGGCGGTGGAATCCACAGGGCTTTTATCCATGGCAAAGGTGGGCGCTGCGGCGGCAGGAGACGAGACGGGCATTCGGACGCTGCAAAGCTCGGAGCAGGCGGGCAAGCAGGCGCAGCAGGCAGAGCCGGGCATTGCCTGGGCGACCAAGGTCGGCATTGGAGCGGGCACGGCGCTGCTGACCCAGGGCGCGCTCAATCCGGCGGCGGGCGCACTCGCCAAAACGGCGCTGGGCGCTACGAAGCTGGGACAGGCGGCAATCTCCGCAGGACAGACGGCGCTGACATTTGCGGCGCGCGAGGCGGTCGGCAGCGCGGGCGACCTCGCCACGGGCGAGATGACCGGCGGGCAGTTTGCGCAGCGCACGCTTGCCAGCGCGGCAGGCGGCGCGGCGGGGTCGATCGCGTCGGGGCTGGTATCGTCGGGCGTGGCGAAGCTGCTGACAGACAAGCAGATGATGACGCCATTCAAGGAGTATCTGCGGCAGACGGCGGCGTCGGCGACGTTCTCGGCGGCGAACACCGGGGTCAATGCCGTGGCGTCCGGGCGGAAGATGACGAAGGAAGAGATCGCCACGGAGCTTGGAATGTCGTTTGCATTCGCGATGGTGGACGGCTACCTGAGCGCCATGCGGAGCACGAAGGCGGCGAGCGAGCAGGTCAAGGCGAAATACGACCAGATCACGCAGGAGTTTGAAGCCATCAACAACCACATGAACGGCAAGCAGTATGCGACGCAGGAGGAATATGAACAGGCGCTGCGCGACCTGAAAACGCACGTTCAGGAGCTGAAAGCCGAAGTGGGCAGCACCTACTACGCCGGTCAGCAGGAGTTTGTGAACGACATCCAGAAGGGCTTGGACGTTGCCATCGGGAATATCAACATCATGCTCGCGGGCGATACGGGCACTGCTGCGGCAGCGGCGGGTACGTCGGGCGTAGGGTCGCAGACGGTGCGGCTGCTGACGAGCGAGATCGAGGACGCGTTCCGCACCGACGAAAGTGGCACGCCGAATGCGCCGGTGACAGGCGGAGCGCCGGAGAGCACCGCGGTCAATGATAATCCCACGCAGCATACGCCGGCGGAGCAGCGGGTGATCGAGGCGTATAAGAGCAGTGCGGACAAGGGTCTGGTTGAGTTTTACCAGCGGGCAAAGACAAACCAGAGCGCCGGACGCTACACGCTGCAAACAGTCACGGAGCGGGCTGCGGATGACATCCGCAACCTGACAGGGCAGGACGTGGACGGCTTCAAAACGACGCTGGACGCACGTCAGGCGTGGCATATCAACAACGACCACGGCGCAAACGGGAAAGCCGACCACAGCATGGAAAACGACGAGGACGTTGCGAGGATGCAGTATGTGCTGAATAATTACGATTCGGCAGAGTACGGCGGAACGACGGACGCATATTGGGAAAGCAAGAAGAACGGAAAGAGCAGACGCTCGCCGGTCGTGGTGTTTTCCAAGAAGGTCAATGGAACGTATTACATCGTGGAGGCAACGCCGGTAACAAAGGCGAAGAGCGTGTATGTGGTCTCTGCTTATATGCTGGGAGAAGGCAAGACGCCGCCGGGACGCGGCGGGCAAAACAAAAAGGGAGCTAACCCGCAGCCCCCGGATGCAAATGCCCCCTGGTTGACGTCCGAAAACGATTCTGCGGAGATAACTCCCGAGAGAAGCGTAGCACAGAACGCGCAAACTGTCAAGCGGGACGAGCGGCTGCCGGAGAATATGGACGTGGAGGATGACGGGATTCCGTCCAACATGGATGTGATCGACGAGGACGGGGACGGGCTGCCGGACAATATGGAGCTGGAGGACGGAAACGCGCAGCAGCTCGGAAATAACGAGCCTTCCCCTCATCAGTCCGCTTCGCGGACAGCTTCCCCCCGAGGGGAAGCCATGGGTGCGGCGGAAGCCTCCAGCCGAGGGGAAGCCATGGGTGCGTCGGAAGCCACG
>CALACZ010000213.1 GCA_937890735.1 uncultured Bacillota bacterium
AGGCATGACCGAGATCATGCCTGTTCCAAGAAATTTGAATTTTACTGTCTTACCAACAGGGACGCTCTGGCGTTCCTCTTTTGCTTTCATTGTATTGGCGCTGTACTCTCGCGCACGATGAGCTGCGGCGCGCGGAGCATTCGGTTTTCGCAGCCGTGCCCCGCGAGGAGCTGCTCGAGCATCTCGATGCCGCACTGGATCATCTCCCGCCGGTCGATGTGCATCGTCGTCAGCGGCGGCGAGACGAACTGCGAGATCAGAATGTCGTCGATGCTCACCACGGAAATATCCTCCGGCACGCGCAGCCCGCGCGTGCGCAGATAGCGCATCATGTTGATCGCGTAAATGTCCACCGTGCAGAAGATCGCCGTCGGGCGCTGCGGTCCGTCCAGCGCCTTGTCCACGCACGCGCGCAGCGACGGCGTGTCCTCCACGTCGATCTGGAAGCGGTTCGGGTACAGCGCGATGCCCGCCTCGGTCGTGGCGCGCTGAAAGCCCGCCAGCGTCAGCGTGTTAAAGTCATGCAGCGTGCCGTTGCTGAGATATGCGATGTCGCGGTGCCCGAGCTCGATCAGATGGCACGTGACCTGATACGCCGCCTCGGCGTAGTCCACGCTGACCGCGTGCTGCCCGGGGACGGCGCGGCTGCTGTCGAGCACCACGAACGGCACGCCCACGCGGTCGAGCTCCGCGTAAATGCCCGCCTCCTGGTCGCCGAATACCAGCACGCCGTCCACCTCGCCGTTTCGGATGGCGGGCGGCAGCTCGATCACGCCGTCCTCGCCGGTGATGTACGTCATTACGAGCGTGTAGCCCTTTTCGCGGCAGGCGACCATTGCGTTCATGCCCATCTCGGAGTAGAACGTCTGATCCTCCAGATTCGCGTCCGTGCGGAACAGCGCCGCGATATAGCGCGAGCGTCCGTCCAGAATGCGCCGGTCCGCGCCGTTCGGGCAGTAGTGATACTGCCGCGCGATCGCGAGAATGCGCTTGCGCGTCTCCTCGCTGATGCCGTCCTTGCCGTTGATGGCAATGGACACCGCCGCCGGCGAGACTCCCGCCATCCGCGCTATATCCCGATTCGTGATCTTTGCCACGCCCATCCCCCACTTTCTGCTGCCAGTATACTAAAACTTTTAGAAAATTTCAATCCATTTTATCGGAAGATTTTTCATTTTTTTGCGGTACGGGATGGAAAACGCGGCGCTGCCAGAGCTCAATTCACCACATTTATCGGTGCGCCGAGCAAAAACGCTTTGGCGTTTTCGACAGTGCAGTCCATGATCCGCCGGCGGCTTTCGAGGGGCGCCCAGGAGATGTGGGGCGTTAAAATGCAGTTTTTCGCGCGCAGCAGGGGATTGTCGCCGCGGATCGGCTCGGTGGACACCACGTCCAGTGCCGCGCCGCCGACCTTGCCGCTGTTCAGCGCGGCGGCGAGATCCGCCTCGTTCACCAGCGGTCCGCGCGCGTTGTTCACGATCAGCACGCCGTCTTTCATCTTCTCGATGCTCGCCTTGCAGATCATGCCGGTGTTCTCCGGCGTCAGATTGCAGTGCAGCGAGATGACGTCCGCGCGGGCGTAGAGCGTGCCCAGATCGACGTAGTCCGCGATCTCGCGCCCGGCGTCAGTCGGATGGATGTCATACGCCAGCACGCGCATTCCCAGCGCCTTTGCGATGCGCCCCTCCGCCTGCCCGATGCGCCCGAAGCCGATGATGCCCATCGTCTTGCCCTCCAGCTCGATGAGCGGGTAGTCCCAGAAGCACCAGTCGGCGCAGCGCTCCCAGCGCCCCTCGTGCACGGCGCGGTCGTGATGTCCGATGCGGTGGCACAGCTCCAGCAGCAGCGCGATGGAAAACTGGCTGACGGACGCCGTGCCGTAAGCGGGCACGTTCGACACCGGGATGCCCTTTTCGCGCGCATACGCGCAGTCCACCACGTTGTAGCCCGTGGCGAGAATGCCGATGAAGCGCAGGCGCGGGCACGCGTCGATCGCGGCGCGCGTGATGGGCGTTTTGTTGGTGAACACCAGCTCCGCGTCCGCCATGCGCGCGATGATGAGCGCTTCGTCGCGCGGGTCGGTGCGGTCGTAGACCGTCAGCTCGCCCAGCTGCGCAAGCCCGTCCCAGCTCAGATCGCCGGGGTTTTCGGTATAGCCGTCCAAAACAACGATTTTCATGGAAAAACCTCCTGCTTTTACTCAGTTAAATTCGGATTTTACCGCCCGCGGCGGCTCGGAAAAGAGCTTGCGGTACGCGCGGGCGAACGTCGAATAATCGCGGAAGCCGCACGCAAAGCACACCTCCGTCGCCGGCTGCCCGGCGGCGATCCGCTCGCGCGCGAGCATGAGGCGCTTGCTCGTCAGATAGCTGTGGATGGTGTAGCCGGTCTCCGCCTTGAAGCGGCGCATCATGTGGTACTTGCTCACATAAAACCGCGCCGCCAGCGCGTCGATGCTGACCGGCTGCGTCAGATGCTCGGCGAGATATTGCAGCATCGCCGCCACCTTTTCGTCGCGCACGCTCGCGTGCACCGGCTGCGCGGGCTGCTCGGCGGCGCGGCTGGCGGTGATGAGAAGCTGCAAAAACAGCGCGTCCTGCAGCAGCGCCTGCCCAAAGCCGTCCTCGCGCCCCGCGCGTTCCAGCGCCGCCAGCAGGCGCGACAGCTCCGTCCTGCCGCCGCGCGGACG
This sequence comes from uncultured Bacillota bacterium, assembly GCA_937890735.1. GTDB lineage: Bacteria > Bacillota > Clostridia > Oscillospirales > Oscillospiraceae > CAG-170. Next base: position 2,690 of record CALACZ010000213.1, read on the forward strand.
CACCACAAACTCAAACCGCTCCCGCGCGCGCGTAAAGCAGCGCTCCAGATCGCAGTGCGCCGTGCTGCGCCGCCGCAGAAATTCGGGCGAGATGTACACGATCACGCGTGCATACGCCGCGCCGGGCGTGAGCTCCGGGCGGTGGATGCAGCCCTTGGGCACAAGGATCACGTCGCCCGCCTCCAGCGGGTAGCTGCGCCCCTCCACGCCGTAGCCCGCCTGCCCGCCGAGAAAGATGATGAGCTTGTGGAACGTGTGATAGTGCCAGTCGAGCGGCTCGGACACGGCGCTGTCCAGATGAAACAGCCGCCAGTCCTCGTGCAGATACCCCCGCTGCTCATACGTCTGCTCCATGCCGTACCCCCTCTTCCGCATTTTTTGCATTTAGTATAGCACAAACTGTGCGTTTTGTGTAGCGATCTTTGCAGAAAACCGCCTCCCAGATCGGGAGGCGCTGTACATTATAGTGACTCTCCGCCAAGCACCTTCTCGCAATATTCCCTGAGTGCGGGAATATCGTCCTGCATGATCTCCCAGGTGATCTCGGGATCGACTGTGCCGTAGCTGTGTGCAACGATGTGCTCCAAAATATTTTCGTCGCGGTCAAGCCTCATACAGCAGCACCTCGTCTTTCTGAATGCTGGACAAAAACCGCTCGCTCAGGCTGCCCGTGGGGACGAGATCGACGGGCACGCCCAGCGCGTCCTCCAGATCGAGCAGCAGTCCGCCCAGCTCCACGCCGTGAATGCGTCCCTTGTCGATGCGCAGGTCGATGTCGCTGGCGGGCGTCATGTCTCCACGCGCGTAAGAGCCGAACAGATAAATTCGCTCCGCGCCGTATTCGCGCCCCAGCCGCGACACGACCGACCGAATTTCCGGGATACCCATGCGCCCACCTCCTTGCGTTCTCTTACCTGTAGTATACCAGCCTTTCTCACAAATTACAACCTCCCCCACGGCGCTGGGGTCGGTGTTTGCATTTCAGGCAGAAAAAATGACATTTCGGGCAAATTGCTTCCACAAACCGGCAGGAGTGTGATACAATGGGAGCGATAAAATAGCAGATATTACCGCCGGGGACGTCCCCGGCTCGCAGGAGCTTGCTCCTGCGAGGATCACGACCTGCCTGCGGCGGGGGAACATATGAGGAGGGCACGATGAAAAAACGACTGTTGAGCTGGCTGCTTGTCCTGGCGCTGTGCCTGTCGCTGCTGCCTGCGGCGGCACTGGCGGAGGACGCGCCGGAGCAGACCGACGAGCCCACGATTGTGGAGCAGACCGAAGCGCCCGTGGCGCAGGAGCAGACCGAAGAACCGGCTGTTCAGGTGCAGACGGAGTCTGTCCAGGCGGTGAACGAGACCGCAGTGCAGACAGCGGCGCACAGCCACCCCATTTGCGGCGCGGAGCACACCAATATCGGCGACCATACCGCAGATAACTGCGAAAAAAGCGTGACCTGGCTCGCGTTGACGCAATCGAGTGATGGCGAGCTGTATGCTGGAGGGACTGCGGTATATCATTACAAGAGTGAAGAGACAGCAGTTACAGCTTACGATTTCTATAAGCTCACTGAAGGCAGCTACTATTTGGGCGGGGATATTACGATCAACGCGCCGATCAGGATCGAGGGTTCTGTCAACCTTTGCCTGAACGGGTACAGCATCACGAAAACGACCGATACCCCTTACACCAACGAGTATTACAATGGCGTCATCACGATTATGCCCGGCGGCAGTTTTTCGCTGTGCGACTGCCGGGGTGGCGGTATTCGCGTATCACCAACACACTCAGCCAGAAGATATGACCGATCTGCATGAAATTACACAAGGCGGCGTGAACGCAGAAATCATCCGAGCAAGTGGCTTGGAACGTTTCAATCATGTAGAAGTTGAAGAATCGCAGCTCAGAAGG
>CALACZ010000214.1 GCA_937890735.1 uncultured Bacillota bacterium
CGCGCTGTGCCAGCAGCTGCTCGTGGGCGGCGGCGCGGTCCGCGTCCACGGCGGCGGATTTGCGGGAACGGCGCTCGCCTTCGTGCCGAACGACAGATTCGAAAGCTTCCGGGCGGAGGTCGAGGCCGTGCTCGGCGAAGGGCGCTGCCATAAGCTTGTGATCACGGGATAACGATAGCGCTGCGGCATGGGGCAAGGTGCGGCATCGGCAGCAGGCTTCTCCGGGTCGTGCCATGAATAGCAGTCAGGAAAAAGTCCTGAGATCGTAAGATCTCAGGACTTTTCTGGTGGAGATAGCAGCAACGAGCGTTGCAACATTACTGAACTTTCCGATACACTTCAAAATATGAAGAAAGTAGCGAACATCCCGACAAAACTGCCAATGATACCGGGATTCGTTTTGCATACTCACCTGAAGTGCATAGACTTGCCGAAATCTTGTTCCATTGGCACGCCGAGGATCATCCTCTGGTAAAAGTTTTACATGGTCAAGTCCTTGCAAGTGATCAGGAAGTCGATGAAATGCTTTGTGATGTATTTGGGAATTGGTCGTGATCTGCTTGTATCTCAACAGCCGTTTTAACAGCGTTGTGGAAATGACGATTTACCCGGAGCGGTGTCGCGGAGAGGGCAAGACGTTCCGAGCGTGGGGCGAGATCGATCATGTACTGATCCGCATCCAAGGGAGCGGCAGGTAGAAATGGAGCGTATCGACACCGATACGCTCCATGATTTATAATTGCTTATCCGATTTTGCAGCGGACGATGCATTCATACGTCGTGCCGCCGTAGGTGGTGGAGACGGTCGCCGAGCCGCTGCCGGCGGCGTAGACCGTGCCCTTTTCGTCCACGGTGCACACCGACGTGTCCGACGAGCGCCATGTCAGCCCCGACACGCGCTCATCATTCGAGTCGCGCAGGCTCAGGCGGAAATACTCGCCGAGGATGGACATCGTCACATCCGAGTGGCTGATGGTGCAGTTCGGGTCGGCAGGCTCTGCGCTCTCCGCAGAATCCTCCAGGCGGCAGCGGACGATGCACTCAAGCGACACCGGCTCGTCCAGCGCGACCGTCGCGGTGACGGTCGCCGTGCCGATGCCCTTTGCCGTGACCGTGCCGTCCGCGCCCACGGACGCGACGCTGCTGTCAGAGCTGGCAAAAGTCACCTCTGTCCCGTCCTCGATGTTCAGCACCTTGAGCTGGTACTGCTCGCCGGGGGTAAAGAACGACATATCCGTATTGTTGAGCACCGGCGGCTCGGCAGGCGCTTCCTCCCCTGCCGCCAGCGTAAAGTCACAGGTGACGAGGCACGTCGCGCTCTGCTCGCCGCAGGTCACGGTGATCTCCGTTGCGCCGCCGGACACGGCGACGATCTTGCCGTTGGAGTTCACGGTGGCGATGGTCTCGTCGGCGGAGGTGTAGACGACCTCCTGCGTGCAGTCGGCGGGCGTGAGCTGGACGGTCATGTTATAAAACTGCTCTGCCTCTTCAAACGTCACGCTCGTGCTGCCGAGCGACAGCGCCGTGCACGGGATCTCACGCTCGGCTACCGGCTGCTCGTCTGTCTGCTGCTGATAATCCTCTTCGTTCATGTAATCGGCTGCGGTCGGGGTTTTCGCCTCTTCCGCTGGCTCTGTTGCCTCCGGCTGCGCCGTCTCGGCAGCGGCATCCGTCTGCGTCGCCGTCTGCTCCGTGCGCCCGAACAGCGCCAGCATGGAGATTGGCTCTCCAAAATAGCCGATGTTATACAGCGCGAACAGCGCTCCCGCAACGACCAGTAGCGTCAGCACCGAGCACAGCACGATCATCACCCACTTGGGCACGGAATACACATTGCCGGTTTTCGTCTGCGTGGCGGCAGCGTGCTTTGCCGCGTATTTGCCGCCCTTTTTCTTGAGCCATTTCCCCTGCCCCTGCGGCGCGGGCGTGGTCTGCGGCGCGCTCTGCGCGCTCTGCTCAGCCGCAGCCTCCGGCGCGCTCGGCGCGGCACGTCCGCACAGCGGGCAGTGCGTCAGCTCGGCAGAAAACTCCAGACCGCAGTATTCGCAAGTCTTTAATTCCATAGAAACCTCCGTTCAGGACCCGCCTGCCGCCGCAAAATCTGCCGCGCGCGGGTATGCACGATCGTCCGATACGGCGCAAAGCGGCTGAAATAGCGCGCATCACGCCTTATACGAGGCATTATAGCACAACTTGTCGAATATTCCAAGTAGAAAGCACAACATATTGTATTGCAATTTTGCCGAAAATGTCCTAGAATAGGACAGAGTGGAATTTGGGCGCTTGCGCTCTGCCGCTCAGACGCAGCCGCCCGCGCGGCTGATCCAAAGGAGGCGAAGTATTTGCCGGAACTCAAACTCATTGCGCCGCTGCTCTCCAATATGGAAGTGGTCAAGTGCCTCAGCGTCCGCGGCGGGACGTCGGTGTACGTTGTGCGCAGTACCAAGACAAATACGACCTATATTCTCAAGCACATCTCCGTGCCGGAGTCGCAGAAGCAGGTAGACGCGCTGCTCTACACCGGCGCGGCGGCGAACAACGAGGAAGCACAGAAATATTACGAGCAGGTCGTTTCCGACTACCAGACGGAGCTGGAGCTGCTGGAAACACTGTCCGCCAGCGCGAATATTGAGAGCTACCGCAGCTATCAGATCGCGCCGAAGGAAAACGCCGTCGGCTATGACGTGTACCTGCTGGCGGAGAACCGCAAAACGCTGCTGGACTACCTCGCCGAGACGCCGATGACGCATCTTTGCGCGGTGAATCTCGGTCTGGACCTGTGCGCCGCGCTGAGTGACCTGCGTGAGGCGGGGCTGATCCACCGGGACGTCAAGCCGTCGAATGTCTACCTCAATCAGCAGGGACATTTCGTACTGGGCGACCTCGGCATCGCCAAGATCGACGAGTTGAAATATTGCTCCATGCCGGAGCATATGCTCAGTTCCTACTCTGCGCCGGAGCTGTTCGATCTCGTGGGCAGCATCGAGCCGACCACGGATATTTACTCCGTCGGTCTCATCCTCTACCGCATCTTTAACGGCAACCATGCTCCGTTTGAGGACGAAAAAACGTCCGCCAAGGCTGCCGACCGCCGCCGTATCACCGGCGAGGAGCTGCCTGCGCCGCTCTACGCCGACTATGAGCTGACCGCCATCCTCCTCAAGGCGTGCGCCTTCAAGCCGGAGGATCGCTATCAGTCCCCGGAGGAGCTGCGGCAGGAGCTGGTGGAGTATGTCAAGCGCAATCAGGTGGAGGACACGCCCATCGTGCCGCCCATCGTGACTGACGGCGAGACTGTCCCGCCCACGCCGGAGGATGAGGAAGTTGAGCCGGTGCAGTTCGCCGATGCGGACGCGCTGCCGGATGACTTCAAGCAGAGCTTCTCCCCCGATACGGATATGCTGAATGCCATCATCGACTCCGTCCATCGCGAGATGGAAAACGAGCCGGAGGAGGAAGAAGAGCCGGACGAGCCGCCCGAGGAAGCCGAGAACGCAGATGGGGCTGCGCCGAAGAAGCCCGCCGCCAAAAAGCCGGTGCGCAAGCGCCGCCGCGGCAAGAGCCTCGGTCTGGTGCTGGCAGGCATTCTGGCGGTCATCGCCGCCGCGCTGGTGTATTTCTTCGTCATCGCCCCGTCGAGCGTGCACGTCAATGACATTCAGCTCATCGACACCTCCACGACCAGCATCACCGTGCAGGTCGATTCGCATGAGAAGGACGGTGCGTTTGAGATCACCTGCGCTGACGCGTACGGCAACAGCTTCCGCGCGCCGTATGTGCGCGGCGAGCAGAACGTGTTCACCGGGCTCGTCCCCGGCACGCAGTACACCATCACCGCCGTCGCCGCGAACGACAAGAAGATCACGGGTACTTACGTCACGCGTGCGACCACGGTCGCCGAGACGGAGATCCTGAGCTTCACCGTCACGCCTGTGGCGCTGACGCAGGTTGAGGTCAACCTGACGCTCAACGGTCCTGACCCCGGCGAATGGTCCGTTTCGTACGCCGCCGAGGGCGTGGACGCCAAGACCGCCACGTTCGCCGGTCACAGCACCGTCATCGCCAATCTCGAATCCGGCAAGGAATATACCTTCATCCTTCTGCCGCCGGAAAACACCCATCTGACCGGCACGACGCAGGCGAGCTATTCCACCGTGCCGACGGTCGATATTGAAAAAACGACCGTCGCCCTGTCCTCGTCCAGCGCAATCCTCTCCTGGACCTACACCGGCGAAGCGCCGGAGTACTGGACGGTACGCATCGAGGGTGAGGACGGCAGCAGCGACGAGCAGACGATCGACACTCCGAACGTGACGTTTGAAAACCTGACGTCCGGCATGACCTACACCATCACCATTTCCGCGCCGACCATGCTGCTGGACGGCACGCTGACGATCGTCCCCACGGTCACGAACGTGACGGAGCTGACCGTCGAGCAGAAGGAAAACGGCGACTACGCCGTGAACTGGATGAGCACCGGCGGCAATGAGGACACCGGCTGGGTCGTGAAGGTCGCGCCGACCGGCGCGGCGGAGGAGTCCGCCCTCGTCTTTGAGACGGAAAAGAAGGAGAGCTGCACGATCAGCGCAAAGCAGCTCATCCCCGAGACCGACTACACCGTCACGCTGGAGCTTGCCAACGGCGACGTGCTGGACGGCACGACGACCGCCGAGCTTACCACGCCGGAGACCGGCAACTATCACGCCCACGGGCTGCAAAGCGGCTACATCGGGCTGTATAAAGAGCCGGACAAAGAGGATTGGACAGTCCTCGACCTCGCAACGCCCGCCTCGACGTTCAAGACGACCGAGACGCTCGCCTTCGCCGTACAGGGCGTGGGCACGCTGGAGGAAAGCACGGACGAGATCCATATCGTCATGGTCATCCGTGACGAGGACGGCGCGATCGTGGACGCAGCGGTCACCAGCGCGGTCTGGAACGATATGTGGAAGGACAACCTCTGCATCGGCGCGTTCCCGCGCCCGATCCAAACGGCTGGCAAGTACACGTTCGAGCTCTATTTCGACGGGCTGCTGCTCGTCAAGCAGGACATCACCGTCACCGAATAAGCAAATCGGGAGCGGCACGATTTCGTGCCGCTCTCCTTTTACACAAATCTCCCCTACGCCTCGATAAGAACTGCCGCAAAACCCTTATGCGCAAAAAGCCCCGCCTGTGATTTTCACAGACGGGGCTTTGATTCACTGCCAGTTTGGGTCTTTGCCGACAAGGCGGTTGAGCCAGTTGATATAGGCGGCGTTGTTGACCGTGTACGGGTAGTTGATGACGAGCAGGTCGTCCACGCCCTGTTCTTTGGCGAATGCCGCCAGATCCAGGGACGGCTTGCCGTCGCGGTTAAACTCACGCGGATCCACGACGATGATCTTGCTATAGTGGCTGGTGAGGAACGGAACGAACGCGTTGCCGTAGGATTCCTTCAGCACCATGCACACGCCGCCCTCCGCGGCGGACTCGATCACGCAGATGGGCGTGTCGCCGCCGATGAAGCAGAGGTATTTGTTCGTCGTTTCGTCGGTCAGCTTTGTGTAGATCACGCTGATCGGCACGCCATTCTGAAGCGTTGCGTCGGCGTAATACTTCGCGTGCGTCTCATAGATCGGCAGGTAATACGTCAGCGTGTCAGGGTTATCCTTGAGGATCTGACTCTGCGGATAGCCGGAGGTGAAGGTGTACATCGAGCCGACAAAGTTCGTGTATTCCCCTGTCTCAAACGCGTCCAGCGGCTCGGCTTCAAAGCCGGCGGCTTCGCAGTATTTCGTGTAGGCGTAGTACGCGCCGAGCTGTGTCCAGTGGTGGTCGGTGCGGAAATAGAGGTATTCGTCAACGTGCTGCGCCAGCGCGCTGTACGCGTCCACCGGCGTGACGTCCGCCTGGAGATTTTCATAGCACAGGTCGATCATTGCCTTCTGGCTGTGCAGACCCTCGTGCATACTCTCCGGCGAGTAGAACTCTCCGCCGTTCGGCGTGACGAGCGAGAACGTGCGCACATCCGAGCCGAGCGCGCTTGAAAGGTTGTTGACCGCGCCCGCGTAGCGGACGATCAGGTCGTCGCTCGCCGTGGGAATTTCCATCGCGCGCGTGCCCACGATCACAACATTTCCGGCGTAGGTCGCCTCGCTCTCATCCGGCGTGTCGATGTGCGGCTGTTCTTCTTCGGCTGGCGTCTGCGCCGTATCGGGTATTTCGTCCGCTGCGGGCGTATCCGGCGTTTGCTCCTCGGCGAGCGTGGTGTCATCCGGCGTTTCCGTCTGCGACAGCGCCTCCTGCTCCTTCTGTACGTCGTGCAGGGACTCGCCGCCGTTTTCCGCGCCGGTGTTGCCGCTGATGACGAGCATACTGTCCTCCTCCGAAGAGCCGGAGTAGTAGTAGAATTTATTGAGCGAGCGGTTCAGCTCCAGCATTTTTTCGCGCCCGGGGAAGGTATCGGCGTAATACGTCTCAAAGGCGGAGATAAAGCTGCCGTCCAGCAGCGAGGCGAGCGTAAACTTCGGACGCTGCGCGAGCTTTCGGTTTTCGGACGCAGAAAACGTCGGGTCAGTGCCAAACAACGACAGACCCGTCACGCACAAGACCGCCGCCAGCGTGAGGGATAACAGGACGATATGGAATTTTTTCATGTCCGCACGCCCCCTTTAGAATCGGAAATACAAGAACGCGTTAAACGACGAGCCGGTCAGCGAGATGACGCTGAGCGCCAGCAGCGCGATGGAGATGACATACATCCCGATGGAAAACAGATATTGCCGGAAGCCGATATGTCCGTCAGTCGCGCACAGAACGGACAGCGACGCGCCGAGAATGCGCGGCAGCGGCGTGCAGCAGACGGCGCACAGCACCGCCAGCGGCAGCGAGTTCAGCATCAAGATCCACGTCTGGTGATTGGTAAAGCCCACGCCGGATGCGCCGAACAGCACGCGGAAGCTCTCCAGCAGCCGGGACGTATCCGTAAAGTAGAAAATGTTCCAGCCGATCAAGATCAGCAGCAGCGTGCCGGCGTGGCGCAGCACCATCGGGATGTGCTCGATGGGTTTTCGCAGCAGACGCTCGATGACAAGCAGCACCAGGAAGTACACGCCCCAGAGCACAAAATTCCAGCTTGCGCCGTGCCACAAGCCCGTCAGCGTCCACACGACGGCGAGATTCAGATAGACGTGCCGCCGGTTGCCGCCAAGCGGGATATAGACATAGTCGCGGAAGAACGTGCTGAGCGAAATGTGCCAGCGCCGCCAGAAATCGGTGATGGACTTGGCGGTGTACGGCAGGCGGAAATTTTCGGGATATTTGAAGCCGAACATCCGCCCCATGCCGATCGCCATGTCGCTGTAGCCGGAAAAGTCGAAATAAATTTCAAACATAAACATCAGAACGCCGAACCACATCCCAAGCGTGGTCTGCGCAGCGAGCGTACCGTCGAGCATCTTGGACGCGGCGCTGCCCGCGTAGTCGGCAAGCAGGACCTTTTTGCCGAGACCGACGCAGAAGCGGTACAGCCCATAGAAAACGCCCTGTGCGCTTACGGTGCGGTCACTTAACTCCGCCTCCACATCGCTGTAGCGCACGATGGGACCCGCGATGAGCTGTGGGAAGAGCGTCACATACAGCAAGAACCGCGCAAACGAGCGCTGCACCGCGACCGAGCCGCGCTTGACGTCCACGACATACGAGAGAATTTGGAACGTATAGAACGAAATGCCGATCGGCAGTGCGATCTGCGGCACGGGAAGCGACAGTGCGCACAGCGCATTGAGGTTCTCCACCAAAAAGCCCGTGTATTTGAACACAATGAGGCAGCCGAGGTCGAACACGACCGCAAGCGTGCACCAAAGCCCCTTGCGACCGCGTTCCATCAGCAGTCCGAACGCCCAGTTGATGAGCGCCGTGGCGACCATTAAAAACACATAAACCGGCTCGCCCCAGGCGTAAAACACCAGACTTGCAATGAGCAGCAGGATGTTTTTGGCACGAATGCTCGGGAGAATATAATAGAAAAGCAGCACAAGCGGCAGGAATAAAAACAGAAATGTGAGGCTGGAAAAGACCATGGATAGCACTCCGTAACGTACATGATTTACATAAGAACATTTCTTATGTTAGCAGACGCGAACTGGATTTTCAAGTGCTTCCTTCTCATTTTTTCTTAATTTTCCGGCGCGTTTCGCGCAGGTTAAAAATGGGTAACATTTCCTTTACATAATCTGCACTGTGGATTACAGAATGCATCAAAATCCCACAGCATTCTATTTCTGATTCCTTGCTTTTATGTGAGGTTCGTGCTACAATAATGCAAAGTGAGGAGTTGATGACCATGCTGGCGATCGAGCGGAAAAACGAAATACTCAACAAGCTGCGCACGGAGCAGCGCGTGCTGGTGAGTGATCTTGCGGCGCACTACAATGTGACCGAAGAGACCATCCGGCGCGACCTTGACAAGCTGGAAAAGGACGGCTACGCCACCAAGACCTACGGCGGCGCGATCTGGGGCAACATCACAAAATCCGACCTGTCCTACACCATCCGCAACAAGACAAACGTCGAGGCGAAAAACGAGATCGCTGAGCTCGTGAGCACGCTCATCGAGGACGGCGACCACCTGATGATGGACGATAGCTCCACCTCCCTCTTTACCGCGCGGCGGCTGAAGGAGAAAAAGGATCTGACGATCATCACCAACTCCGTGGGGCTGGTCGTGGAGCTGGCAGGCATGGAGACCTGGACGATCCTCTCCACCGGCGGGCAGCTCAAGCGCGAGTCGCTGGCGCTGGTGGGCGCGCGGTCGCTGGACGCGCTGCGCTGCTACCATGTAGACAAGGTCATTTTCTCCTGCAAGGGTCTTGACTGCGAAGCGGGCATCACCGACTCCAACGAGCTGAACGCGCAGAGCAAGCAGGTCATGCTGAGCGCTGCGAAAAAGCGCATTCTCATTCTGGACGGGACAAAATTCGACAAGGTCTCGTTTGTGGAGATCGCGCCGATTGACCAGATCGACGTCGTTGTCACCAACACGCGCCCGCCGCGCCCGTGGGTGCAGTATCTGGAGCAGCACGGCATCCAGCTTCTCTTCCCGCCTGAGCGCAAATAATATAGAAGCAGCCCCCCGGAGTTTTCTCCGGGGGCTGCTTTTGTTTATTTCAATTTGGCTTTATCCGAAAAGAAGTAATCCTTTGTGAGCTTCGCGACCACGCCGGACAGCGCGAAGAGCGCGAAGAAGTTCGGAATTGCCATGAGCCCGTTGAAGGTATCGGCAATATCCCACACCACGTCAAGCGAGGCGACCGCGCCGACCACGATCACGATAATGAACAGGACCTGATATGCTCTGGACACCTTCAAGCCGAACAGATACTGCACACAGCGGCTGCCGTACAGCGACCAGCCGAGCACCGTGGTAAAGGCGAAGAGCATCAGCGCAACAGCGACGAACACAGCAGCGAACTTCTGCCCGAACATCGTGGCAAACGCGGCGGTGATGAGCTCCGAACCGACCTTCTGCCCGAAGGTGATGTCAACGCCGCTGCAAATGATCGTCAGCGCCGTGAGGGTGCAGATGAGGATGGTATCCATGAATACCTCAAAAATACCGTAGATACCCTGCTGGACAGGACCCTGCGTTTCCGCAGCCGCGTGCGCGATCGCCGCCGAGCCGAGACCGGCTTCGTTGGAGAACGCGCTGCGCCGCAGTCCCCAGACGATCGTCTGCTTGAGTGCGATGCCGCTTGCCGCGCCGCCAAGCGCCGAAGGCGTAAAAGCGGTGGCAAAGATCTTGCCGAAGGCAGGACCGATGTTGCCCGCGTGACCGAAGATAACAACAAATGCAAACAGGACGTACAGGATGCTCATAAACGGGATGAGCTTTTCCGCAACAGCGCCGATGCGCTTGATGCCGCCGAACAGAATCAGACCGATCAGCGCCGCGAGGAGGATGCCGAAGATAAGGTTCAGCAGTCCGCGTTCCCCTGCCGCCGCCGGCACGAACGCGTCAATGGCGTCATTGAGCGAGCCGACGATGGAATTGACCTGCGACATATTGCCGATGCCGAAGGAGGCAAGTCCCGCAAACACGCAGAACAGTACGCCGACCCACTGCCACTTCTTGCTCAGACCGTTTTTGATATAATACATCGGTCCGCCGACCCAGTCGCCCTTTGCATCACGCTCGCGGAAGCGGATGGATAGCGTGACCTCGGAGTATTTGATGATCATGCCGAGCAGCGCCGCGATCCACAGCCAGAACACCGCGCCGTAGCCGCCGAGCGCAATCGCCTGCGACGTGCCCACGATGTTGCCTGTGCCGACGGTCGCCGCCAGCGCCGTCGTGACCGCCTGAAGCGGCGTGACCGCGCCCTCGCCCGCCGTCTGTTTGGTGAACATCTTGCCGAGCGTGTTCTTCATCACATAGCCGAACTTGGTGAACTGGATGCCCCGGTTGCGAATGGTCAGGTACAGACCGCCGAGAATGGTGCATGGCAGAAAAATGTACAGCCACGCGACCGTGTTGAGACTGCCGGTAAAAAAGTCGATGATTTGCTGCATAGATTCATTCCTTTCTCCGTAAATTAACAACTCTCTACATATATCATATTACCATAGTCACTGACCGCGCACAAGAAATTAATTCCATTTAGATGCAGAAAATGGGCGAACTGTTTTGTACAGTTCGCCCAAATCACATTGCGTTTCAGTTGTGTTAAGCAGCAGATATTGCCGTTCAGCGTTCAAAGTAGCGTGCCAGGAACTCGCGCGTGCGCGCCTGCTTGGGCGCGTGGAAGATCTCATCCGGCGATGCGTCCTCGAGGATGTAGCCGCCGTCCATGAAGATCACACGGTCGGACACGTCGCGGGCAAAGCCCATCTCGTGCGTGACCACAAGCATCGTCAGACCTGTCTCGGCAAGCCGCTTCATAACGTCCAACACCTCGCCGACCATCTCCGGGTCGAGCGCGGATGTCGGCTCGTCAAAGAGCAGGATGTCCGGGTGCATCGACAGCGAGCGCGCAATGGCAACGCGCTGCTTCTGCCCGCCGGAGAGCTGCGCGGGGCGCGCATTTTCATATGCCGCCATGCCCACGCGCGTCAGATACTCCTCGGCGATCTTCTGCGCCTCGGCGCGCGGTCGCTTGAGGACGGTCGTCTGCGGGCTGACGCAGTTTTCCAGCGCCGTCATGTTGTTGAACAGATTGAACTGCTGGAACACCATGCCCACACGGGCGCGGTACTGCGGGACATTCACACCCGGTGCGGTAATGTCACGCCCTTCAAACAGGATCTTACCGCCGGTGGGTGTTTCCAGGAGGTTGATGCAGCGCAGCATCGTGCTCTTGCCCGAGCCGGACGGACCGATCACGCTGATCACGTCGCCCTTACTCACAGAAAAGCTGATGTCCTGCAAAACGTCGTGTGTTCCAAAGCGCTTTTGCAGATGCTCCACACGCAGGATCTCGCTCATGCCTGTTCCCCTCCTTCGCGCTTGATGCGGATCTCGGCGCTGGAATCCGAGCCGGAACCGCAGATGGTATAGGTGTCGCTGCCCTCGAGCTTGCGCTCCAGCAGCCGCAGCAGCCGCGTGACCGTAAACGTCAGGACGAAATACAGCACACAGATGACGGCGTAGGTCTGGAATGTCTGCAAGTTGATGCGCTTGATCACGCCCGCCATGTAGTAAAGCTCGGTCACGCCGATGACATTCAGCACGGATGTATCCTTGATGTTGATGACGAACTCGTTGCTGATGGACGGCAGGATGTTGCGCAGGACCTGCGGGATGATGACCTTGTTCATCGCCTGCCCGTGCGTCATGCCCACGGAGTATGCACACTCAAGCTGCCCCTTGTCCACGGAAATGATGCCGCCGCGGACGATCTCCGCCATATACGCGCCGGTGTTGATGGACACGATGAACAGACCTGCCGGGATGAGCGGCAGCGTCGTGCCGTCATTTGCAAAGGCGTAGCCCCAGTAGATGACCATCGCCTGCACCATCATCGGCGTGCCGCGGAACACTTCAATGTAGACGGCAATGATGGCGTTGAGGATCTTGTGCAGCGCGCGGACAAAGCCGTTTTTGCTCATCGGCGCAGTTCGCACGACGCCGGTCAGCAAACCGATCAGGAAGCCGGCGATCGTACCGACCAGCGCGATCAGCATCGTATAGCCGACGCCGGAGAGCAGGTAGCTGTGATACTGGCGGACGATCGCCAGAACTTCTCTGATAAATTCCATGGTGTTTCCCCTGTTACTTCAAATTACTTCTTGATGATAACCACGAGGTTGCTGTTGTAGTAGCAGTCGGTGAAATCGACCTGCTCCTCGCGCTCCGCCGTGGGGCTCATGCCGGCGATGATGGCGTCCACCGCGCCGGACTGGACTGCCGGGATCAGCGAATCCCAGACGTAGGAGTAAACCTCAAGCTCCATGCCGAGCTCTGCCGCGATGTACTTTGCGACCTGCACGTCATAGCCGTTGGCATACATCCCGTCCTGACCCTGGATGGGCACTGCGCCGTTGGCGTCGGTCGTCTGCGTCCAGTTGAAGGGAGCGTAGGCGCATTCCATGGCGATCTTCAGCGTGCCGTTCGAGGTATCGGTGTTGTCGGATGCGAGGACGATCGCGTCGGGCGACTGCGTGTCGGGGTCAGCGCTCAGCGACACCATCTGTGCCATCAGCGCCTGACGGGTCTCGGTGGAGATGCCGTCAATGATCTCGTTGACCTTGGCGACCATATCCGAGCCGGTCTTGAAGGCAACAGCGATGCCGGTTTCTTCGTCGGTGGCGGCAAAGCCGGTGTCGTTATTCACAAACGGCAGATACGTCAGCGTATCGTCCTTGCCGCAGACCTCCAGCGCCGTCGGCTCTTCGGCGACATAGCCGTCGATCGCGCCGGACTTGAGGGCGTTCAGAAGGTCGGTAAAATCTGCAAAGTCCTTCTTGGTGATGCCGTCCACCTGATCGAGTGCTTCGAGGTGGAACGTGCCGGTCTGTGCGCCGATGGTCGCGCCCTTGAGGTCAGCGATGGTCTTGGCGTTGTGCAGGTCGGTCTTTTGACGCCCGCCGCAGCCGACCAGCGCCGTGCAAAGCAGGATCGCTACCAGAACAATTGCAAATACTCTTCTCATTTTAATTTCCTCCATTCACAGTTTCGCGGAAGTTGCGTAGAATGGAACTGCGTCCATTCTCTTAATAGGCAAATGCACATTGAACTGGTGCGTCGAGCGCGCAGCGGATTTTTTGTCAGACAAGCAAAAACCACAGCGAATCCTTTGTGGATTCGCGCGGATTTTTGCGCAGTATGGCGAAAAACCCGCAAGTGATCGGCGTGCCGGGGCGATGTGCTTTTGCCGGTAATTAAAATAAAACGGTCAAAGCAAAGTGCTTCGACCGTTTGAAATGGACCATCTAGAATTGCCATCACAAAACAAAATCGAATATAGCACTCCGCAAAAGGTTTTGCGACAGTTACGGGGATATTCTCCCTGCACCCAACGAAGCGGCGCTCAAACACCGTTTCATTTCGGCGGAATTGCCTTTTCCCTGCCTTCGGCGACCTTTGAGAGTCTCCGGCGGGTACTGATCGTTTCCGCGCCTCTATATCTTTTTGTTTGACTGCTTTATTTAATTGCCCCGATTATAACACGGCTTTCGGAAAAATCAAGTCCCATTTTTACAATTCCATACTTTTGCTAAAAATTCTGTAGATTTTCGCCATCCGTTGTGATATTGCACAAGAATCATGTTGCTTTTTTGTAACACCTGACGGCGTGCGCCGTGAAACTGACACGATTCGCCGCTTGCGTTTCGGCGGAGCTTCCGATAAAATGGAGATAAGAACCAAACGGGCGGTGGAGCAAATGCGCGATACGGAACAATATGTCTTTTCGGAGCGGCTGCTTAAAAAGCTCGCGCAGATGCGGCGCAGCCGCCTGTCGGTCGTGGAAGCGCCCGCCGGATACGGCAAAACGACGGCGGTGAGCTTCGCGCTGCAGGATCAGGGCGCGGTGGCGTGGTACACGGGCGTGGAAAATCTGCCGGATACGAGCTTTTACTGGTTCGTGCGGCAGTTCGCGGCGCTCGATGCCCGCTTTGTCCGCCGCGTGGAGGCGCTGGGCTTTGTCAACCGCAGCAACGCCGCGCGCGCGGCGCAGATCCTCACGGAGCTGCGCGTGGAAAAACCGCTCACGCTCGTATTCGACAACTTTCAATTCGCCGCCGCGAACTGGCAGCCACAGATCATCGACGCGCTGGCAAAGCGCCCCGCCGACGGTCTGCACGTCATCTTCATCACGCAGAATCTCGGCAGGCTTCGCGGCGTTGTGGAAGCGCTGGAGGGCAGCGTTTGCTTTCTCGGCGTGAGCGACCTGCTGCTGTGCCGCGACGATCTGTGCGGCACTGCCGCGCCGGCGCTCTCGCCGGAGCAGGCGGATGAAATTATCGAATCGACCGGCGGCTTACCGGCGGCGGTGTCGCTGTGCCTTGCGGCGGGCGGCGTATCGGGCGACCTGGATGACCTCCTCTACCGCATTTTCTGGAAGCGGCTGGACGACGCACAGCGCGAAGCACTGCTCCGGCTGTGCCTGTTTGACTGCATCACCCCCGCAATGCTGAACAGCCTTCTGCCGGAGGACGCGCTCCCCGGCAGTGCGCGGGAGGAGCTGTTCCGGCGCACGCCGCTCGTGCGGCATGACGCTGCGCGGGATCGCTACTACCCCCATGAGCTGCTGCTGCACTTTTTACGCGCGCGGCTGTCGGAGACTGATCCGGCGCTGCGGCGCGAAATTTACACCTGCGCGGGCGCATGGTATCGGGACAGCGGCTCGATGCGTGCGGCGGTAGATTGTTTTTTCCAGGCGGAGGACGACGAAGGGCTGCTCTCCTGCCGCCTTGTGTGCCTCATCACGGAGCAGTTTTCCGGCGGGAGCTATACGCAGATCGCCAAGACCGTGCTGCGCCGCTGCCCGCAAGATATTCAGCAGCGCTATCCCCTGTCGCTGCTGCGGCTGTGCTATGCGCTGTACGCGGGATGCGACTTTGCGGAGTTTTCCGCGCAGATGGCGGCGCTGCGCCCGCTTTTGGAGACCCTGGATGATCCGCACCTGCTCGGCGAGTGGGAGCTTTTGGACGCGCTGGAATTTTTCCCGGACCTCGGCGGCATGGACGCCGCCTATGCGCGCGCGGAAAAGCTGCTGACGCACGAGTCGGAGCTGTTCATCCCCGAAGAGCCGTTTTTCTTCGGCTGCCCGTCGATGTGGTATCTGTTTTACGCCGAGCCGGGGCAGATGATGTCCACGGCGGAGCGGCTGGCGGTCGTGCTGGGGCGCTACAACCGCCTCACCGGCGGGCACGCCGCCGGGATGGCGGAAATTTACCGCGGCGAGGCGT
>CALACZ010000215.1 GCA_937890735.1 uncultured Bacillota bacterium
CTCCCCCCTCCCGTCCCCCCTCCGGGGGGAGGCGCTGCCTCAAGAGCACAAAAAGCGCCCCTGCGATAAATCGCAGGGGCGTTGCGTATCTGGCACACCAACGAAGCCGACACGATACGCGCAGTCGGGCGCCGCGGACATAAGGATGTGCCTTGCGAGGTGCTCCCTCGGCAGCACATCAATTCTACCACTTTCCGCCAGACTTGTCAAGTCCCTATTTGATTTTTTCCTCGCATTTTCCATCATAGCACGGTTTCAGGGGCTTGTCAAGAGCAAGTTTCCGGCGCCCGCCTCCGGGCTTCGCCCTCGGCTTTTGCCGGGTTTTACGCCGCTTCTCCTCCCTTTTTCAGCCTACCACGGCATCAAGGGCTGCGCAAGTCGCGCTGCGCGCGACCCTTGACACGCCGCGGTCGACGGCAGAAAAAAGGAGAAGCGAAAATGAGATACGGAAAGAAGAGATTGCCGGAGAAGAACGCGGAGGCAGATATGGCGCTGACGCTCATCACCCTGAAGCTCAAAGAGGCGGGCAAGAAAGCCGCGCAGGCGTGGGAGGAATGGCTCGAAGCCGCGCGGATGTACGGAGATTCCTCCGCACAGGCGCGGAACGCCATGGGAGAGTATTTCCGTCAGGTCGGCATGGCGTCCGCTTACAAGGAGTGCTACGGCGTCACCTTCGCTGCCCTCTCCGCCGCTCTCAAAAAGAAGGCGCCCTAACCGGGCGCCTCTTTATTTCGGATTTCCGAAATAATGAAATCTTGCAGGAGCTTGAAGAGGAGGTCGACGTCCCGCCGCAAGAGCGGCTTGTCGGCGTTGTCTCCGGTCAGGAAGTCCGAGAGAGCGTAAAGCTCCGTCGTGTCGGCGCGGGAGTGTTGCAGCGCGGCTTGCGTAGCCGCAAGCCCGCTACGCTTGTAGGTCTCCACGGCAAAATTCTTCCGCATCGAATGCGGGGAGAACCCCGCCGCGGCGATGTCGGCAAGCCGTGCAAGGCGCTTCGCGCGCTTCCAGACGGCTTGCCGCGTGATGTGCTGCCCCCGCCGCGTCGGGGACGGGAAAACCCAGTTTCCCCCAGTTTCCCCCGCGTTTTCCACAAGGGCGCGGCGCGTCCGGGCGGATATGCGGGCAAAGCCTTCTTTCCCGGTCTTTTGTGCAACGTACCTAATGCCATCCGCCGCCAAATCCTGACGGCGGATTTTGACAACGTCGCCCACCCGGAGTCCCGTTTCGAGCGACACGAGGAGCGGCAAATAGTCCCGTTGCCGCTTCGCGTCCTTTTTCGCCGCCGCGAGGACGGCGGAAAGGTCGCTTTCGTCAACGTAGCGCGATTTCATGTTTTTCTCCTTTCCGTTTACAGTCCGAAAGTGTAAACGCGTTGTAGAGCGTTCTGGCGCCCTCTCCGGCGACGTCAGACGAACGAATACTCCGTCCATGCAAGTCCGTCGGCAATCTCGACCGTGCGCTCGTGGCGGCACTCCGTGCCGTCGAAAAACTCCTCCGGCGCGTCGCCGTAGGCGTATATGGGGGTGACCATCTTGCCGCCGTGGAGGAAGTACCGTCCGCCGATTTTGGAAAAGCTCTCCTTGCTCATGTACTTGAAGATGTACTTCGCAACCCGGTCGCGGCAGTCCTCGCCGGAGATGTACTCGGCGGACGTGTAGCCCGCTGTCCAGTCCGATATATTGAACAGCGGTTTCCGCCCGTGCGTCAGCGGCTTCCCCGTGTACGGCGACCGGGCGCGGGTCAGATCAAGCGCCGCCCCGTTGCAGAGTACGTGGAAGTGTATGCCGCCCTTTTTCTGGCGCTCGCACACGGCGACGTATTTCAAGCCGCGCCGCGTGACGCGGTTGTTGAGCCATGTCCGGAGCACCTTATAGCACGCGTCGTAGTCCATGCGGTCAACCTCGTCTGATTGCCCGTAGGTGAGAGTGGCGAACATGTCCAGATCAGGGTTGCAGAGGATGTAGTCCATTGCGGCGATTTTGGCGCGCCGCGTCGCGCGGCGCGACGCTTCCGCCTCGCCGAAAACGTCCGCAATGTCCGCGTCGTCCGGGAGATCGTCAAAATTGTACGGGTTCGCGCCGTAGAGGTTGTAGTCGCTTTTCCGGCGCCTTTCCGGCGCCGCTTTTTTACCGCGATCCTCCCACCCGGAGGGGCGAAACTTTGCCGCCGAAAATGTTTGCACCGACGCGAGCCGGAGCCCGCCATCCGGCGCCGGGATATACTTTGCTTTGACCTTGTAAAGCGTGCTGTCCACAGGCACGGGTGAATACATACTGTCCTATTTATCAAGTAAGGCTTGGCGCCCGCCGTGAAGCAAATTTTCGCGGTGGGGTGTTGCGCGTGGGTGCGTGCTCTGGCTCCGGCTCCGGCGCGGGGCGCCTCGCCGGAGCGTGGCGTCTTTACGACCTCGCGCTCGACTACGCCGTTCGCGGTAGTCGCTTGCTCCGCCTGTCGGGTGCTCCGCTCGCGCTCGGGCGGGGTTTACCGCCTTTCACACAAAACTCTTGATTTTGTATAATCCTTTCAGGATTACTCGCCCGCAAGCCCGCCCGCGCGCGGTTCCCTTGCGTGGGTCGTTTTGCCGCCGCGCGCGGGCGGACTTGCGGGCTTACAAAATCAGTAGTTTTGTGCAAAAGGCGGCGGAGTTCCGGCGTGCAGGCGCCCCGGCGGGGCGGCGGCTCGTCCGTTTGCCAGTGGTCCCGGTGGCGGGGGTCTCCCCCCTCCCGTCCCCCCTCCGGGGGGAGGCGCTGCCTCAAGAGCACAAAAAG
>CALACZ010000216.1 GCA_937890735.1 uncultured Bacillota bacterium
CCTTGAGGCAGATCGCCTTGGCGGCGATGATGTGCATGAGCGGACCGCCCTGTGTGCCGGGGAACACAGCGCTGTTGAGCTTTTTGCCGAACTCCTCGCGCGCGAGGATAAGACCGCCGCGCGGGCCGCGCAGCGTCTTATGCGTGGTGGTGGTCACAACGTCGGCATACGGCACGGGGCTCTGGTGCACGCCGCCCGCAACAAGACCGGCGATGTGCGCCATATCGACCATGAGTAGTGCGCCGTTGCGGTGCGCAATATCGGCGAACGCGGCAAAGTCGATCGCGCGCGGATACGCCGACGCGCCCGCGACGAGGAGCTTCGGGCGGTACTGTTTGGCCAGATCCTCCACGGCGTTATAGTCGATGCGCCCGGTCTCGGGATCGACGCCGTAGGAGACGCTGTGGTAATACTTGCCAGACAGGCTGACCTTTGCGCCGTGCGTCAGGTGACCGCCGCAGGCAAGGTCCATGCCCATAAGCGTGTCGCCCGGCTGGAGCAGCGCGGCGTAGACCTCCAGATTCGCCTGCGAGCCGGAGTGCGGCTGCACATTGGCAAATTCCGCGCCGAACAGCGCCTTGGCGCGCGCGATGGCGATGCGCTCGATCTCATCCACATACTCGCAGCCGCCGTAGTAGCGGTTGCCGGGCAGACCCTCGGCGTATTTATTGGTCAGCACGCTGCCCATGGCGGCGATGACGGGCGCGGAGGCGATATTTTCCGACGCGATCAGCTCGATATTTTCGCACTGGCGGTCAAATTCCTGCCGGATCAGCGCGCCGATCTCGGGATCGTAGTCCCGGATATACTGCATTTCGTCCTTCAGAATGGTATTCATGGTGTGTGTCCTTTCACAAAAAAAGTAGGTGAACCGTTCCCGGATCACCCACCTTGTATGCCATAAATGTTGTGCGCATACCCTGTCCTTTTGCCTGAGAGATTCAGCTTTCGCCTTGCACCTTCGGCACTCAATTCAATGAGTTCTCCAGAGACTCCTCCCGCTCCCAGTTCGCCGTGCGTTCTGAGCGCGATCAACGGAACGATATGAAATTGCGGTTCATTTGAACATCGCTATCATACCACCGCGCGGCGAAATGTCAAGTAGTTTTCGGCAGTTTTCGCAAATTTTTTCCGCGATCGACGGACGGTTGTCGTTATGACGCGCATAAACTTGTGCAAAACGACCGACCGGCGTATGCCGGTCGGTCATAGTCAGCGCAGATTTACGCCTGTTTCTTCGCCTTGCCCTTGAGCTGCGGACCGAGCACCTGGATCACGATGGCAATCAGGAGGATCGCGCCCTTGATGGCGTTGTTGATCAGGGAGTCCACGTTCAGCGCGGCGATGATCTTATCGATGATCGTGTAGCTGAGCGCGCCGAAGATGACGCCCGCGAGGCGACCCTTGCCGCCGGACATCGAGATGCCGCCGAGCACGACCGCCGCGATGGCGAACATTTCATTGCTGACGCCGGTGGTGGCAGGGTCAACGTTGCCCTGCAGGCAGAGCCACATCGCAGCGCCGAGACCGCACAGCAGACCCGTGATGGTGAACACGGAGACCTTGTTCCACTCCACATTGATACCTGCCATGTGCGCCGCCTTGGTGTTCGAACCGATGGCGAACAGGCGCTTGCCGTACTTGGTGGAGGTGGTGACGTAGACGAGGATGAGCGCGACAACGATGAAGATCAGACCGACGACCGGGATCTCGATGCCGGGGATCTTGCTGTTGCCGAAGGTGTACATCGCGTCGCGGGCGTTCACGCCCGATTCGACCTGCGCCTTGATCATGGAGTAGGAGTTGGCGGACGCGCCGGTCAGCTCCTTGGGGAGCGCGCGGCTGGCGTACTGGCAGGCGGAGCGGAAGATGAGCTGCGTCGCCAGCGTGACGATGAACGCCGGCAGCTGCACACGACCGATCAGGAAACCGTTAAAGAAGCCGAGCAGCGTGCCGCCGGCAAGGCAGAAGAGGATCGTGAGCGTGAAGATGAGCCACACCGGCATACCGGCGTTGTTCATCACGTTAAAGATCACACAGCCGAACGACGCGATACAGCCGAGGATCGCGCCGACGGACAGGTCGATCTCGCCGGTGATGATGATCATGCCCATGCCGAGTGAGATGACGCCGACGACCGCGGAGTGACGCAGGATATTGGTGATGCCCGTCCACTTGAGCTGCCCGCTGATGAGATAGTAGGCGATGAACAGGACAATGAAAATAATAACGTAGGAATACTGGGCGAGCGAGAGTTTCTGGCGGTGCTTTTGTACGGTGTTCTGGCTCATATCAGTTGGCCTCCTCTACTTCGAGCGCGTTGGTCGCATACTGCATCACGATCTGCTCGGTGATTTCTTCATGCGGAAGGATTTTTACGATCTTGCCGGAATAGAACACGGCGCATCTGTCCGCCATACGCTGCAATTCCGGGATCTCCTGGGTGTTGACAAGGATGGTCTTGCCCTCCTCCGCCAGCTTCAGGATGAGCTTGTAAATTTCTGCTTTCGCGCCGACGTCGATGCCCTGCGTGGGGTTATCGAGCAGCAACAGGTCCGCGTCGGTATTGAGCCAGCGGGCAAAGAACACCTTCTGCTGGTTGCCGCCGGAGAGCGAAAGGATGAGGTTGTACGGCGACTCCGCCTTGATGTTGAGCTTTGCCTTCTGGTTGTAGTACTTGCTGAGCTCCACGCTCTTGTGGATCACCTGCCGGTTTGCCGACAGCTCATGCTCGGACAGGTACATATTTTCCAGGATGGACATATCCGGCACAACGGAGTTTTCCTTGCGGTTGGCGGGCAGGAGCGCCACGCCCTTTTTCATCGCATGGTGGATGCTGTTGTGCGTAAAGACCTCGCCCTTTACCTTGACCGTGCCGGAGAAGGTGGGCAGCTCGCCGAAAATGGACTGCAAAAATTCGCTCGCGCCCGAACCCTGAAGACCCGTGATGCCAACGATCTCGCCGCGGCGGACCTTGAGGCTCACATCGGAGAAGTTCGGACCGCTGACGCTCTCGAGCTCCAGAATATCGTCGCCCATCTCACGCGGCGTATAGATCTCCGCCGTAGAGAAGGAGCTGCCGACCATCGTCGAGGTCACCTCCGGCGCGGTCACGTCTGCGATCCTGCCGGTCTGGATGAACTCGCCGTTGCGGAGCACGGTGTAGCTGTCGGAAATGCGGAAAATTTCCGGCATTTTATGAGAGATGAAGATGAAGGACTTGCCCTCCGCCTTCAGTTTATTCACGATTTCAAACAGATGATCGATCTCTTCATTGCTCAGCGCCGTGGTCGGTTCGTCCAAAATCAGCAGCTTTGCCTCAAAGAAGATCGCCTTGGCGATCTCGAGCGTCTGTTTTTCGCTGGCGCTCAGATGCTCGACCAGATCGGTCGGGTCGATGCTGACGCCGAGTTTTTCAAAAACTTCATCACACTTCTGGATCATTTCCTGCTTTTTGAGCGTGCCGAAGCGGGTCGTCAGCTCTTTATTGAAGAAAATGTTCTCAAAAACGCGAAGATCGTTGAACAGGTTCAGTTCCTGATGCACAAACGCAACGCCCGCCGCTTCGCTGTCGGCGATGGTGCAGTTCGTGATGTCTTTGCCGTCAAAAACAACGCTGCCCTCATCCAGCGGGAACACGCCGGTCAGGATATTCATCAGCGTGGACTTGCCCGCGCCGTTTTCGCCGAGGAGCGCATGGACTTCGCCCTGCTTGACTACAAGGTCAACGCCCCTGAGCACAGGGACGCCCACAAACGCCTTGTGGACATTATGCATTTCCAGAATGTTCATATCTACTCTCCCATTATGGGCAGTGGTGTCCCACGGTACGCCGTGGGACACCACCTGATTCATTTGTTCTGTTTGCCCGGCGTGTACCGCCCGGCGAGCTTCGGCTTATTCGAAGCCCTTGTCCATGAAGTCAGCGACGTTCTCAGACGTGACGCACTGCGCGGACTGCGTGTTGTCCAGCGGAACGTCCTTGCCATCGAAATAGTCCACCAGAGCCTGGATGGTATCCTGGATCATAGCGGGCGGATAAGTGACGTCCATGATGCCGCCGAACTTCTCAGCAACAGGGTAAGCGGTGTAGTCGCCGGAAATGACGGTGTAGATGGTCTTAGGACCGCCGCAGCCGGTGATGTACGGAGCGTTCGCCAGGAATGCTTCCTTGGTCGCCTCGTCGATGGCGGAGCCTTCCAAAGCGTCAAACACAGCCAGAGCCAGGCCGGAGTCCCAGGCAGCGATGTACTTGGTGTCGGCATTGTCGGCGTTGGACATATAGGTCTCAAAGTAAGCCTGCGCGTTGGCGGGGTTCCAGCCGGTAGCGCCGGAGTAGGACACGGAGTCCAGGCTGGTCCACGGGGTCTCGATCTTCGCGCCGTTGTACTCAACTTCGCCCTTCAGGTACTTGTTGAAGCCGTCGGTACGGTCGGTATCAGCGGAGGAGCCGTCGCCCTCGATGACGACGACCTTGTCGCCCTCCTTCATGCCCTTGGAGACCAGGTAGCTTGCAGCGGCAGCGCCGATCTCAACGTTGTCGTACTTGATGTTGGAAACAGCGGTGTCCTTCACGGACGGGATGATACGGTCGCAGCAGGTGTAGGGGATGCCAGCGTCCGCGAGCTGCTGGATGGCATTCTCCAGATCGGAGCCTGCCGGCAGCATGGCAACGCCGATAGAGCCGTCGCCGGGGTTATTGGCGATGATGTCCTCGATCTGCTTGATCTGATCGTCAGCGGAAGCAAACGTCTGCAGAACAGCGTTGTACTTGCCTTCGGCGTTCAGCTCATCGACCTTCGCCTGAGCGAACACGCCGATCGCGCCGGTCCAGCCATGGTCAGGGTTGGGAGCCAGGACATAGATCGTCTTTTTGACTTCCTCAGCGGGAGCTTCGTCAGCCGCAGTCGTATCGTCCGCAGCGGGGGTTTCTGCTGCCGGGGTCGTGGTGTCGGCAGGCTTCTCTTCCGCCGCGGGAGTGTTGGCAGAGGATGCGCAGGCAACCAGAGCGAACACCATCACGACTGCCAGAAGCAGAGCAATGATCTTTTTCATTTTTTGTTCCTCCAATTCTTATTTATCTTAACTGATAAAATCAGTTAAAACCATTAAAATAGCCAGGCTGGTAAGCGATGATGAAATCGGCAAGAGTTATCAGCGCTTACTCAAAAATCAGTCGTTCTTGATCGCGCTGTCGAACGCGAAGTCGGACGCGCTGAAGTTGTACTTCTTGATGTACTCGCAGGCCTCGGTCGCGCCGTAGACGCGGTCCATGCCGGAGTCTTCCCATTCCACGGAGTACGGACCGGTGTAGCCGCCCTGGTTCAGGCAGCGGCAGATGCCGTCGAAATCGACGTCGCCATGGCCGAGGGACACGAAGTTCCAGCCGCGGTGCATATCGCCGAAGGTGATGTGAGAGCCCAGCACGCCGTTGCGGCCGTCAAAGTTCAGCTTGACGTCCTTGGCATGGACATGGTAGATGCGGTCGATGAAGTCGCGGCAGAACACAACGGGATCGACGCCCTGCCACAGCAGGTGGCTCGGGTCAAAGTTGATGCCGAGGGTCGGACGGCGGTCAAACACGTCCAGCAGCTTCTTGGTGGACCAGTAGTCGAACGCGATCTCGGTGGGATGGACTTCCAGAGCGAGCTTCACGCCGCAGGCGTCGAACTCGTCGAAGATCGGGCTCCACAGCTCCTTGACCTTCTGGTAAGCAGCTTCGATCTGCTCCTCGGAGGTCTGCGGGAAGGAGTACCAGAACTTCCAGATCGGAGAGCCCATGAAGAACGTGACAACGTTCACGCCCATCGCCTTGGCGGCGTGCGCGGTCACCTTCATCTCGTCGATCGCCCACTTCTGGATCTCTTCGGGCTTGCCGGCGAGGGCAGCGGGTGCGAAGCCGTCCAGACGGGAATCGTAAGCATCGGGCAGGGTGTCGCAGACGCACTGACCAGCCAGATGGTTGCTCAGAGCCCAGCAGCCGAGGTCGTACTTCTTGAGGGTCGCCTTGACTTCCTCAACGTACTTCGGATCGGTCGCGGCGCGCTTCATATCCAGATGCGCGGCGGACAGCTCCAGACCTTCATAGCCCATCTGCTTGGCGAGCTTGCAGACTTCTTCCAGGGACAGATCGCCCCACTGAATGGTGAACAGAGTAACAGGTCTCGACATAATTTAGTTCCTCCTTAAAATTGTTCGGTAGAGATCGATTGACCTCCGAATCACATATCGACCCAGACGTTGCCTTCCTGGTTGGACTTCAGGCACGCATGGACAAAGCGCACGCCCTCTGCGCCCTCGTGCACGGTCGGGAAATCGACCATCTCGGGCTTGAAGGTGCCGTCCTGCTTGGCTTCGATGCAGGCGATGAAGGAGCGGTAGAGGTTGCCCATGGACTCCAGCCAGCCCTCGGTGTGACCCGCCGGCAGACGACCGTACTTCGCAGCTTCGGGCTCGATGCCGCCGCCTCCGCGGTGACGCTCGACGATCGTGCCGTCACGGTCGATCATGATGACCTTCTCGCACTCTTCCTGCTTCCACAGGATTGAGCCGTTTTCGCCGTAGATGCGCACGCGCAGGTCGTTGTCATGACCGATGGCAAACTGGCTGGTCCAGAAGCAGCCGGTCGCGCCGCCCTCGAACTCGACGAGGACCACGTCGTTATCGTCCAGCACACGACCCGGAACGACAATATCCATCTTCGCGAGCACGCGCTTGATCTTCAGACCCGTCATATGCGCAACGGCGTTTTCAACGTGCGTGCCAAGGTCGCCCAGGCAGTTCACGCCGCCGGACTGCTTCGGGTCGCAGCGCCATTCGCCCTGCTTGCCGCCCCACTCGCCTTCGTAGGCGAGCCAGCCCTGCGGATACTCCGCCATGACGGTGCGGATCTTGCCGAGCTTGCCGGCTTTGATGTACTCTTTGATATGCTTGGCGGTCACATGACCCATGTAGGTGTAGGTGACCAGGAACAGCAGACCCTTCTCGTCCGCCAGCTTTTCCAGCTCGTCCGCCTGCTCGACCGTGAGGCACAGGGGCTTGTCGCAGGAAACGTTGATGCCGGCTTCCAGGAACGCCTTGCAGGCGGGATAGTGGCTGACGTTCGGCGTGACGATCACGACGAAGTCGATGCCGTCCTCGCGGGCAGCCTCAGCCTTTGCCATCTCGTCAAACGTGGTGTAGCAGCGGTCGGGCGCAACGCCGAGCTGCGCGCCGGTCTCGCGGCACTTTTCGGGGGTGCGGGAGAAGCAGCCGGCAACGAGCGTTGCCATCGCATCAATGTTGATCGCCTTTCTGTGCGCGTCGCCGATAAACGAACCAGGACCGCCGCCTACCATGCCATAATTCAGTTTCTTCATCACATGACCTTCTTTCCTAGAATTTACTGTATTTCCGAAATCCGTATTGGTATGAACTACATCATTTCTGTCCGCCGCAGACGCGCCGCGAGGGGTACAATCCTGCGCTCGGCACGTTACGACCTGATGCTATCTTGCCATACTCTGCGCCCAAATTCCACATAAATTTTGTAGTCTTTAAACGACAATCTTGCGTTTTTCGTTTTTTTGTGCATCCTAGACAAGTTTGCAGCTAAAATTTTAGTCAATATTCCGTCCGAACTTTGGGCGTTTCAGCGCCTTTCAGCGCAGTTTCAGCGGTTTTTCGTCCCGCATGAGAAAAACAGTAAGTTCCGCGTTTGCGCAGCGCTGCAATCCGCATCGTCGATCCCGCCAAAACGAATCGTTTTGCTTTCAGCGACCAGTTTGTCATTTGTCCGCGTCGGATGCACACTCCGTCTGTCCCTTCCAGCGGCGGTACTCCGTGGGCAGCGCGCCGTACTGCTCGCGGAAGGCGGCGGAAAAGCGGCTCTGGCTCTCATAGCCCACCGCCTGCGCGATCGCCGCAATATCGTCCTGCGTTTGCAGCAGCAGCCCCGCCGCCGCCTCCAGCCGGTGGCGCTTCATATGCGCGGCGATAGTCTCGCCGTAGGTGCGCTTAAAGACCTGCTTGAGCGTGGTCGGATTCATCAAAAACCGCCGCGAGAGCGCGTCGATGGTCACGCGCTCGGACAGATGCTCTACCAAATAATGATGTACATTGCGGATCAGTTCCTCCTGCGACGCCTGATAATCCACCGTTTTTTCCGGGCAGGCGATCTGCATCACCTGCTCCACCAGCTCGTGCAGCAGCCGCCCCAGCTCGCTGTCCGCCGCCTTGTAATAGACCTCGCGCCCGTCGCGGCGGCTGACGAGCAGTCCGCTGTCGGTCAGCGACCGCAGGTGGTGGAACACCGCCGGGCTGGACATCTCCAACATCGCCGCGATGTTGATGACGCACTCCTCCCGGTGGCTCAGCAGCCAGAAAATGCGCACGCGCGTGGGGTCGGCAAGCTGCCGGAACACGTCCGACGCCGCCGAAAAATCGCCGTTTTCCAGCAGCTGTGCGTGCAGCGCCGCGTCACCGCGCCGCTCCCCATGATGATGCGGCAGGACAAATTCCGCCATATTCTTCCTTCTTTCTCCGTTTTGGAAATATCGTTCGCCCATTCGGACACACGCGCCAAAATCGCTTGATTTTTGCTCTTGCCGCCAGTATACTACGGTCAGAACGATTAAGCAAGCGTTTAATTATGGAACGCAACACAAAAAATACCGGGAGGTCACTATTATGAAAAAGACGTATGCGATCGAAGTGGACTGCGCCAACTGCGCGAACCTGATGGAGGAAGCCACGAAGAACACCGAAGGCGTCGCGTCGGCGACCGTGAACTTCATGACTCAGAAGATGATCGTTGAGTTTTCCGAGGGTGCGGACGAGAAAAGGACGATGAGGGCAGTCCTGAAGGCCTGCAAAAAAATCGAGCCGGAGTGCGAAATTGAATTGTAATTTTCCCGGCAGCGCTGCCATTTTCCGCTTGAACGAGTTGATGAAGGAGTCATTCTTATGACGAAGAAACAGAAAAAGATGCTCGTGCGCATCCTCATCACGGCGGTGATGCTCATCGCCCTGAAATTCATCCCCATCACCGGCATCCCCCAGCTCCTCGCGTATCTGGCGGCGTACGCCGTCATTGGCTACGACATTTTGAAAAAAGCCGTCCACGGCATTGCAAGCGGTCGCCCGTTCGATGAGAATTTCCTCATGGCGCTGGCAACGCTCGGCGCGTTCGCCGTCGCCATCTGGACGAAGAGCGGCGACTATGTCGAGGGCATCGCCGTCATGCTGTTCTACCAGATCGGCGAGCTGTTCCAGAGCTACGCCGTCGGCAAGAGCCGCCGGAACATCTCCGCGCTCATGGACATCCGCCCGGACTACGCCAACATTGAAACGGACGGTCAGCTCACGCAGGTCAGCCCCGACGAGGTCGCCGTCGGCAGCATCATCGTGGTCCAGCCGGGTGAAAAGGTTCCGCTGGACGGCGTGATCGTCGAGGGCACGGCAAGCCTCAACACCAGCGCGCTCACCGGCGAGAGCCTGCCGCGCGACGTAAAGGCGGGCGACGAGATCATCAGCGGCTGCATCGACCTGTCGGGCGTGCTGAAGATCCGCACGACGAAAGCCTTCGGCGAGTCCACGGTGTCGAAGATCCTCGACCTGGTGGAAAACGCCAGCTCCCGCAAGTCGAGATCCGAGGCGTTCATCTCCCGCTTCGCTAAAATTTACACCCCCGCCGTCTGCTTTGCGGCGCTGGCGCTGGCGATCCTGATCCCGCTCGGGCGGATGCTCGCGGGCGCGAGCGCCGACTGGGTGACCTGGATCTACCGCGCGCTGACGTTCCTGGTCGTGAGCTGCCCGTGCGCGCTCGTGATCAGCATCCCGCTGAGCTTCTTCGCCGGCATCGGCGGCGCGAGCCGCGAGGGTATCCTCATCAAGGGCTCGAACTATCTCGAAGCGCTGGCGGACGCGAAAATCGTCGTCTTTGACAAGACCGGCACGCTCACGCAAGGCGTGTTTGAGGTCACGGCGGTGCACCACAGCCCGTATGACGAGCAGCAGCTGCTGGAGTACGCGGCGCTTGCCGAGTGCGCCTCGTCACATCCCATCAGCAAGAGCCTGCAAAGGGCGTATGGCGGCGCGATCGACCGCGAGCGCGTGGCGGATATTGAAGAGCTGAGCGGTCACGGCGTCACCGCCACGGTGGACGGGCACACTGTCGCTGCGGGCAACGCCAAGCTCATGAAAAAGCTGGGCGTCGCATACCGTGACTGCCACAGCACCGGCACGATCATCCACATGGCGATCGACGGGCAGTACGCCGGGCACATCGTCATTTCGGACATCGTCAAGCCCCATTCCAAGCAGGCCATCGCGCAGCTCAAAAAGTGCGGCGTGCAGAAAACCGTCATGCTCACGGGCGACGCCAGGCGCGTTGCCGACGAGGTCGCGTCTGAGCTGGGCGTTGACGAGGTGCGCAGCGAGCTGCTCCCGGCGGGCAAGGTCGAGGAGCTTGAAAAGCTGCTGGCGCAGCGCGGCAAAAACGATAAGCTCGCGTTCGTGGGCGACGGCATCAACGACGCGCCCGTGCTCACAAGAGCCGACATCGGCATCGCCATGGGCGCGATGGGCAGTGACGCTGCCATCGAGGCGGCGGACGTGGTGCTCATGGACGACGACCCGCTGCAAATTTCCAAAGCCATCGGCATCTCGCGCAAGTGCATCGGCATCGTCCGGCAGAACATCGTGTTCTCGCTCATCGTAAAATTCGGCTGTCTTGCGCTCACCGCCGCCGGTATCACCGATATGTGGGCAGCCATCTTCGCCGACGTCGGCGTCATGGTCCTGGCAGTCCTCAATGCCATCCGCGCCCTGCGCTACCACGCGCCGAAGGTCTGAATATCAAAAATTCCCCGGCGGGCACTGCTGCCCGCCGGGGGTATTCTCATGTCATCATCGCCAGTGCCCAGATGGGGGCGTTTTCGCGGAGGAGCGCCGGGAGGTCGCTCTCGGGCAGGGGATTTTCGCCGCGTCCTGCCTCGATGGTAAAGCCGGGGCGGCGGAAGCGGCTGACGAACCAGTCCTTGAAGCCCGCGTGATCCGACTGCGGCGGCACGGCGCACATGCGGTAGCCCGATGCGTCCGCGAATGCCTGCGCAAGACGCGCGCTGCCGGGCGGTTCCAAACCGTGCCAGCCGTGATAAATTTCGCCGCCCTGCGTGTGATAGGCGAGCACGAGGTCGGGGTGCACGCAGCAGGTGTAGGCGGCGAGCGCCGCCGTCTCCGGCTGATCGAGGGGCTTGCGCCCGCCCCAGTCGCGCGGCGCGGGCGCGCGCACGCCCAGCTCCGCCTTGATCCGTTTCGCCGTCTGCCACCCGGCGGGGTAGTTGAGGTTCAGATCGACGCCCGCGAGATTCGCCTTCCAGCCGAGCGGAAAGGGCACATCCGGGTGCTGCACCGCAAGCGTCCGCGCGGCAGCGTCCTCCGCGCCGCCCGGCGTCAGCTCGCCCGCGACCAGGCTCGCGCCGTCGGGATTCAGCAGCGGTACGAGATACAGCACCGCGTTATAATAAAGCCGCACCGCCGGCACGCCGCCAAAGTCCCCGTCCGCCTCCAGCGCGGCACAGTAGTCCTCCAGAAGCCGCCAGCAGAGCAGGCTCGTGATGGACTCATTGGCGTGATGCCCGCCGACGATCAAAACCTTTGTGCGCCCCTGCCCGAGCTGCAGGACCGGGATAGACCGCCCGCCCGGCGAGCGTGTCAGCTCCCGCACATAAACAAACGGAAACCGCTCCCGCACCCGCGCCAGAAACCCCGCCTGCCGCGCCGCGCCGAAGAGCGCTGTTTGCAGAACCATCGTAAGATCCCCTCCAATGCAGATATATATGCACGGGAGGGGATAATATTCCAAAATATTTCGTGGGGAGCGAAGAAGGGATGGATATGCGTAGGGCAGGGTAAAACGCGTTGCAGCGCAAAACGTACCACTCTTCTCCTCATTCGTCAGCCTTCGGCTGCCACCTTCCCCACACGGGGAAGGCAAGAATGCGCGGGCGGGGAAGCTCCCCGCCCGCGCATTATTACGATTCAAAAATCGCCTTCATGCAGCGATAGGTCATGTAGCAGTCGAGCTTTGCCACCGTTTCATACGGCGCGTGCATGGAAAGCACCGGGACGCCGGCGTCCAGCGTGTCGATGTTGCGGTTTGCCATGTATTTGGCGACCGTGCCGCCGCCGCCTGCGCCGGTGCGCCCGAGCTCTGCCATCTGCCAGATGACGCCGCTGTCGTTGAGCAGCTTGCGCAGCCACCCCACGACCTCCGCCGAGGCATCCGACGCGCCGGACTTGCCGCCGCTGCCGGTATACTTGCACAGACCCACGCCGTAGTTGATATACGCGCTGTTGTGCCGCTCATAGACCTCCGGGAAGTTCGGGTCATACGCCGCCGTCACGTCGGCGGACAGGCAGAAGGACTTGGCGAAGCAGTCGCGCAGCGCCACAGCCTGCGTGCGGCACAGCTGCTCCATGAAGAGGTCAAACGCCTGCGACTGCATCCCCGAAACGCCCTCCGAGCCGATCTCTTCCTTGTCGGCAAAGATGCACACGGCGGTCTTGTTCGGCGTGTCCAGCTCCAGAATGGCGGCGAGCTCGGCATACGCGCACACGCGGTCATCATGCCCATACGCGCCGATGAGGCTGCGGTCAAGACCCAGCTCATGCGCGTTCGCGGCGGGGACGGCTTCGAGCTCGGCGGAGATGAAATCCTCCTCTGTCATGCCGTATTTTTCATTCAGCAGGCGCAGGATCGCCAGCTTCACGGCGTCACTGCCTTCTTCGCCGCTTTCCGGCCAGCTGCCGATGAGGATGTTGAGCGTTTCGGACTGGATGGCTTCATCCAGCGGCTTTTTGCCCTGTTCGCGCCCCAGATGCGGCAGCAGGTCGTTGATGATGAACTGCGGGTCGCCCGCGTCCGCGCCGATGTTCACATCCACGCGGCTGCCGTCCGCCAGCACGACCACGCCGTGCAGCTCCAGCGGGACGGTGACCCACTGATACTTGCGGATGCCGCCGTAGTGGTGCGTTTTGAGGTACGCCATGGCGTTTTCCTCATACAGGGGATTCGGCTTGAGGTCGAGGCGGGGCGCGTCGGTGTGCGCCGCGCCGATGTTCGCGCCCTGGTCCAGCGGCAGCTTGCCGATCACGGCGAGCATGATGCCCTTGTCGCGGTTGTTGCAGTAGAGCTTATCGCCCGCCTTGAGCGGCATTCCGGGCACATAGGGCACAAAGCCGCGCGCCTCAGCGAGCGCGATGGCGGACTTTACGCAGGCGCGCTCGGTCTTGGAGCGGTCCAGGAACGTGCGGTAGTCTGCGCAGTAGCGTTCCATGTCCTGCTTTTCGGTTTCGCTCA
Source organism: uncultured Bacillota bacterium (assembly GCA_937890735.1). GTDB lineage: Bacteria > Bacillota > Clostridia > Oscillospirales > Oscillospiraceae > CAG-170. The sequence continues at coordinate 13,343 of CALACZ010000216.1, forward strand.
GACGCGCGTAGCCGTGCTTGGGCGCGTAGAGCAGCTTTTCCTTCTGTTCTTTCGTCATATTGAGCCTTCCTTTATCTATAATTTGTTGGAGCAGCGCGTCCGCGCGCAGCGCAAACTGCGCGGGCACGCGTGCGTTGTTGATGAGAAGATAGTCGCAATGCTTGCGATAAAAATCGTCCGGCGCTTGCGCACGAAGCCGCGCCAGCGCCCGCTCGCGCGTCACGCCGTCCCGCGCGAGAATGCGCGCAAGGCGCGTTTCTTCCGGCGCGAGCACGCCGACCGTCACGCGGCAAAGCGCGCCGAGCCCGCTCTGGATGAGGTTGATGGCGTCGATGGCGGCAAGCGCCGCGCCATCCGCTTCCGCCTGCGCAAGGCGCTGTTTCACCGCGCCTCCGACATGGCGCGCGGTGATCTCGTCGAGCCGCGCGCGCTGCGCGGGGCTTGAGAATACGAGCTGCCCCAGCCTTGCGCGGTCAAGACTGCCGTCCGGCAGGAACACATCGCCGAACGCGGCGGTCAGCTCCGCGCGCAGCGCCGCGTCGGTTTTCGTCAGGTCGTGATAGAGCGCGTCGCAGTCGATGCACACGCCGCCGCGCGCCTGCACGCAGCGGAGCATCGTCGTTTTGCCCGCGCCGCTGCCGCCGGTGATGCCGATGACGAGCAGGCTCATACCGTCACCACGTCGAAGCCCGCGGCTTTTTTCAGCCGGTTCGCCACCGCCAGTCCCAGTCCCGCTTCATCCGGGCACTGGGCGAAAATGCGCGGCACGTCCGTTGCGTCGAACGTGCGCAGCGCGTCGAACACCCGCTGCGCCTGCGCCAGCTTGTTGTCCACAGGTCCAAGATCATGCACGCGCTGCGCCGGGAAGCTCGCGGCGAACTCCGAGAAGCAGATCACGCCGTCGCCCGGCTGCGCGTGCGCGCGGATGTACGCGGCGCTCGCCGCCGCGCCGCCGCAGATGACGGTCACGGGCGCTTTGGGCGCATAGTGGCGGTATTTCATGCCGGGCGCTTTCGGCTTTTCGCCGGGGGCGACGGGCTCGGTGATGCACTTATCCACGATGACCTCGCCGAGGATGCTTTGCAGCGCCTCCAGCGGCAGCCCGCCCGCACGCAGCAGGCGCGGCGGCGTGACCGTGAGGTCGATGACGGACGATTCCACGCCCACGCCGGACGGTCCGCCATCAAAAATCGCGTCGATGCGCCCGTCCATATCCTCCAGCATATCGGATGCCGACGTGGGGCTGGGGCGGCCGGAGAGGTTGCCGGACGGCGCGGCGACGGGCACGCCCGCCGCCTGAATGACGGCAAGCGTCACGGGGTGATTCGGGCAGCGCACGCCCACGGTCTCGAGCCCCCCGGTCGTGCGCAGCGGCACGATGGGCTTGCGCGGCAGGATCATCGTGAGCGGGCCGGGCCAGAACGCCGCCGCGAGGGTGTAGGCGGTCTCCGGCACGTCGTGGCAGTAGCGCTCCAGCCACGTCTCGTCCGGGACGTGGATGATGAGGGGGTTATCCTGCGGACGCCCCTTCGCCTCAAAAATATGCAGCACCGCGTCCGCGTTCAGCGCGTTCGCGCCGAGCCCGTAGACCGTCTCCGTGGGGATGCCCAGCAGCCCGCCCGCGCGGATGATCGCCGCCGCGGCTTCGATATTTTCAGCGGTATTTTCGGTAAAAACTCTGGTTTCCAAACCGTTTTCCTTCTTTACTCTTCAGATTTCTGTAACTTTTCTGCCTGGTCAGCCGTTACGAGCGCGTCGATGAGCTCGTCGAGGTCGCCGTCCATGATGCTGCCGATCTTATAGAGTGTCAGCCCGATGCGGTGGTCGGTCACGCGCCCCTGCGGGAAGTTATAGGTGCGGATGCGCTCGTTGCGCATTCCCGTGCCGACCTGGCTGCGGCGCTCATTCGTCACGGCGGAGTCGATGCGCTGCTGCTCCAGCTCGTAGAGCTTGCTGGCGAGCATCTGCATACATTTTTCGCGGTTCTGCACCTGCGAGCGCTCCTCCTGGCACGCCACGACAATGCCCGTGGGCTTGTGGATGAGCCGCACGGCGGACGAGGTCTTGTTGATGTGCTGTCCGCCCGCGCCGGAGGAGCGGTAGACCTGCATCTCAATATCCTCCGGGCGCAGATCGACCTCCGCCTGCTCCATCTCCGGCAGCACCGCCACCGTCGCCGTGGACGTGTGCACGCGCCCGCCGGATTCCGTCTCCGGCACGCGCTGCACGCGATGCACGCCGGACTCGAACTTCAGCCGCGACCACGCGCCCGTGCCGCAGATCATAAAATCGGCTTCCTTGATGCCGCCGAGCTCCGTCTCGTTGTAGTTCAGCAGCTCCACACGCCAGCCGTGCGCGTCGGCGTACATACTGTACATTCGGAACAGGCTGTGCGCAAACAGCGCGCTCTCCTCGCCGCCCACGCCGCCGCGGATCTCCATGATGACGTTTTTATCGTCGTTCGCGTCGCGCGGCAGCAGCAGCACCTTCAGCTCCTGTTCCAGCTCGGCAAGGCGCTTTTTTGCCTGCCGCAGCTCCTCCTGGCACAGCTCGCGCAGCTCCTCATCCATCTCGTCCGAGAGCATTGCGCGCACGTCGTCCAGCTCCTGCTGCGTTTTGAGGTATGCGCGGTACGCCTGCATGATCGGCTCGAGCTGCTTCTGCTCCCGCAGGAGCTTTGCCGCCGCCTTGGCGTCGGCGTAAAAGTCCGGCTGCGCCGCGCGCGCCTCCATCTCCAGATAGCGCTCCTCCACCAGCCGCAGTTTTTCCAGCATACGTTTCGCCCCTCACTGTTTTTCATTTTATATTCTACCCGATTTTTACCGTTCCGTCAAACCCTGCTTTTTGCATTGACGGGGCGGGAATTGTTTTGTAAAATAAGATAGAATATTGTCCGGGAGGGTGTTCTATGGATAAAAAAGCGCTCCGCGCGCAGATGCGGGAGAAAAAGCGCGCTCTGAGCGCGCGGCAGATCGAGCGCGCCAGCGCGCTTCTGGCGCAGCAGCTCTTTGCGCACCCGGCGTACCGCGCCGCGCGGTCGATCTACGGCTACCTGTCGTACAATCAGGAGGTGCGCACGCTGCCGATCCTTCAGCAGGCGCAGCGCGACGGCAAGCGCGTCGCTGTGCCGAAGGTGTTTGGAGGCGAAATGAAATTCCTCTGGCTCGATGACCTGACCGCCATCGCCCCCGGCGCGTATAACATCCCCGAGCCCATTGCGGACGGACCTGTGGCGGACGACGAGACGGCGCTGGTGCTCATGCCCGGCATCGCCTTTGACCCGGCGGGTCACCGCTGCGGCTACGGCGGCGGGTTTTACGACAAATACCTCGCCGCGCACCGGCAGCACCCCACGCTGGCGCTGTGCTACGGCTTTCAGATGCTCGACCGTCTGGACACCGACGCGCACGACATCCCGGTCGATTTTGTACTCTCTCAGGATACGGAGGATCTTGCCGAATGAAAACGCTGCTTCCCGTTGTGATCATCTGCGTGGTCGTATTCCTGCTGTGCTTCCTCATCGATACGCTCATCAAGGCGCTGCGCCCCAAAACGGCGCTCGGCAAGGGTGTAAAATTCGTGCGGATGCCGCGCCGCAGCTTTATTTTCGGCATGATCCTGCTGCTGTTCCCGGTCGTGGCGATCTTGTTCTGGCTGCCGAAGGAGGAGCGGCTTCTTCGCATCGGCTGCGGCGTGATCTTTGCCATGGGCATTGTGCTGCTGTATTATTTCTTTTCGTTCTCCATCCGCTATGACGGCGAGCGCTTTGAGTACCGCGACCTGCACCATAAGCGCACGGGCTTCACCTACGACCAGATCAAAGGGCAGCGCTCAGTCACCACGCGCAGCGGCGTGCAGACGGTGCTGTTCGTGGCGGACGATTCGCTGATGCTCAGCGAGGCGATGCAGGGCGTGAACGAGTTCCTCAGCACCGCGTTTTTCAAATGGTGCGCCGTCAAGGGCATCGACCCCGACAGCATCGAAAATAACCCCCATATGCTCACCTATTTCCCCGACCCCGAGCCGGACGGGGAGGCATAAAGATCCCCTCCCGCGCCGGTACGCGGGAGGGGATCTTTATGTCAGCTCGTTGAAGGCTTCACGGTCGAAGGTGATGACGGCGAAGTACTGCGCGCCGGCTTGCTGGAGGGTCTTGTTGACCAGACGGCGGAGGTTGGGCGTTTCGGCCTGCAGGTCCTCGGGGACGACCAGGTCGAAAAGAACGTTCGTATGCTGCCTGCCGCGCACCATGCGGAAATCATGCACGCGCAGGCGCGGGTCATAGGCGCCGAGCGCCTGCTCGATGCGCCCCCGCAGCGCGCTCAGCTCCGCATCGTCCAACACAACTGGGTCATAGTGGATGACGAGGTCGATGTTCAGCTCCTTCTTGACCGTGCGCTCGATGCCGTCGATGACTTCGTGTGCGTGCAGCACGTCCGTGTGCGCGTCCATCTCCACATGGACGCTGGCAAAGCGCCTGCCCGGACCGTAATCGTGCACCATCAGGTCGTGGATGCCGAGCACGTCCGGCTGTGCCGTAACGGTCTGCGTGAGCTGCCGCACGAGCTGCGCGTCCGGCGCTGCGCCGAGCAGCGGGTCGATCGTATCGCGCGCGATCTGCACGCCGGACCACAGGATGAACAGCGCCACGGCAAGCCCCATCCAGCCGTCGGGCATGAGGTCTGTAAAGCGCCCGAGGAGGCACGCGGCGAGCACCGCCGCGGTGGCAAGCACATCGTTGCGGCTGTCCGCCGCCGTCGCTTTCAGCGCGGACGAGCCGATGAGCCGCCCAAGGTCGCGGTTAAAGAGCGCCATCGCGAGCTTGACGGCGATGGACGCGAGCAGAACGATGACCATGGCGGCGGAAAATTCCACCGCCTCTGGGTGCAGAATTTTCTGCACGGACGATTTGACCAGCTCCGCGCCGATAAGCAGGATCAGCGCCGCCACGACGAGTCCGCTGATGTATTCCATGCGGTCGTGCCCGTAGGGGTGCTCGCGGTCGGCGGGCTTGGACGCCATCTGAAAGCCGATGAGCGTCACGACCGACCCCGCCGCGTCCGAGAGGTTGTTGACGGCGTCGGCGGTGATGGACACGCTGCCGCTGAGCGTGCCGACGGTCAGCTTTGCCGCGCACAGGAGCACGTTGCAGACGATGCCGACCCAGCCGGACAGCCGCCCGCAGGCGGTGCGCACGGCAAGATCGCCGGGTTTTCCGCGTTTTTGGACAAATTTTTGCAAGAGCTTTGTCATAAAACCACCTGATTTATAAACCCGGCTGCATGGAAGCCCCATGCAGCCGGTGCGTTCTGTTTTGAACTTTTAGGCAACACCGCGCAATTCGGCAAGCAGATTCGGTGAGAGATTTTTCGTCAAGTCAAGGTTTGGAAAGTGCAGGAATACTTTGTGTATTTCAAGCTTTTCAAACCGCAGAATTGGCGGAAAAGATCCGCCGAAGCGCGCCGACGCAATT
>CALACZ010000217.1 GCA_937890735.1 uncultured Bacillota bacterium
TCCAATCTCATCGACGCAACCTGGAAGCTCATCGAGCACGAAAAAACCGGCGCGAAGATCATCTAATATAAAAGCGGACGCAGAGCTTCTGCGTCCGCTTTTTGCGATTTGTCGGAGGGATCTTTTATACTAGAACATCACTGCATACTTGCGTCAGCGCGATTCGGAGGATTTTTTTCGCTGATTCTGCGGTTTAAAAAGCCCGAAATACATACAGTATTCCTTCACTTTTCAAACCTTGACATGACGAAAAATCTCTCGCCGGATCTGCTTGCCGAATTGCGCGGTTTTGCCCTATATTAAAAAGTGCACTTTCTTTGGCTTAAAATGTGATTTTCCGTTTCTCCTGTTTGCCGCAGCGTTTTCGCTCCGAAAATGGATGCGTTCGTTTGATAGATGACCGCTTGGCGCGCAAAGAAGGGTATCCAGCGCCCTGTCAGAAGGCGGCGAGAGAACCTCTGCACGCCGCAGAGAAATGACATTGCTGTATTGAACAGTTTCTTATGCTTGTTTTTGTGCGTTTGGTCAAATCGAAGTTCGACAATCCAAAAAAATAACACCTTTTGTACAAAAACTGCCTCCTGAATTTTTTGACCGTCTGGAATATAATCAAAACAACGAGGGAAAGCCCTCGACGAGACACGGAAAACGCCACATATTAGTGTGCGCAGCACGCGGATCGTTCAAAAAACGGAGGAAAAGATATGAAAAAGTTAGTCGCACTGCTTCTGGCAGCACTGATGGTTTTCGGCATGGCTGCCTGCGCAGCGAATGCTGAGACCGCTGCCGATGACAAGAGCACGGCGGAGACCCCCGCTGCGGAAGCCCCTGTTGCTGAAGAGATTGCTGCCGATGGCGATAAGATCGTGATCCACTACTGGGCACAGTGGACGGAGAACGAGGCACAGGCAGAGGTCTACAAGGATGCCATCGCACGCTTTGAGGCTGCAAATCCCAACTGCACCGTCGAGGTCAACTGGGCTGGTCGCGATGTACGCGAGATCCTCAGAGCCAGTCTGGATTCCGGCAACGAGATCGACATCGTTGACAGTGGCTTTGATCAGATCGTAAACCTGCTGGGTGAGGAATATCTGACCGACCTGACACCGTACATGGCCGGCAGCGACTTCGAGAAGAGCCTCTCCGCCGGTATGGTGGCGTTCGCCAAGAGCTTTGCTTCCGACGGCGAGTCCTGGTACTATATTCCCTCGCAGCCATTCGTCGGCACGATCTACTACAACAAGGCAATCTTTGAAGAGGCTGGCATCGACACAATGCCAACCACTTGGGACGAGTTCATGGATGTCTGCCAGAAGATCAAGGATGCGGGCTATGACCCCATTACGGTCGATGACGCGTATTATCCTTGCCTGTACGGCACCTATCTCGCTATGATGAAGGGTCCGGAGTGGGTCACGGAGCTCTTCAATGATACCACCGGCGCGAACTGGAATGATCCGGCAGCCGTCCAGATGGCAAACGACTTTGCCGAGATGCGCGAAAAGGGCTACTTCTCCGAGAGCTGCGGTTCCAACGTGTTCCCGTCCGCACAGAATGGCGAATTTGCAATGGGCACGGTCGCTATGTACTATAACGGCTCCTGGCTGCCCAATGAAGTTCAGGACATCACCGGCGACGATTTCCAGTGGGGCGCAATGTTCTTCCCCGCACCTGACAACGCCGTGTATCCGTATACCACTTACTCCACCGGCTGCCAGTTCTTCGCGATCCCGAAGTCCAGCCAGCATCCGCAGGAGGCTCTGGCGCTGCTGGAAGAGTTCTCGTCTCTCCAGACACAGCAGGAGCTGATCGATAAAGCGCAGGCAATGCCTGTTGTTGACGGTCTGGAACTGCCGGAGAAGCTGAAGAGTGCGGGCGAACTGCAGGCACAGTCTACGGACGTCATTCCCTGGCAGGGTATGTATGGCAGCAATTCTGATGTGAATGCGGTGGTCAACGGTGCGTTTGCTGAGCTGCTTGCCGGCACACTGGACAGCGAGGGCTTCACAGCCTCCGTCCAGTCCCAGCTCAAGTGAGCCGAAAACACGTCACGGTGAAACTCACATGATCTTCACTGCGTCTCGGGCGGCGTCTGCAAGCGCCGTCCGAGACGAGAAAACTGCGGCGTCGGAAACGACGCCGCAGTAAAAGAGCATCTGTCATCTCCGCTGCCGTGCCTGTCCGCACAAGTGCAGCGGTGCATGGAGGGAGGCAGAAATTTGAAAAGAAAACACACTATGTTCATCATCACGTCGCTTGCTCCGGCGGCGATCTGTTTTCTGGTGATGTTCGCATATCCGCTGATCCGCACGTTCCTGATGAGTTTGAATCAAATGCCTGCGATCAGCAGCAGCACAGCCGATTGGAGCTTTGCCGGTCTGGGCAACTATATTGGTTTGTTCAAAAACAGCGTTTTTATTGCATCGCTGAAAAATATTGGCGTGCTTTGGTTGGTGGGTGGTTTTTTAACACTGGGCATCGCACTGCTTTTTGCTGTGATCCTCGCCTCGGGCGTTAAGGGTAAGAAATTCTGGCGCTCGGCGATCTATCTGCCCAATACGATCTCTGCGGTCGCACTGTCTACCATGTGGCTGCAATACATCTTTCAGAATAAATTTGGTTTATTTAAGCAGCTGTTTACTGCGCTGGGCTGGACGGCGCTTGCTAAGATCAACTGGACGGCACCGGGGTGGATATTCTGGGCAATGCTGATCTCTTACGTTTACGGATGTGTCGGCTATTTTATGCTGATCCTCCTATCTGGCATTGAGGGCATTCCGCAGGACATTTATGAAAGCGCCATTATCGACGGCGCAAGTGCCTGGACGAAATTTTGGAAGATCACATTCCCTTTGCTTCGGAATGTTATACGCACCTGTATCACGCTCTGGACGGTCGGCGCAGTTAATTTCTTCGTCTGGGCGAAAATGTTCTCAACACGCATCAATACAAAAACTGTTACGCCGGTCTTTTTCCTATATGAAAAAGTATTTGGCGCAGCGGATTCCGGGAGCGTTCTGGACATTGGCGCCGGCGCGGCTGTCGGCGTTGTTGTGGCTCTGCTCGTGCTGCTGAGCTATCTGATCATGAACCGAGTTTTCAAGGAGGAGGCGCTGGAATACTGATGAAGCATCATGGCTCGAGCGTCGTTGGCGCACTACGGTATATCCCACTGATTCTTTGGGTCATCTTCTTTGTCTTTGCGTTTGGCTGGATTCTGCTGGCATCGTTCAGCACTACTAAGGAGATCTTCTCAAACGGATTACTGCAAAGCGGCTTTCACTTTGAAAACTATACTGGCGTTTGGGAACGCAATCACGTTGCACATTATTTTGTCAACTCTGTGATCTGCACGGTCGTACCGTGCGCATTGATCATTCTCCTGGCAGCGCCTGCGGCCTATGTACTGTCAAAAAAGAGATTTCGCGGCAGGAAGCAGACCTTCAACTCCTTTGTTATCGGAATGAGCATTCCGCAGGTCATGCTGGTCATCCCGATTTATTGCTGGTTCGTGCAGGCCAATCTGGTCGGGAGGCTTTCAACGCTGATCATTCTGTATACGACGCTGAATCTCCCATATACCATTTATTTCCTAACGGCGTTCTTTTCCACTGTTCCGTCCGTTTTGGCGGAGGCAGCGATGATCGACGGCTGCAGCGAAACAAAAGCGCTGTGGAAAGTAATGATCCCAGTGGCATCGCCAGGCATCATCACCGTGACGATCTTCAATTTTATGAACATCTGGAATGAGTATTTTATGGCGCTGATCTTTGCAAACGGTAATGATAAGATCCGCACGCTTTCCATGGGCTTGCAGAATATGATCACTTCGATGAAATACACCGGCGATTGGGCTGGGCTGTTCGCAGCAGTCATCATTGTCCTCGTCCCGACCCTGATCATGTATCTGCTGCTGTCGGAAAAGATCGTGGCAGGCATCACAGGCGGCGCAGTCAAGGGTTGAGTCTTGCACGCAGCGCCGTTGCGTGATAAAATAGCATTGGTGACGATGCGGCAGTGACACGCTGCCAAATATGTGCCGAGCGCGCGGACAGTGGCGGACACCGTAAGAGTTTTGCGGCGGACGCACTGTCCGCGTTTTTTGGAAAGGACGAATGCTAATGAAAAAACGCCTGTTGATGATCGTGCTTTGCCTGATGCTGCTATTGTGCGGATGCGGCGAGTCAGCCGCTGCGTCGGACGCGTCCGTACCTGACGAGGAACAGATCGTGCTCCGCTTTTTTCACTATCAGGTCGAGGCAGAAGCGGCGTATGCCCGTGTGATCGAGGCCTATGAGGCGGCGCACCCGAATGTGACGATCAAAAGTGAGTATCTCAATTCCGAAAGCTATAACTCTACGCTGGACGCACGCATCGCTGTGCAGGACTGCCCGGATATTATCGGTGTACACCCCGGTTATGCGCAGGCGCTGCCGCTGGCAGAGGCTGGGCATCTTGTCAGCCTGACGGGACAGCCGTGCCTGGATGGAGTGCGGGAATCGGAGGTCGATACCGCGCGCATTGGAGATACTGTCTATGGCGCGCCGATAGACCTGACGTATATCTGCACATTTTATAATGTTGAGATCTTTGAGCAGCTCGGTTTGAAGCCGCCCCAGACGTGGGATGAATTTCTCACGGTGTGTCAAACGCTGAAGGACAGCGGCATTACGCCACTGTCATTGTGCTATAAGGATGCCTGGATTCGTAGCCTGATCCCTTATGCGCTGGCTGTCACGACGATCTATCGCGATAACCCTGATTTTGACCGCGAGATGTTCGAGGGTCAGCAGCACTTCAACGGACCGCAATGGCAAACAACGCTGCAAATGCTCAAAACACTGATTGACAGCGGATATGTGACGGAAAACTATTTGCAAACGACATATGACCAGCAGCTCCGTGCCTTTGCAGACGGCGAAGCAGGCATGATGGTTATGGGATCATGGGCTGTGTCGATGATCCGGGCAATGAATCCGTCCTGCAGATTTGGGCTTTTCATTCTGCCGGCGTCAAGCGACGGAGTGAACTGGATTCCATCGTCGATCGGCGGTATGCTGGCTGTCAGCGAGCAGAGCAAATACAAGGATACAGCGATCGACTTTTTGAATTTCTTTCTGACGAATGACGAGGTTTACCGGCAGTTTTTGCAGGACACCGGCAACATGCCGGTCAAGACCGATTTTGAGGCGGACTGTGATCCGATACTGGAGACGCTGAACAGCGAGATCACCGAGAGCTATCCATTTCTCGATGTTGGCTGGCTGAACGGCATGCAGACTGTCTTCATTGAGACGATGGAGCAAATATCGACCGGCGCGGACATGACACAGGCGCTGGAGCAGTTGGATCAGGCGTGGATGGACGCTTACCGGGAGGGACAGAATTATGAATCTGATGGATAACGGCGCGAAGTTTCCCTGCGCGCAGGCTCGTGCGATCTGGCTGCCGCAGGAGCGGGAAAATCAGTATGCGCAGTTTTTGCAGGTTTTTGACTTTGATACCGGCGGCGCATATTTGCTAATCGCCTGCGACAGCCGCGCAAGTGTGCGCCTAAACGGTCGGTTCGTAGGACTTGCCCTATACGATGGGACGCCGGGTACGTCGTGGTATGACCGCTTCGATCTGAGCAGCTATCTTCGTGAGGGCGAAAATCGGCTGGAGATCACGGTGTGGCATCAGGGGGTGGACACAAACTGCTACACAAAGGGACGTGCATTTGTGATCTTCAGCTGCCGGCAGGACCTGCCGGAAGGCGTATGCCGCGTGCTTGCACACAGTGGCGCACAGACCCTGTGCCGTGAGGACACGCGCTACGACAGCAGCATGGTCCTGTCTAACCAGATCGGTCTATTGTGGAATTACGATCAGATGGCAGGCTGCGAAGCCTGGACAGAGGCACACTGTCTGACGGAACAGACATGGCGGTATCTGCCGCGCCCCATCCTGCGGCAGAGACTCTGCGAGCGGCAAAACGCCTCAGTTTGCGCACACGGCTACCTGCTTCCGGGCGATGGTATGCCGTTTGAGAGCGCGTTTTTATCAGCACGGCTGCGCGAAGAGAAGATGGATATGCGGCAGCCGTATTATGAAATCTGGGATTGCGGTGAGGAGTGCAGCGGTCTCCTGGAGATCGAGGTGCAGAGCGACCGGGGCTGCCGCGTTGAGCTTGGCTGGGGTGAACACCTGGACGATCTGCGTGTGCGCAGCCACATTGGCGCACGCTATTTCCGCACAACGCTTGTTTTCGGTGCGGGACGGCACACGTTCCGCCACGATTTTCAGCGTGTCGGACTACGCTACGTCGAGGCGCATATATTCCCGTTGGATGGCGGATGCGCCGCGTGCTGCTATGCGGGTGTACGCCCATTGGAATATCCTGTACATGAACGTGGGCAATTTCACTGTTTGGATGCCTTGCATCAAAGGATCTGTGATACCGCCGTTCGGACGCTGCGGTTGTGTATGCACGAACACTATGAGGATTGCCCCTGGCGCGAGCAGGCGCTGTACGCGATGGACTCGCTGAATCAGACGCTCTGTGGCTACTATTGCTTCGGTGAATATCGCTTCGCGGCCGCATCGCTGGAGCTTCTGGCTCGCGGGATGCAGCCGGACGGCTTCCTTGCACTGCACACACCGGGTAAGGAGAAGGTCACGATCCCATATTTCACTTGTATGTGGTGCGTCGCCATTCGCGATTATCTGCTCTATAGCGGTGATCACGATACAGTGAAAAAGCTGTGGTCTACGCTGAGCTTTGCAGTAGAGAGCCGACTTGCCGAGCTGCAAAACGATCTTGTACCGGCAAAGACCGCGCCGGAGTACTGGCATTTTTACGAGTGGAATGCGTTAATGTCCGGCGAGCCGATCTTCCGCACCGAAGCAATCCATCCGCGCGTGGACGCACCGTACCAGATGTTCTTTTTGATGATGCTGGACGCCGTTGCGGAACTGGCGCGTGAGCTTGGCGAGGCGGATCATGCCGCGCGGCTGGAAAGCATCCGCGCTCAGACAATCGCCGCTGTACGGACGCTCTTCTGGGATGAGAAGAAATCGTGCTTCCTCCTGTTTGCCGACTACAGCAAAAACGGGACGCTGCGCGCCACAGAGAGCGGCGTGAGCGAACTGGTGCAGGCATTGGCTGTTTTGACCGGCGTTGCGGACGAAAGACAGCGTGAACTCCTGCTGCCGCGTCTTGCCGACGGCGATCCGTCGTGGATGCGTTGCACGCTGAGCATGATTCGCTTCCGCTTTGAGGCGCTTTTGACAGAACCTGAGCTTTATACCGAACGTGTGTTTGCGGATATTGCGGAGATTTGGGGAAAGATGCTTTACGCCGGTGCATCGTCGTTCTGGGAGACCGAGGATGGCGCGGACGCATTTGACGATGCGGGAAGCCTTTGCCATGGCTGGTCCGCTATGCCGGTATATTTCTACTATGCCTTCCGGCTGGGCATACGCCCGCAGCGTCCAGGCTTTGCGGGCATGGAGGAGCAGACGGAGCAGCACACGGCTGCGCCCGGATGCACAGGCAGCGTTCCGACACCCTGGGGGATGATTCATGTCAGACCGGCAGAGTAAGCGTCGCCTGACGCTGGAGAGGAAGCTCCTGATGGCAGTGATACCCATGATCGTCGCATCGCTGCTGTTCGTCAGCATGATTGTGTACAGTGTGGCAAAGCGCACGATCCGGGAGCGCGTTTCGGAATATATGGAGCAGTATCTGGTGCAGCTTTCCACGTCGATCGACAACAAGTTGGAGACCACGCTCCAGCTCAACGCGCAGCTTTCCGTCAATGCGCAACTTTCTGAGATCCTGCACAGCTATGACAGCGCATCTCCCAGCGAAAAGCTGAGCTATCGTCAGGATGTTGAGAACATCTTCATTACGATCATGGGCATTTACGACAACATCCGCGGGATCTATATTTTTGATAACTGTGCAAACGAGTTTTATCTGCGCAGCAGCTCAGGGATGGATATGGACGAGTTGGAAAGCGCAAGCTGGTATCAGGACGCGCTGGCACGCGAGGGCGCGCATGTGATCTTTCTGGACCGACGAGGCGGAGAGAGAAACACAACGATCGGCATTGCACGCAGTATCGTCAATATCTACGATCATCAGAGCTATGGCGTGGCGCTGATCGAGATACCTTACAGCCTGATCGACGAAACGGTTTACAGCGGCAGTGCGCAAAGCGAGCTTCAGCAAGGCAGGATCGTTATTTGTGACGATCAGGATCAGCTGATCTACTCGACGCAGCCGGAACTGACCGAGCAGCAGCCGGACAGACAGGATCGTCCGGCTGCTGGAAAGCCGGCAATGCAAGTGTTTTACGCTGACGGCGCTGAGCAGATGCGCGTCACTTATGTGTCTGACAGAACGGGCTGGATGTATGAATATGTGTGTCCGATGAAGTATCTGCTGAAGGACATGGCACAGATCAAGACGGTGAGCTCGCTGCTGATGCTTTCGGTGTCGCTGGTCACGGTCTGCCTGTTGATCCTGTTTTCTCACAGAACATTTCGACCGCTCGGCGAGTTGATCACCGCTATGCAGAAGGTCAAGGCGGGCGATTACAGCGTTCAGGTGCAGACATACTCGCGGGATGAGTTTGAGTATCTCGGGCAGACATTCAACGATATGGCGCAGAGCATCCATGATCTGATCCAAAAAGTCTACACAGCGAAGCTGATGCAGAGGGACGCACAGCTGAAGGTACTGCAGCAGCAAATCAATCCCCACTTCCTGTATAACACGTTTGAAACGATGCGCGGCGTAGCGCTTTGCGAAAACAATGAGAATCTGGCGGATGTGATCAAAAATATTTCCGAATTTATGCGCTACAATATGTACGGAAGCGACGGGACCAGCTCACTGGAAACGGAACTGCGCCATGTGACAAATTATATCAGCATCATGGATTTCCGATTCGACAACAAGATCCGGCTTTGCACTGATCTTTCCCCTCGGCTGCTGCGGCAGAGCATCCCGAAGTTTACGTTGCAGCCCATTGTAGAAAATGCCGTTCTGCACGGATTCAGACAGAAAAGGTCTGACTGCGTGATCCGAATTTCCGGCAGGATCGAGGGCTTGGACGCTTGGCTGGAGATCGCTGACAACGGCAGCGGGATCGACGCACAAACACTGTCGAAAATCAATGCGGGGCTCGACCGCACATACCTTGCGGACGGAAGCGAGACAGGTCACGTCAGCATCGGGATCTTGAATGTCAACAGCCGTCTGCGGCTGAACTACGGTGACCGCTACGGTGTGCGCCTGAACAGCTGTGAGGGCGAGGGCACGGTCGCAGTGATCCATTTCCCTGTGGCCTCGGAAGAGCCGCCGGAACAAGCGGATCGACAGATGTAAGGAGAACTGAGCTATGCGCGTGGTCATCGCGGACGATGAAAAATATGTACTGGTCGTATTGAAAAATACGTTGAAAAAGCTGCGGTATCCCATTGAGGTCGTCGGTGAAGCGCTTGACGGCGATGAGGCGCTCCGCCTGTGCCGTGCACGGCAGCCGGAGATTCTGATCACCGACATATGTATGCCGCGGACAGACGGGTTGGATCTGGTGCAGCAGCTACATGAAGAAATGCCTGAGCTTCCAATCATCATTTACAGCGGTGTCGCCAGCTTTTCCTATGCACAGCAGGCAATCCATTACGGTATTGAGGAATATCTGCTCAAGCCGATCGACGTTGAGAAGCTGGAACGGGCGATCGGCTCGATCATCGAACGGCAGCAGCAGGCACACAGCCGCGAACGAGCGGGGTGGGCGAACCGAATATTGCATACGCTGATCTTGTATGCGTCGGCATCAGACGTGCCGACTTTTGCGGCTGATCTGAATGCCGAGCGCTTTTTGCAGCAGGCACGCGCGTATACCCTGCATATGCTGCGGCTGACGGACCTTGCACCCGTGCAGCAGAACGCGTGGCGTCGATGCTTGACGGAACTCGATGCGTATTGCTGGGAGATCGATGAGGCGGCGGGCTGCGTGATCGCGATGACAGCTCCAGTGGCTGATGAGGCGCTCGGTACAGCAGCAGACACGATATGGGGAGCTGACGCCTACCTTGCCGCGCGGAAAAGCGTTTCGGCGATCTGCGTGGAAGCACCGGCACAAACCGAGTGGCAGATGATGGCGCTTTGCGCGCAGCTTCGGCAGATGCAGCGGCAGATGGAGCGGCGATTCCGCCCGTCTGCACAGGATACAGCCGATGCACAGCCGGATAAGAATGCGGCTGATCACTTTGATCGCACCTATGACGACCGTGTCGCCGCAGCGATCCGATTGGGAAAACGTGAATATTTGCAAACGCTGCTGACAGAATACTGGGCACAGCTGCTGAGCGCATGGCCGAATGGCGATCCGACGCTGATCAAGCAGGCGGCGTGGACGCTGCTTGTGCGGCAGGCACGGCAGCTACGGCTTTCGGTAGAGAAAGGGGATGCGTATGAGCAGCTGCAGAAGGCACTGTCACGTCCGCTGACATCCGACGCATTTTTGCAGCGGATTCTGGCGCTCGGCGAGGGGCTGATCACCGCACAGCGTGCAAAAGGCGGCCGCGCGGACGAGAGTTTGCGGGAACTCATTACAGGCTATTTGCAGGAGCACTACCGTTCAGATGTAACGCTGGAGCAGTTGGCTGCGTATCTGCATTTTAATCCCAGCTACACGAGCGACCTGTTCAAGCGTATCTTCGGCAGACCATTTGTCGTGTATCTGACTGCCATGCGGATAGACGCAGCAAAGGTGCTGCTGGACAGCGGACACTTCAAAACGTATGAGATCGCGGCGCAGGTCGGCTATCAGGATGAAAAGTATTTTTTGAAAACCTTCAAAAAGGTGGTCGGCTGTACGCCAAAGGAATACCGAAAACGAAAGCAGAGGGGAGCAGCACCATGAGGATCATGCAGAAGATCTCGGCAAAGCAGATGGGTCATTACTCACAGCCCATCACCATCGCAGCCTTCGGAGACAGCGTTACTCAGGGCTGCTTCGAACTTTATCTGACTGAGGACGATGCAGTCCAAACAGTGTTTGACCCTGCGAGCGCCTACTGCACGAAGCTGCATACACTGCTGTCTACACTATATTCCGATGTGCCGGTGCAGATCCTCAACGCCGGTCTCAGCGGCGACTGCGCACCGTGCGCTTTGAAGCGGCTGGAACGGGATGTGCTATCCGTTCGACCGGATCTGACGATCGTTGCGTTTGGACTGAACGACGTCTGCCGTGAGGATGAGACGCTGGAGCAGTATCTGCGTGCGCTTGATGAGATCTTTTCGCGGCTGCGCGCTGCGGGAACGGAGATCGTCTTTATGACACCCAATATGATGAACACGCACTTGAGCGAGCGCTTGCGCGACCCTGCCATCCGGCGTATTGCTACGGATACCATGACTGTACAGACAAACGGTGAGCTTGGACGCTATCTGGAAGCTGCCAAAGAGCTGTGTGCAGACAGAAATGTGCGTGTGTGCGATTGCTACGCGAAATGGATGCGGCTGGCAGAAAACGGCGTAGACACCACTGCACTGCTGTCAAACGCGATCAACCATCCTGCCCGGGAAATGCACTGGCTGTTTGCAAACGCGCTTTTGGAGGAGCTATTGCGATAAATGAAAACAACGACATCTGAGCAAGGATGGCTTGATTGCCGTCCGCTACCATTTTGGAGCTGGAATGACAAATTAGAGCCGAATGAGCTGCGACGGCAGATCGACGCAATGCAGCACGCGGGCATGGGAGGCTTTTTCATGCACGCACGCGGGGGACTTGAAACGGAGTATCTGAGCGAGGACTGGTTCCGCGCGGTGGAGGCTTCGGTAGACGAGGCTAAAAAGCGCGGGATGCAGGCATGGTGTTACGACGAGAATGGCTGGCCGAGCGGCTTTACCGGCGGCAGGCTGCTGGAGCATCCAGAAAACTGGGCGCATTATCTGCGCTTTGAGCGAAAAGCGGACTTTGACCCTGCCGCGCTGGGTGTTTATGCTCTGGAAAACAGTCACCTGCGGCAACTCATCGGGTCAGAGTGCGGTGTTACAGAGTATCTTTGTGTATACGACTGCCAAAACCCCTCCACGGTCGATATTCTCGATCCGCGCATCACGGATGCGTTTCTTGCGCTGACACACGAAAAGTATCTTGAACGCTTCGGTGCAGAATTTGGAAAGGGCATTGCAGGCTTTTTCACTGATGAGCCGCAGTATTTCCGCTATGAAACAGCCTACACGCCGATGTTGCTGACAGAATACGAAAAAGCCTATGGCGCAGATGTACTTGCTCTGCTGGGCGCGCTGTTTGTCGATTGTGAGGAGGCATCCGGCTTCCGCTTCCGCTATTGGAGGCTGATGAACATACTCTATACCGAGAACTTTATAGGTCGTGTTTACCGTTGGTGCCGCGCGCACGGCTGCCGTCTGACTGGTCACAGCATCGAGGAGAGCGAACTGTTCGCGCAAATGTGGTGCACGGCGGGCGTCATGCCGTTTTACGAATATGAAGACATTCCGGCAATCGACTGGCTGTGCCGTCGGATCGGTACGGAGCTTGCTCCGCGGCAGGCGTCCTCGGCTGCACAGCAGCTTGGCAAAAAGCAGGTGCTGACAGAGACGTTCGCTTGCGCAGGCTGGGACGTGACGCCGAAAGAACTTAAGCGCATCGCAGAATGGCAGTATGTGAACGGCGTGAATCTGATGTGCCAGCATCTGTACCCATATTCCATCCGCGGTCAGCGCAAGCGGGATTATCCGGCGTTTTATTCGGAGCACAATCCGTGGACAGACGAACTCAAAACATTTGATGACTACTTTACGGAGCTTGGTTATCTGCTTGCCAACAGCCGCGAGCAGGCAGATGTGCTGATCGTGCATCCGATGCACTCGGTATACCTGACGTTTGACCGCGCAAACGATGAGGCATCTGTGCGCAGCGTGGGAGCACCGTTCAACGTACTCATTGAGCACTTCGGAGCGGTCGGCATTGGTCATCATTACGGCGACGAGCGCCTGATGGAAAAGTACGGAAGCGTCAAAGAAGGTAAGCTGACCATTGGACAGCGCATCTATTCCTATGTTGTGCTCCCTGACTGCGATACGCTGGACAGCAGCACCGCTGCACTCCTAAAGGGCTATCTCGCGCAGGGCGGACGGCTGATGCTGGCGGGGCGAAAGCCTGCGCGAATTGACGGTGAGCTTGCCGATCTCAGTTTCCTGCAAGGAAATCTCACATGGGATGAACTTGTGCGGGAACGCGCGCTTCTGCCGGAAACAAATCGCAATGTGCGCTGCACGCTGCGCTTTGCGGAAGGTGTAAATTTCCTGTTTGCGGTCAATCTGTCTGAAACGGATACAGCAGAGGTGACGGTAAAACTGCCGTTTGCGGGCGCGGAAGCATATGATCTGTTGGCGCACGAAACGAAGCCTGCCGCCTTTGAAAAGACGGCGTACGGGATCGCAGCAAAGCTGCATCTCACACCCAGAGAGTCTGTGCTTCTTATGCAGAACGATTTTGCGATACCGCAGGCGCAGAAAGCCCCCATTGCCGAAACAATGGAGCTGAAGGGAAGATGGACGCTGTCAGCGCCGGTGCAGAACAGCTTGACACTGGATACTGCGGCACTGAGCTATGACGGCGTCAGCTATTCCAAACCGCTTCCGCTCCCGTATATTTCGGAACGACTGCTGCGAGAAAAAACGAACCGAAAGGTCTGGCTTCGCTATATGTTCACAGCGGATTTCTTGCCGAATGATCTGACATTGGAACTGGAAACGCTTCGAAACACAAAACTGTCTGTAAACGGTACGGAAGTCAGCCTGATCGAACGCGGCATACTTGATCGTTCGTTCGTACGCGGAAATATTGCAGCGCTTGCGAGAAAGGGCGAAAATGAGGTCGTTCTGGAACTGGATTATACGCAGTCTCAGCAGATTTATGATATTTTTAACGGCTATTATTACGGCAATGGCGAGGTCACGGAGACACGCATGAACTGTGTCAGTTACGAGACGAATATCGAAGCGATCTACCTGTTCGGGAGCTTCACCGTGCTGCCGGATTCCGGCTGGCAGGCGGGCGAAAACAGCGTTCGGTTTGGCGATCGCTTTCGTCTCCTCCCGCCGGCTACAGAGCTTGACCCGCGTGATATTACAGTGCAGGGGTTTCCGTTCTTCCGCGGCGTTATGCGCCTGAAGCGCACGCTCACGGTCCAGACTGCTGGATGGCAGCTTCGCTGTGCGGGACGCGTCCAGTATGTGCGTGTATTTGTAAATGCGCAAAAGGTCGGAATACTGCTGTTCAGCGATGCACTTGATCTTTCGCCGTACCTGCATCCGGGAGAAAATACGCTGGAGCTGGAGTTGATGGCAAGCAACCGCAACATCTTCGGTCCACATCACAATGCGGCGGAGCCTGAACCAAAGGCGGTCAGCCCAACGCTGTTTTCGCTGTATGGGACGTGGCGCGACGGACACAGCGACGATTACCGTGTAAACTACGCGTTTGTGCGGTTTGGCTTGGATGTCATCGCGCTGCAAAAGATTTGAATACATAAAGAGACCTGTACACATCCGTGTACAGGTCGCTTGACTCCTTACCGCTCGCTGCGGCTCTGCGTATTGTTTTGCGTGCCGTTCTGGGTGCGGTTTTCGCTGCGGGACTGCGTGCGGGACTCGGTCTGCTGCGTTTTGTTCTGCTGGGTCTTATTCTGCTTCGATTCGTACGGATTGCGTGCGCTCATATCTACGCCTCCTGTGAAGAATTGCGGCGCTGCCGCAGGGATAGTATGCCGCGCGGGCGGTATTTCATACGTTAGGGAATCTCTGAATAAATCCCCAGCCGCGGTCGCCGGATCTTTTCCGCCAATGCTACGAAATGCACGAAATACACAAAGTATTCCTGTGCATTCCAAACCTTGCCTTGACGAAAAATCTCTCGACGACCGCAGCCGTTGATTTAATCAGAGCTTCCCTAGGACTTATCGCGCGGGCGGAAGAACAATGCCGCAAGGAAGCCGAAGAACACCGCCGCCGCGATGCCGCCTGCCGCGGCGCGCAGCCCGCCCGTGAGAATGCCAAGCACGCCGTCCTGCTCAATCGCCTCGCGCACGCCCTTGGCAAGCAGATTCCCGAAGCCCGTGAGCGGCACGGTCGCGCCAGCGCCCGCAAAGTTGGCGAACGGTCCGTACACGCCCGCACCGCCGAGGATCACACCCGCCACGACGTAAGCCGTCAGGATGCGCGCCGGAGTGAGCTTTGTCTTGTCGATGAGGATCTGACCGACGGCGCACAGCAGCCCGCCGATCGCAAACGCCTTGAGATAGTCCATGATTACCGCCTTTCCGCGCTGATCGCCACGGCGTGGCAGATCGCCGGGATCGTCTCGCCCTGCCAGGTCGAGGTGGGGGACATGAGCGCCCCGGTCGCGCAAAACAGAAGATTTTTGAGCTTGCCCTGCGCAAGCTGTGAGAGCAGATACCCGCACAGCACGCTCGCGCTGCATCCGCAGCCCGAGCCGCCTGCGTGCACATCCTGCGCTTGCAGGTCGTAGATGAGCGTGCCGCAGTCGTTGTAGACGCTGCCGAGCTTCACGCCGTCGCGCGCGAAGAGGTCCGTCACGATCTGCTTGCCGAGCTGCCCGAGGTCGCCGGTGACGATGAGATCGTAATCCTCCGGCGCACAGCCGAGATCGTCAAAATGCGCGCGGAGCGTTGCATACGCGGCGGGCGCCATCGCCGCACCCATGTTGTTCGCGTCCTTGATGCCCCAGTCGGTGACTGCGCCGACGGTCGCGGCGCGCACGAATGGTCCGTGCGGGGCGTTTTGCCCCACGATGCAGCAGCCCGCGCCGGTGACGGTCCACTGCGCCGTGGGCGTGCGCTGCCCGCCGTAGCCCAGCGGGAAGCGGTATTGTCGCTCCGCCGAGGCAAAATGGGACGACGTAAGCGCCGCCGCGCGGCGCGCGTAGCCCGCGTTCACCGCCGCTGCGGCGAGCAGCAGCGACTCCGCCATCGTCGAGCACGCGCCGTACAGCCCGAGGTAGGGGATGCCTGTGGGGCGCAGGGCGAACGCCGAGCCGATGCACTGGTTGAGCAGGTCGCCGCCGAAGAGTACGTCAATGTCGCCATATTGCAGCTCGACTTTGCGCCGCGCGGTGTCCAGCGCCAGCTCCTGCATTTTGCTCTCGGCTTTTTCCCACGATTTCTGCCCGAATTTTGTGTCGGTGTTCAGGCGGTCAAAATAGTTCGCCAGCGGACCTTCGGACTCCTTTTTGCCGCCGATGGCGGCGCTGGACAGGATCGCCGGCTGCTGCTCGAAGATAATGCTCTGCCGCCGCTTGTGAAACTGCATGGTCTGCACATCCTTTCGCAGACAGTATGTGTCAAAACGCAAAAAAATAACCGCGGACGTGACCGCCTGCGGCAAGGAGCGCGCTTGCGCGTGCTCAGAGAAAAGGAATGGAAAATGAAAAAGAAGTCGCACAGGTATTCTGTGCGGCTTCCGAGTTTCTTATACCTGCTGCGAAAAATTATTTTGCAGCCAGCGCGCGCTGCAACCACACGCAGCCGACGTCCAGCGCGGTGTAGAATCCGTCTTTGACGCTCTTTTTCAGAATGCGATCCTTCGCGCGGACATTGGGGTCGGTGAGCTGAAGCTCCACAGAGACCTTTGTTGCTACGTCCACATCCTGCTTTTTCTCCGATTCGAGCACCTGGAGCATCACGATGTGCGAATCCGCCATCGAGCCGTAGTAGATCATGTTATCCTTGCGCATCAGCGGGCGACCCTTATAGGTCAGAACGCTTTTTTCTTCTGCCATAGTATCCTCCTTCGTTTTTTGAAACACCGAAACAGGCGGCTGATTCTGAGCCGCCTGTGTTCGGAACTTTGATTCAATCAAACAGATAGTGCCGCACCAGCTCCTGCAGCAACTCGTCGCGGTCGATCTTGCAGATCAGGCTGCGGGCGTTGTTGTAGTTGGTGATGTAGGTCGGGTCCTCTGAAAGCAGGTAACCGACGATCTGGTTGATGGGGTTATAGCCCTTTTCGCTGAGCGAGCTGTATACGGAGTTCAGGATCGCCTTCATCTCGCCCGCCGGGTCATCCGGCACGACAAATTTGATCGTATTCTTATCCATGACGGTTACCTCCCTCGTCCATTTGTTGCCTTTATCATAATATATATTTTGCCGCTTGTAAATGACCTGAACATTTCATTTGTGTTACAAAAACAAGATATAGTATGACAGGCGGGAGGAAACGCTATACCTCGCCTCAGCGCAGCACCGCGCCGAGCTCCTTCTGGAGCGCGTCGAGGATGCGCTGCACCGTGCCGGTGGAGTCGTCGTCGGTCAGTGTGCGGTCATCCGCGCGCAGCTCCAGGCTGAAGGCAACGCTCTTCTTGCCCTCGGCAATGCCCGTGCCGCGATAAATGTCGAAGAGGTCGATCCTGCGCAGCAGCGCGCCGCCCGCCTTGCGGATGCACGCCTCCAGCTGCCCGATGGTGATGCCTTCATCGCACACCAGCGCCAGATCGCGCGTGACGGCAGGGAAGCGGGGCAGCGGATGGAACACATGGTCCTCCGCCTGCGAGGCAAACAGCAGATCGAAGTCCAGCTCCGCGCAGTAGACCTCTGCGCCGATGCCGTAGCGCTCTGCGACGAGCGGATGGATCTGCCCGATCACGCCGGCGTCCTTGCCGCCAATGGTGATGCGTGCGCAGCGCCCGGGATGGTACGCCGCATTGTCAGTCAGCGCTTCGTAGCTCGCGGGCTGGATGTTGAGCTTGTGCAGCAGCGCTTCGATCTCGCCCTTGAGCTTGAAGAACGTCTCGCCCGCGCCGTAAGCGCCGAAGATGAGGCGCTTGTTTTCACGCGGCAGCTTTTCGCCCGCCTGCGGCAGGTAAACTCTGCCCAGCTCATAGAGCTTGACGTCGCGGTTCTTATGCGCAAAGTTGCGCGCGAGGATGTCGAGCATACTCGGCAGGATCACGGTGCGCATGATGGATGTGTCCTCACCGAGGGGGTTGATGATGGAGATGGCATTGCGCAGGGGAGAATCCGCCGGGACGCCGATGGCGTCAAAGCTGGCGGGTGAGACGAACGAATAGGTGATGATCTCGTCAAAGCCGAGGCTGCGCGCCATGGCGCACGCTGCGTTTTCAAGCTGCGCCTCCCGGCTGAAGCCGCCGCGCGTCGTTGCGCCGCGCATGAGCGTGGTGGGGATGTTGTTGTAGCCGTAGTACCGCGCGACCTCCTCGGCAATGTCCGCCATGCAGCGCAGGTCGGGACGCCAGGAAGGCACCTGAATGAGGTCGTCTTTGACCTCGATCTCCTCGCGGCGCAGGTAGTCGATCATGTCCGCGCGGGAGATGTTCGTGCCGAGCAGGGCGTTGATCTTGCCCTCCTCCAGCGGAAGGACGACGGGCTGCGGAACGTAGCTGATGACGTCGATGATGCCGTCCAGCACTTCGCCCGCGCCGAGCAGCTCCACGAGCTCACACGCGCGGTTCACGGCGGGGACGGTCAGCATCGGGTCAATGTCCTTTTCAAATTTTGCCGAGGCATCGGTGCGCATACCGAGCGCCAGCGCCGTTTTGCGGATGGACGCACCGAGGAAGTTGGCGGACTCGAACACCACGCCCACGGTGTCCGCCACGATCTCGCTGTTTTCGCCGCCCATGATGCCCGCCAGACCCACGGGCTTTTCCTCGTCCGCAATCACGAGCATATCCGGCTGCAAATTGCGCACATTGCCGTCGAGCGTGGTGAGCGTTTTGTCCTCGCCTGCACGGCGCACGACGATCCTGCCGCCGTTTACATAGCGGTAGTCAAAGGCGTGCATCGGCTGACCGTATTCGACCATCACATAGTTTGTGATGTCCACGATGTTGTTGATGGGGCGGATGCCTGCCGAGCGCAGCCGCTGGCGCATCCACTTGGGGCTGGGCGCGATCTTGACGTTTCGCACCATGCGGGCAGAATAGCGCAGGCACAGATCGTCCGCCTGCACATCCACGTCCAGAAGCTCCGGCAGGCAGCCTTCGCCGCCGCCCTTCACGACCGGCTCGTGGTGCTTCATGGGCACGTTGAACGCCGCCGCCGTTTCGCGCGCAAGACCGAGCAGCGAGTAGCAGTCGGGGCGGTTGTTCGTGATCTCAAATTCGACGATGGAGTCGTCGTTGCCGATGACCTCGTTGATGTCCTGACCGACGGTGCAGTCCTCATCGTTGAGGATCCAGATGCCGTCGGCATACGCCTCGGGCACGTCGTTCTGCGTAAGACCGAGCTCGGCAAACGAGCAGAGCATCCCATTGGAGTCCACACCGCGCAGCTTGCCGGCTTTGATATGCACGCCGCCGGGGAGCAGCGAATCGTCCAGTGCCGCGGGCACAAGATCGCCCTCGTGCACATTCTGCGCGCCGGTCACGATCTGCACAGGCTCGCCGCTTCCGACGTCCACCATGCACACCCACATATGGTCGGAGTTCTCATGCCGCTGCATGGACAGCACCTTGCCCACGACGACGTTCCGAATGTCTGCGTCCATCCGGGTGACAGTCTCGACCTTCTGACCGGCGAGCGTCATGATCTCATCGTATTCGCGGTCGGTCGCCTGAATATCCACAAATTCCTTCAGCCATTTTCTCGAAATATTCATGCCAGCACCCTCCTATCAGAACTGTTCCAGGAAACGGACGTCATTTTCAAAGATCATGCGCAGATCGCCGATCTGGAAGCGGCGCATCGCCATGCGCTCCAGACCGATGCCGAAGGCAAAGCCGGAGTAAATTTCCGGGTCGATGCCGCAGCCAGCGAGCACCTTGGGATGGACCATGCCAGCGCCCAGCAGCTCGATCCAGCCCTCGCCCTTGCAGGTGGGGCAGCCCGCGCCGCGGCACTTGAAGCACTGCACGTCCACTTCACAGCTGGGCTCGGTAAACGGGAAGTGGTGCGGGCGGAAACGGATGACGGAGTCCTCGCCGTACATCGCCTTGATGAGCGTCTCGAGCGTCCCCTTGAGGTCCGCCATCGTCACGCCCTTGTCGATCACCAGCCCCTCGATCTGGTGGAACATCGGCGAATGCGTCGCGTCCACCTCGTCCTTGCGGTACACGCGCCCCGGCGCGAGAATGCGGATGGGCGGATTTTTGATGCGCTCCATCGCGCGGATCTGCATGGGGCTGGTCTGCGTGCGCAGCAGCACCTCTTCATCGTCGGTGATGTAGAAGGTATCGCTGCGGTCGCGCGACGGGTGATTTTCCGCGATATTCAGGCGGGTAAAGTTGTAGTCAGCGAGCTCCACCTCAGGACCGTCCAGGATCTCAAAGCCCATGGAGATGAACAGCTCCTTCGCCTCATCCAGCGCGATGTTCATCGGGTGGCGGTGCCCCAGCCGCACCGGGTCGCCGGGGATGGTCACGTCCACCGCCTCGGCGCGGAGCTTCGCCTCCAGCGCCTTTTCCTTGAGGCTGGCGCGCGTTTTTTCAAGCTGCTCTTCGATGGCGGCGCGCACGTTGTTGGCGACCAGCCCCATCACCGGGCGTTCCTCGGCGGAGAGCTTGCCCATCATTTTGAGCACACCCGTCAGCTCGCCCTTTTTGCCGAGGAAGCGGACGCGCAGCGCATCCAGCTCATCGGCGCTTTTGACCGCGCCGAGCGCGTCGAGCGCTTCCTGACGGATCTTTTCAAGCTGCTGTTTCATATCTGCATTCTCCTTTGTGAAATGTTTATCTGCAAAAAAATAGCCCCTCGTCCACAAAAGGGGACGAAAGACCATGCTTCCGCGGTACCACCCGCAATTCGCCATCCGGCGCGCTCACGTCCGTAACGGAGACCTCCGGCGCGCCCTACGTTGGCTTGGTGAGCCTGTTCAGGCGGCTGCTCGCGGGGGAAAGCCCTCAGCCCGCAGCAAGCGGATCACAGCATCCCGCTCTCTCTTCGGCTGCGCTTCGGCATTTGGACGACCCGGTCATCGCATTTATCATATCGCCGTCATTCTAACACACACACATCCGTTTTACAAGAATAAAATTGACTGTTTTCCCGCTTCGCGGTATAATGTGGGCAAATAAAACGGGGAGGCGATCGGATGAAGCATCCGCTCTGGCTGGCGCAGCGGACAAGCGCGTCATTCGTGCGCGATCTGCTGCCGGTGCGCCCGCGCAATTCGCACAAGGGCGACTACGGCAGCGTGCTGCTGCTGTGCGGCTCTGTGGGGCTCACAGGCGCGGCGGTGCTTGCGGCGCAGGCGGCGTCGCGCACGGGAAGCGGTCTCGTCTTTCTCGGCGTGCCGGAGGCGGTGTATCCCATCTGTGCGGCGCAGTGCCGCAGCCAGATCGTGTTTCCGCTGCCGTGCGACGGCGAGGGCAGGCTCTCGCTTGCGGCGCTGGACGAGATCGAGCGGCGGCTTCCGCGCATGGACGCGGTGCTGCTCGGACCGGGTCTTGGGCGCGGGGGCGAGCTGCCTGCGCTCGTGCGGGCGATGCTCACACGCTGCCGCGTGCCGATGGTACTCGATGCTGATGGTCTAAACGCGCTGGACGGGCATATAGATGTTCTGCGTGGAAGCTCCTGTCCGCTCGTTCTCACGCCGCATGACGGCGAATTTCTGCGCCTGGGCGGCGATCCGCTGGCGGCGGACCGCGTGCATGAGGCGCAGGAGATGGCACGTCGCGGCAAGTGCATCGTTCTGCTCAAGGGAAACCGCACCATCATCACCGACGGCGCAGCCGTCTACCGCAACACGACGGGCAACCCCGGGCTTGCCTGCGGCGGCAGCGGCGACGTGCTGGCGGGTATCCTCGTTTCGCTGCTGGGGCAGCGCGTCATGCCGCTGGAGGCGGCGGCGGGCGCGGCGTGGATACACGGCGCGGCGGGCGATGCGTGCGCCGAGCGCCTGGGCGAGTACGGCATGATCCCGGAGGACCTGCTTCAGGAGATCCCACGACTTTTAAGATGAGCGGGTGATCTCTTGCGCCGCAGGCGGGGACTGGTATGTTTGATCGCGGTTTGTATTTTGATCCTGGCGGGCTGCCGCGCGTCCGGCGGGGCGATGCAGCAGGCGCTTCAGCTCCGCACGGAGCTGCTACAGGCGGGCGGATGCCGCTATGCGGCGGACGTTTCGGTCAGCTACGACGACGTACGCTTTGACTTTACGCTGGAGTGCGTGTGCGGCGCGGACGGCGCGGCGCGCATGACCATCCGTGCGCCGCAGACGCTCGCCGGCATCGCCGCCGAGCTGGCGGCAAACAGCGCACGGGTGGAATTTGAGGATACCGCCGTTGCCTTCGGGCTGATGGCGGACGGCAATCTTGCGCCCATGCAGCTGCCGCAGTTATTCGTGCAGGCGCTCTGCGCCGATTATATCAGCTCTGCCGGGCAGGAGGGCGACGCGGTGCGCGTGACATACCTGCACGGCTATGACGACGATGAACTGACGGTGGACGTCTGGCTCTCCGGCGCGCTGTTGCCGGAATACGCGGAGGTGTCGTATCAGGGGCAGATGCTCGCCGCCATGACGATCACGGACTTTACGCCGGGCGATCCGGCAAATTTGGAATGAGGCAACTATGAAAACTCTCAAGCGGACGTGGGCGGAAATTTCGCTCGACAATCTGGAACACAACTACCGCGCGCTGCGCGCGCACATCCCGGAGGGGTGCAAATTTTTAGGCGTGATCAAGGCGGATGCTTACGGTCACGGCGCCGTGCCGGTGAGCGGAACGCTCTCAGAGCTGGGCTGCGACTATCTGGCGGTATCCAACCTGGAAGAAGCGGTGCAGCTGCGCCGCGGCGGCATCCGAACGCCGATCTTGATCCTGGGCTACACGCCGCCCGAATACGCCGACACGATGGTCTTTATGGACCTGACGCAGGAGATCCACTCCATCGACTACGCCCGCGCGCTCGAAGAGCGCCTGCGCGGCACGAATTACATCCTGAATGTCCACCTCAAGCTCGACACCGGCATGGGGCGCATCGGCTTTCTTGCCTACGGCGAGCACAGCGAGCTGCCGCAGCTTGCGGCATTCTCGCAGCTCACGCACCTGCGCGCGGAGGGCGTATTCATGCACTTCAGCGCGGCGGACAGCCGCCGGGAGGACGACGAGCGGTACACGCAATTGCAGTTTGCGCGCTTTCGGCAGGCGCTGGCGGAGCTGGACGGGTACGGCATTCACCCTGCGCTGCGCCACTGCGCAAATTCCGCCGCTACGATCCTGCATCCGGAGTATAGCCTCGACATGGTGCGCGGCGGCATTGCGCTCTACGGCTGCGCGCCGGATGTGGACTGCGAGGGGCTGCTGGATCTGCGCCCTGTGATGACGCTGCGCACGACCATCGCGCAAATTCGGGACGTCGCTGCCGGAACGCCCATCAGTTACGGCAGGACGTTCACCGCGCCGCGCGACCTGCGCATGGCGGTGCTGCCGATCGGCTATGCCGACGGCTTTGCGCGTGGGCTGTCCGGCAAGGTCAGCTTCCGGCTGCACGGGCAGGACGTGCCGGTCATCGGGCGTATTTGCATGGATATGTGCATGGTTGACATAACAAACGTCCCGGACGCGCAGGTCGGCGACGAGCTGACGCTCTTCGGCTACGATCCCGACGGACAGCGCGTGCCGGTGGAGCGCCTTGCGGAGGCGAGCGGCACGATCAGCTATGAAATTCTGTGCACGCTCTCCAAGCGTATCGCGCGGCTTTACTACTCCGGCGGCAGACAGTCGGAAATTCTACAGTATATCGTTTAAGGCTACCCTGCCGGAACGTCGTGCGCGTTTCGGCAGGTTTCGCATAGAATGGTTTGAGAGCTTTGCGGGCTGTATATTTTCAGCCGCCGCGTGGGAGAATACAGGTAGTTCCGTTGAGAGCGTTCTTGACGGCGCGCTATTTTTCCGCGGAGTGTGAAGCGAATGGATACGAACGTGAAACGTGGCGATATTTTTTACGCGGACCTGAGCCCCGTTGTGGGCAGCGAGCAGGGCGGCACGCGCCCGGTGCTGATCGTCCAGAACGACACCGGGAACAAACACTCGCCGACGGTCATCGCCGCCGCGATCACCAGTCAGACGGGCAAGGCGCGGCTGCCGACGCATATCACGCTTGCGGGGCACGACGTTGGACTGAGCAAGGACTCCATCGTCCTGCTCGAACAGATCCGCACCATTGATAAGCGCCGCCTGCGCGAGCATATGGGGCATGTGGACGACAGCCTGATGAATCAGGTCGATTCCGCCATCGCGGTCAGCTTCGGCTTGCACACGCCCTAGCGCAGGAATGTGACGCCAGCCCCCGGCATATGCTGATGCCGGGGGCTGGTTTATGGAGTTTTCCGTATCACACGGCGGCACGGTCTGCGGCACGCTGACGGCGGAGCGCGAGGGGCTTTACTGGCGCATTCGCGCCGAGTGCCGCGCGATACCGGGCGTGGTGCGCCTGTACGGCTGCGCGCCGGACGGGACGCGGCAGCTTTTCGGCGTTTTGCTGCCGGAGGATGGCACGCTGCGCCTGCGAAGAAAGCTGTCCGTGAATGCGCTGCCGCTGACGGAGGAGTGGCGCTTTACGACCGATGAGCGCGAGCCGGTCACGGTCGGCGGCATCCCTGTTCCGAATGGGGAGATCGAGCGGCAGGGGAGCGCGCGGCGGCTGTTTGTGCCGTTTGATGCGCAGACGCCGTTCTGCCTGATGGAATACGTCTGCTTTTTCGCGCTCACGCGGCGGGACGGGCGCATTTTCTGGACGTGCGTGCTGGATGAAAAAAACGTGCCGTTTCTTGTTGACAATCCGCCGAAATGTGATACAATATCTCAAGTTTCATAGAGTTTTCTGCTATGAAGAAGTCAGCCGCAGAGCCTGCGCGTGCAGAGAGAAGGGGACGCTGGAAGCCCTTCCGTGTTCAGCCTGCGGCAGCCGCTTTGGAGCATCCCCGCGACGAGCGGGGCGGGTGCGCCCGTTACGGCGCGGCTAAGATGCGCAGTTGCGCAATTAGGGTGGTACCGCGAACGAGCTTCGCCCCTATGCCGGGGCGGGGTCTATTTTTTTATTCTCGTAAACAAATGAAAAGGGGTATATATATGGCACACAAAGCATACGGGCTCAATGAGCTGCGCGAAATGTTCCTGCGGTTTTTTGAGTCGAAGGGTCATCTGCGTCTGCCGAGCTTTTCGCTCGTCCCGCGCAACGACAAATCCATCCTGCTCATCAACGCCGGCATGACGCCGATGAAGCCGTGGTTCACCGGCGAGGAAGAGCCGCCGCGCCGCCGCGTCACGACCTGCCAGAAGTGCATCCGCACGGGCGACATCGAAAACGTCGGCAAGACCGCACGCCACGGCACCTATTTTGAGATGCTCGGCAACTTCTCCTTCGGCGACTATTTTAAGAAGGAAGCCATTCCCTGGGCATGGGAATTTCTGACCAGCCCCGAGTGGGTCGGGCTTGAGCCGGACCGGCTGTATCCGTCCGTGTTCGCAGGCAATGAAACGACGCCCGCCGACGATGAGGCGTTCCGCATCTGGAACGAGGAGATCGGCATCCCCGCCGACCGCATTTTCAAGTTCGGAAAAGAAGATAACTTCTGGGAGCACGGCTCCGGCCCGTGCGGACCGTGCACGGAGATCTACTATGACCGCGGCGAGCAGTACGGCTGCGGCAAGCCAGGCTGCACCGTCGGCTGCGACTGTGACCGCTACGTCGAGGTGTGGAACGTCGTGTTCTCGCAGTTCAACAATGATGGTCACGGTCATTACACCGAGCTCAAGCAGAAAAACATCGACACCGGCATGGGTCTGGAGCGTCTGGCGTGCGTGTGCCAGAACGTCGATTCACTGTTTGACGTGGACACTGTGATGAACATCACAAACAAGGTCTCCGAGCTGACCGGCGTACACTACGGCGAGAGCCATAAAAAGGACATTTCGCTGCGCGTCATCACCGACCACATCCGCTCGGCGACGTTCATGATCTGCGACGGTGTGCTGCCGTCGAACGAAGGGCGCGGCTACGTCCTGCGCCGTCTGCTGCGCCGCGCCGCGCGGCACGGAAAGCTGCTGGGCGTCGATCATCCGTTCCTCTATGAGATCATCGACACCGTTGTGCACGAAAACGAGTGCCAGTATCCCGAGCTGCGCGAAAAGCAGGCGTATATTACCCGCGTCATCAAGACGGAAGAGGAGAGCTTCGCACGCACCATCGACGGCGGTATGCGCATTTTCCAGGAAATGCTTGCCGGACACAAGGAAAAGGGCGAGACCGTCTTTTCCGGCGCGGACGCGTTCAAGCTGTATGATACCTACGGCTTCCCGATCGACCTGACCGCTGAGATGGTGGAGGAGCAGGGCATGAGCGTGGACGAGGACGCGTTCCAGAAGCTCATGCAGGAGCAGAAGACCCGCGCCCGAGAGGCGCGCAAAGCGCTTGGCGACCTCGGCTGGGCAGGCGTGGAATTTGGCAAGGAAATGCCCGCGACCGAGTTCGTAGGCTATGACTGCGTGGAGACGGAAGCAAAGGTCCTCGCGCTCGTCTCGGACGACGAGCTGCGCGACGAGATCGGCGAGGGCGCGGAGGGCATCGTGGTGCTCGACCGCACGACGCTCTACGCCGAGATGGGCGGTCAGGTCGCCGATCACGGCGTGATCCGCACCGCCGCGGGCGAATTTACCGTGACCGACGTGCAGAAGAACAAGGGCGGCAAATTCATGCACTACGGCAAGGTCACCGCCGGGACGCTGCGCGTGGGCGAGAGCTGCACCGCTGCGTATGACGAAACGCGCCGCCGCGCCATCGCGCGCGCCCATTCGGCGACGCATCTTCTCGATATGGCACTGCGCCGCGTGCTGGGCGATCATGTCCATCAGGCAGGCTCGCTCGTTGAGCCTGACCGTCTGCGCTTTGACCTGACGCATTTTGAGGCGGTGAAGCCCGAAGAGCTGGCGAAGGTCTCCCGGATCGTCAGCAGCGCCATCATGGCGGCTGAGCCCGTCTCGGTGCGCGAAATGCCGATCGAAGAAGCGAAAAAGCTCGGCGCGGTCGCGCTGTTCGGCGAGAAATACGGCGATGTCGTGCGCGTGGTGAGCATGGACGAGTCCATCGAGTTCTGCGGCGGCACGCACGTCGCCAACACCGGCATGATCGGTCCGTTCCGCATTCTCAGCGAGTCGTCCGTCGCCTCCGGCGTGCGCCGCATTGAGGCGATCACGGGCGAGGCAACGCTCGATCTGATCGACGCGCTGAATGAGCGCGTGGCGCGCCTTGCCGAGATGTTCAAAACGACCCCGGCGGAGCTGTTTATGAAGGCGGAGAGCAGTCTGCGCGAGATGCGCGAGCTGCGCCAGAAGATCGAGACGATGAAGGACAAGCTCCTCGCCGGCGAGATCGACCAGTTCCTGTTCTCGGCAAAAACGATCAGCGGCGTTAAAGTCCTCACCGCCAACCGCGGCGGCATGGATGCAAACGCGCTGCGCCGCATGGGTGACTTCCTGCGCGACCGCGAGCCTGCGATCGTTGCCGTGCTCAGCGCCGTGGACGGCGACAAGGTCACGCTGCTTGCCGTCTGCGGCAAGGACGCCGTTGCCAGGGGCATCAAGGCGGGCGATATTATCAAGACCATCGCGCCCATCGTCGGCGGCCGCGGCGGCGGCAAGCCCGACAGCGCCATGGGCGGCGGCACGGACGTCAATAAGGCAGACGACGCGCTGGCGGCTGTGGACGATTTTGTGGCGTCCAAATTGCAGTAATACTGTTTTCTGATTAAATTCTTTAATCAGAAAGGTTCCGCCTTTGGCGTAACCAATTTCGTGATTTTGAAAAAATCACGAAATCTCGTC
>CALACZ010000218.1 GCA_937890735.1 uncultured Bacillota bacterium
AGAAGGCGACGAACACGCCGAGCTGCGCCGCCGCGCCGAGGAGCAGGCTCTTCGGGTTGGAGATTAGCGGGCCGAAGTCGGTCATCGCGCCGACGCCCATGAAGATGAGCGACGGGTACAGACCCGCTTTCACGCCGATGTAGAAAATATCCAGCAGACCCGCGTTCGACAGAACGTGACCGTAGCTGTGAT
Source organism: uncultured Bacillota bacterium (assembly GCA_937890735.1). GTDB lineage: Bacteria > Bacillota > Clostridia > Oscillospirales > Oscillospiraceae > CAG-170. The sequence continues at coordinate 193 of CALACZ010000218.1, forward strand.
AGTACGGGCTGGAGGAATCCAGGAATGCCTCCCACAGCTCGGGGTGATACAGAGCGTTGGTCGCGTTGAGCTCCGCCGACTGGCTGGTGAAGTAGCTGACGTTTGCCAGCAGACAGCCGAACGCGATGCCGACGAGCAGCAGCGGCTCAAACTTCTTCACGATGCCCAGATACAGCAGCACGCACGCGATGACGATCATCACGAGGCTTTTCCAGCCGTCACCCGCGAAGAACGCCGCGAAGCCGGATTCGTTGACCAGCTTCATCAAGGTTGCGCCTACATTAAAACCCATAGCAGTGCCTCCTTACGCCAGAACGACCAGAGGAGCACCCGTATCCACGACAGAACCCTTGGAGGTGACGACCTGTGCCACAACGCCGTCACGCGGGGCGAGGATCTCGTTTTCCATCTTCATAGCTTCCAGGACGACCAGAATGGCGCCGGCCTTGACGCTGTCGCCCTGGGCGCAGCATACCTTGAGGATGTTGCCGGGCATCGGGGACGCGACGACCTCGCCTGCGGCAAGGGACGCAGCGGGCGCGGGCGCGGCAGCGGGCGCTGCGGCGGGAGCGGCAGCAGGCGCAGCGGCAGGCGCGGGCGCGGCAGCCGGAGCGGCGGGGGCATAGGCGTCGTACTCGTCTACGAGCATCGCCTTTTCTTCATCGACCTCGACCTCATAGGTCTTGCCGTTGAGCGTGATCTTATATTTCATAATCACTGGACCTCCTTGATAGATTTGAAGCGCAGGGTATTCAGGGGCTTGCCCATCTTGTGGGCGACGATCGCCATGATGATGGCGGCGTCGCGGTCGGGCGTGCCGTAGAGCTTTACCTCACCGGCAGTGCCCGGAGCTTCGGGCGCTGCGGGCTTTGCAGCCGCCGGAGCGGGCGCGGGCGCAGCCTGTGCCGGTGCGGCAGCCTTGGTTTTTGCAGCCTTGCCGACCATGATCTTGCCGACGATCATAATGACGACCATCAGCGCGATCAGCCCGATGAACACGACCAGATAGCCCAGCAGCGCGACCAGCCCCGCCGTGCCGATGCCAATGTCCACCATATCGGAATTGACCAGAAACAGTCCGTTCATACCGTTTCCTCCTTACGCCTCTTCGATCACATACCTGGTGATCTTCTCCTCGTCCGCCTTGCGCTGCTCGAGGAACTTGCGCGTCTGATCCGGGAAGCAGATGTAGCTCATCACGTCTTCCTCGCTGCGGGCAAGATCGCCCAGCGCTTCCCTGGCGTTCTTAAACTCTTCGCCGGTGCGCTTGCAGTCCTCGTCGCGGCAGTCGATGGGCTTGTCCATACCGGCCTCCTTGAGAACGCGCGCCTGGATGTCCGCGTTCACGGGCGCGGGCGCGATGCCGTATTCGCCCTTGAAGTACGCCTTGACCTCCTTGGAGATCTGCTTGTAGCGCTCGCCGAGCAGAACGTTGGTGACCGCCTGGTTGCCGACCATCTGAGAAAGCGGCGTGACCAGCGGGGGATAACCGAGGTCCTTGCGGACGTTCGGGATCTCCTTGAGCGCGGCGTCGAACTTGTCCATTGCCTTCATATCGGTGAGGTTTGCGATCATGTTGGAGAGCATGCCGCCGGGAACTTTGTACACCAGTGCCTGCGCGTCGGTCGCCATGGACTTGGGGTTGATGCGCCCGGAGTCCACATACTTCTGCTTGATGGGCTTGAAGAAATCGTTGACCTTGTTGATCGCCTCTTCGTTCAGACCCGTGTCGATGCCGTACTGACCGAGGGCGTAGAACATCGTCTCGGTCGCGGGCTGGGACGTGCCGCCGGAGAAGCAGGAGGTGGCGCAGTCGATCACGTCGATGCCCGACTCGATCGCCTTCGTCACGGTCATGTACGCCATGCCGGTGGTGCAGTGCGTGTGCAGGATCAGGGGCATATCGCCCACGGCGTCCTTGATGCCCTTGATGAGGTTTTCCGCCTCATAGGGGCTCATCGTGCCCGCCATGTCCTTCAGGCAGATGGTGTCGAAGCCCATGGTCTTGAGCTCCTTGCACATTTCGACGTACTTTTCGACGGTGTGCACCGGGCTCTGCGTGTAGCTGATGCAGCCGGAGGCGATGGTGTTCTTGGTGGCGTACTTTTTGGTGGCTTCCAGAGCGGTGGCGATGTTGCGGAAGTCATTCAGTGCGTCAAAAATACGCAGGATGTCGATGCCGTTCTTGATGGAAAGCTCCACGAACTTTTCCACCACGTCGTCATGATAATGCTTGTAGCCCAGCAGATTCTGCCCGCGCAGGAGCATCTGCAGCTTGGTGTTGGGCATACGCTTGCGGATGTTCCGCAGGCGCTCCCAGGGATCCTCGTTCAGGTAGCGCAGGCAGGAGTCAAACGTCGCTCCGCCCCAGCACTCCGCCGAATAGTACCCCGCCTTATCCATCTCCGGCAGGATCGCCTCGTAGTCGGAGTAAGGCAGACGGGTCGCCATCAGGGACTGGTTCGCGTCGCGCAGAACAGTTTCGGTGATCTGAACCTTCTTCATAGAAGAACCTCCATCTTCTTTTTTAATCACGTCTCTCTCAAACGTGTGGAATTACAAAGGAAAGGGGAAATGCGAATGCGCAGTGCTGCACGTTTCGCCGTAACGCAGGGGCGGACCTTGCCCCGCCCGCGCAGGATGCACAGGCAAATTTCACACCACGGATGGCAAAAACGAAAAACGCCTTGTAGGGGCGGACGCCTCTGTCCGCCCGGCGGTATGCACCTGCAAAATCGCACGGTTTGCGATTTATCGCAAAAACCGCCAAATTTGCGTAGGGGAGGGGTTCTACCCCTCCCGGCGGTACGCCGCCGCAAATTTATCCGCACCAATGCGAAACGGGACGCGTTGCGTGGTTGCCGTTCGCCGTGCGTTTCTGATGGTGCGCCGTGCGCGGGAGGGGTAGAACCCCTCCCCTACGGCGTGTCGGGCGATTTTACGTTTTTATGATGCGCTGCGGCAAACCTGCGATTGCCCAACGGGCGGACAGAGGCGTCCGCCCCTACAGGGCATCGTGCGTTGTTGCCGCTCGTTGTGCGGGTTTGTAATTGCGCTCTGCGCGGGCGGGGCAAGCCCCGCCCCTACATTACGACGAAATAGTGACTGCTTCGCTCTGCTGAAAAACGGGCGCGCTGCGCGCGGCGCAGCGCGCCCATGATCTCAGTTCAGGCAGTCAGGCTCTTAGAGCTTCGGACCAGCCGCGACGAGCGCCTTGCCGGCTTCGTTGCCTTCGTACTTGACAAAATTCTTGATGAAGCGGGAAGCAAGATCCTTTGCCCGCTTATCCCATTCGGCGGGATCGGCGTAGGTGTCGCGCGGGTCGAGGATCTCGGTGGCGACGCCGGTCAGCTCCGTGGGGATCTCAAAGTCGAAGTACGGCAGCTTCTTGGTGGGCGCCTTGTTGATGTCGCCGTTCAGGATGGCGTCGATGATGCCGCGGGTATCCTTGATGGAGATGCGCTTG
>CALACZ010000219.1 GCA_937890735.1 uncultured Bacillota bacterium
CACCGATTCGTTTAACTTTAGAATCCTGAGCCATAAAAGAAAGCTCCTTCCTGTTTTTTCTCAAATATTGTAGTACCTGCGCCGCAAACTGTAAAGAAGAAATCTGTGAATTTTTCAAAAATTTTGTGCGGCATGGAGAAGGAAAAGAAAAATCTGGAAATAATAGTTGCTTGATCGTAAAGAGCGAGCAAGAGTATCAAGATGAGTTTGAGCTATATTCGTATAGGCGTAAGCTAGAGTGTATTGTACATACTCTGTAAGCCTAAAGCAAGTCTGTCTAAATGCAGCCGCGAGATATTTAATATAGAGTGATTTGACAATCACGGTATAGTCGGTATAATAAGAATGCGATGATGACATTGACAAATGAATGCTATTGTTCAGGCAAAGGAGAAAATGCAAAAGCGACTGGGCGTTGAATCGTCCAAACAGCCCCGTGACAGTAAATCTTGCGTATCAACGCAACAAAATTTTTATTTTGTTGCGTTTACAGCAGACTAGCATCAGTCGCTTTGCGCTACTTCCCCGGCATCAGTTCTTGAACAATATTATTATAGATTATTGTCGATGTTATGATTGCTTCTTTAAAGGAGCGATGCTAATGGAACGCTTACAGGACTGTCCGCAGATTTTGCGGGAGTTTTTATCTTATCACGAGACAATCAAGGGTCAATCCAAACGGACCGTCTCGGAATATTATCTCGATCTGCGGATGTTTTTGCGCTTTATCAAGCTCATGCGCTGTCAGATGCCGTACAGCACCCCGCTGGATGACATTCCGATCAACGATGTTGATCTGGAGTTCGTGCGCAAGGTCACGCCTGCCGAAATTTTCGATTTTCTGTCGTATCTGGCGAATGACCGCACGTCGGAGCAAGCGCCGCAGAATCCCGGTATCGGCGCGGCGGCGCGCGCGCGCAAGCTCTCCGCAATCAAGTCCTTCTACAATTATCTGACGGTCAGCACCAAGCAGATCACCGAAAACCCTGTGAAGGACATCGAATTTCCGCGCGTGCGGCGCGCGCTGCCGAAGTATCTGTCTTTGGAAGAATCATCCAAACTGCTGTCCGCCGTGCGCGGACCGAATCAGACACGCGATTTTGCGATCCTGATGCTGTTTCTGAGCTGCGGCATCCGCCGCTCTGAGCTCGTAGGACTCAATCTGACGGACGTTTACGACGACCGCATCCGCGTGGTCGGCAAGGGCAACAAGGAGCGTATCGTGTACATGGGCAGCGCCTGCCGCAAGGCGCTGGACAGCTATCTGATCGAGCGCAGTCAGATCGTCCTGACCGACAACCGCGCGCTGTTCGGCTCACGCGACAAAAACCGCATCAGCGTCACGGCGGTGCACCGGCTGGTCAAAAAGCACCTGCTCGCGTCCGGGCTGGACGCCACGCAGTTCTCCGCACACAAGCTGCGCCACACGGCGGCGACGCTGATGCTCTCGCACGGCGTGGACGTCAAGACTTTGCAAGAGGTCCTCGGTCACGAGCACCTCAACACGACGGAAATTTACACGCACATCGAAAGCACAGAGCTGAAGATCGCCGCCGAGGCGAATCCGATCTCTCACCTGAAGCTGAACAACGACCTGAACAATGACAAAGAAAAGTAGGGACGATTCCCTACTTTTCTTTCTAAATTCTTTACTTTTCCGAAAAATTCGGCACGATGCCGCTGGCAATGTCGCCGACGCCGTTCAGCACCAGCCGCGGGCGATACGGGAATTTTTTGATCTCGTTGCGGTCGGTCACGCCGGAGAGGACCAGCACCGTGTCAAGACCCGACTCAATGCCTGCCACCATGTCAGTATCCATACGGTCGCCGATCATCGCAGCGTCCTCCGAGTGCACGCCCAGAATGCGCAGTCCCGTGCGCATCATCAGCGGGTTCGGCTTGCCGATGAAATACGCCTGATGCCCTGTCGTCATCTCGATCGGCGAGATCATCGCGCGACAGGCGGGAATAATACCCTGCTCCGACGGACCGGTCAGGTCGCTGTTCGTGCCGATGAGCTTTGCGCCCTTCATGACCAGACGCACCGCCTTGAGGATGTTTTCATAATTATAGGTGTTCCCCTCCCCAATCACAACGTAATCGGGATCGACGTCGTTCATTGTGATGCCCTCGTCGTGCAGCGCCATGATGAGGCCAGCGCCGCCGATGACGTACGCGCTGCATCCCGGCGCCTGGGAGCTGATAAAGCGTGCGGTCGCCTGCGCGCTGGTATAAAAATGCTCCTCCGACACGTCGAGCCCCATCCGTCCGAGCTTCTGCTGAAGCTCCTTCGGCGAGCGCTCCGACGAATTGGTCAGAAACAGAAAGTGCTTTTTGTTTTCATACAGCCACGCGACAAACTCCTTGACGCCCGGTAGCAGACGGTTGCCGTGATAGATGACACCGTCCATGTCGCAGATATAACCTGATTTTTTTCTGAGTTCTTCCATAACTCGTTCTCCTTTTCCTTCGTTTGCTCTATCATAGCGCAAAAGACTTCAATTGAAAAGCGTTTTGTGTAAAAAATTATAAAAAATGCAGACCCATGAGGGTCTGCATTTTTATATGTAACCAGTCTCGCAGAGTTTTGCACCCGTGGGCGCAAAATGAAGTTGCAATCATTTTTGCCGGCGGCGTGTACGAGTGTAGAAATTTTGCACTTTGCGCAAAATTCATGCGCGCGCAGTGTGCAAAATTTTTCAAACGAAAACCCAGCGAAGCGGTTTTCGTTTGAGGTGGTTAGCCGCCCAAATACGCTTTGCGGATCGAGTCGCTTTCAATCAGCTCTTTACCCGAGCCGCTGAGCGCGATGCGCCCGGATTCGAGGACGTAGGCACGGTCGGCGACCTGAAGCGCCATCTGCGCGTTCTGCTCCACGAGGAGGATTGTTGAGCCTGCCTTGTGAAGCGCCCGGATGATGTCGAAGATCTGCTCCACCAGCAGCGGCGCAAGACCCATCGACGGCTCGTCGAGCATCAGGAGCTTCGGCTCGCTCATCAGTGCGCGCCCCATGGCAAGCATCTGCTGCTCGCCGCCGGAGAGCGTGCCGCCGATCTGCTTGCGGCGCTCCTTGAGACGCGGGAACTGATCGTACACACGTGCCATATTCTCCGCCATGTCGTTCGGGTGCGTGTACGCGCCCATCTCCAGATTCTCCTCCACGGTCATGTGCAGGAAAATGCGGCGACCTTCCGGGCACTGTGCCAGACCGTGCTGCACGATCTTATTCGGCGCCATACCGGCAATGCTCGAGCCCATAAACTCGATCGAGCCTGTGCGGCTGTGCAGCAAGCCCGAGATGGTATTCAGGACCGTGCTCTTGCCCGCGCCGTTCGCGCCGATGAGCGTCACGACCTCGCCCTCATTGACCTCCAGGGATACGTCCTTGATCGCGTGGATCGCACCGTAGTACACGTTGATGTTATTCACAGTCAGCAGCAAAGCCGTCACTCCCCTTTCTTTTTGCCGAGGTATGCCTCGATGACCGCCGGGTTCGACTGGATCTCGGCTGGCGTGCCCTTGGCGATGATCTTGCCGAAGTTCAGCACGCAGATGCCTTCGCAGATGCCCATGACCAGATTCATATCATGCTCGATGAGCATGATGGCGATGCCGAACATATCGCGGATGCGGACGATGTTTTCCATCAGCTCGCTCGTCTCCGACGGGTTCATGCCGGCAGCCGGCTCGTCGAGCAGCAGCAGGCACGGGTTCGTCGCCAACGCACGGACGATCTCCAGACGGCGCTGCGCGCCATACGGCAGCGAGCCTGCCTTGTGATCCGCCAGGTCCTGCATATCAAAGATGCTCAGCAGCTCCAGCGCACGCTCGCGCGCCACACGTTCGCGCCGCCAGTACTGCGGCAGGCGGAAGATCGCGGTGGCGGTGTTGTATTTTGTCTCGTTATGCAGACCCACCAGCACGTTTTCCAGCACCGTCATGTCCTTGAACAGGCGGATATTCTGGAAGGTACGGGCGATACCCATGCGGCTGACCTGTTCGATCGTCTTGCCTGCGGTGTCGATGCCGTCAAGCATGATCATGCCGCGCGTCGGCTGATAGACCTTGGTCAGAAGGTTAAAGACGGTGGTTTTGCCTGCGCCGTTCGGTCCGATCAGACCGGCGATCTCCGTTCTGCCGATGGCAAAGTTAAAATCGCTGACGGCGGACAGACCGCCAAAGTCTATGCCGAGGTGACGTGTTTCCAGAATCGGCGGCAGAGAAATATCGCGCTCCGGGATGATATTCGTAGACGGGACCGGGACGAGCCGGGTCGATTCTTTGTGCTGCTTATTCATCCTTCCCAGCCCCCTTTCCGATCGATTTATCCTTCTTTTTGCGCAGCTTCGGGCGGAACAGGAAGTTCAGTGCCTTTTCAAGGCAGCGCGACATCGAGAAATCGTAGCTACCCATGAGTCCCTTCGGGCGGAAGATCATCATTACGACCAACGCCAGCGAGTACGCGACCATACGGTAGTCGTCGACCGAGCGCAGCAGCTCCGGCAGCGCCGTCAGCACGCTCGCCGACAGCACCGAGCCCAGCATCGAGCCCATGCCGCCGAGCACCACCATCACGAGGATCTCGATGGACTTCATGAACTTGAACGTGGAGGGATAGAGCGACCCGATGTAGCCCGCATACAGGCAGCCCGCGATGCCCGCAAACACGGCGGAGAGCACGAACGCAAACGTCTTATAGTACGTCGTGGGAATGCCGCTGCTCTCCGCCGCGATCTCATTTTCACGGATGGAGAGGATCGCGCGACCGTGGCGCGATTTCATCACCATGTGAATGACAAGGCAGGTGATGACCACGCACACGAACACGAGCGTAAAGCTGGAGAATTTCGGGATGCGCTTGAGACCTGCCGCGCCGTAGGTGAATTTAAAGCCGAGCACGGAGTCGATGTTCGTCAGGATCACGCGGATGATCTCGCCGAAGCCAAGCGTGATGATGGCGAGATAGTCGCCGCGCAGACGCAGCGCCGGGATGCCGATGATGAGTCCGAACAGACCCGCCACGATGGCGCTGAGCACGAGCGCGATGAGCACATACGGCAGCGCGCCGGCGGTATCGCCCGCTTTGATGAGGTCTGCTGCGGGCGTGGCACGCATGAAAATACCGCCCGTATACGCGCCGACCGCCATAAAGCCGGCGTGACCCAGCGGGAGCTGCCCGAGGTAGCCGGTGGCAACGTTCAGCGAGACCGCAAGGATGATGTTGATGCCGATGGTGATGAGAATGCCGGACCAGTAGTTCGTGATCGTGCCGTTTCCGATCAGACTGTTTATAACAAGCCAGAGTGCGAACACAAGCACGGCGTTGATGAGATACCGCAGCGGCATGGGAATGCGGATGGGCGTGAGCTGGCGCTCTTCGCGCGAGAGGGTCGGAGCTTTTTTCTTTGTCATCCTGATTCCCTCCTTACACCTTTTCTGTGACCTTGTGCCCCATGATGCCGGTCGGCTTTACGAGCAGCACAACGATCAGAATCGCAAACACAACGCCGTCCTTCCACACGGAAAGACCAACCGCCGCCACGAGCGCCTCCAGCAGACCGATGGCAAAGCCGCCGATCATCGCGCCGGGGATCGAGCCGATGCCGCCGAGCACCGCCGCGATGAACGCCTTAAGACCGAGCATCGAGCCCATTGTGGGCGACGCCTGCGGATACGCACACAGGTACAGCACCGAGCCGATACCGGCGAGCGCCGAGCCGATGGCAAACGTAAAGGAGATGGTCTTATTGAGGCTGATGCCCATAAGCTGCGCCGCGCCCATGTCCTCGGACACCGCGCGCATCGCCTTGCCGAGCCGCGTTTTCTGCACCAGGAACGTCAGCGCCGCCATCGACACGACCGCGACCGCGATCGTCAGGATCGCCGCATAGCTGACCGTGGTGCTGCCGATGGTCACATTGCCGGGCACGATCACGTCCATGCTCTTGGTATCCGCGCCAAAGAGGAGCTGCGCACCGTTTTCAAGCAAAAACGAAATGCCGATCGCCGTGATGAGCAGGCTCAGACGCGGTGCGGAGCGCAGCGGCGTGTAGGCGACCTTTTCGATCACCACGCCCAGCAGCGTGCTGACGATGACTGCCAGAAGAGCCGATACGATCGGGTGCAGATGGAACGCCGTCATGGCGTAGAACGCCGTGTAAGCGCCGACCATGATGATGTCGCCATGGGCAAAGTTCAGCAGCAGGATGATGCCGTAGACCATGCTGTAGCCAAGTGCGACCAGCGCGTAGACCGAGCCGGTCTGCAAGCCGTTAAAGAGCTGGGAGATGATTAAGGACAACTGCCTCACACCTTTCTGTTTTCTCTCTGATAAAGCCGCAACGCGGCGCTATCTAAAATTTGCGGACGTCAGATGGCTGATCCCAAGCCTTGGGGGCATCCATCTGACGTTCTCGTATGCTCTTTCCGCGGCAGCGCGGAGGGGAGGCGCGCTCCCCTCCCCACGCCGGAAAAAGTGAAATGAAATCAGCAACCGTACAGGGATCTGAAAATCAGTACATTTCCTTGAACACTTCTTCGCCGTTGGTCAGCTCAATGATGGCGGCGGACTTGATGGGGTTGTTGTACTCGTCGAAGGAGTAAGTGCCGGTCACGCCCTTGACGCCGTTCATGTTCTTGATGGCGTCGATGACGGCCTGCTTGTACTCTTCCGTGCCGGCCTCGAGACCTGCATCCTCAGCTGCCTGCAGACCGTAGGTCATGATCATGGCAGCGTCGTAAGCCAGAGGCGCGAACATATTCGGAACTTGCTCAACGCCGTAGGTCTCGCAGTAGTCCTTTTCGAACTGCGCAACATCCTCCGTGCCGGGAGCGTAGCCGGAGCAGTAGACGGTGCCTTCCAGATCCTCCGCAGAAGCGTAATCCTTCACAGAGCCGAAGCCGTCGCCGCCCATGAACATGGAGGTGCAGCCTGCCTGGCGGGCAGCGGTGATGGCAAGACCGGCCTCACCGTAGTAGATCGGGCAGAACACAACGTCGGGGTTCTTGCTGGCGATGTTGGTCATCTGCGCCTTGAAGTCCTTGTCGCCGGTGGCAAACGCCTCGGACGCGACAACTTCCAGACCCAGCTCTTCAGCCTTCTCCACGAATGCGTTCATCAGACCCTCGGAGTAGTCGCTGCCGGTCTCATAGAACACGGCGGCGGTCTTTGCGCCCAGAACGTTCACAGCGTAATCCGCCATCTTTTCGCCCTGATAGGGGTCGATGAAGCAGGCGCGGAACACATTTGTGCGCACCTCGCTGTTGGGGTCGTCCGGGTCGATGACCGTAACGCCCGCAGCGGTCGCGGAGGCGGTGATCTGCGGCATATTGACCTCATACGTGGCGTCAGCCAGCGCGATGGTCGGACTGGTCAGAACCGAGCCGACAACAGCGGTAATGCCCTTGTCCATGGCGAGGTTGAAGGCGTTGACAGCCTCCACGCCGTCGCCCTTGTCGTCATACTCCAGAAGATTGATCTGCTTGCCGTTGATGCCGCCCTTGGCGTTGAGCTGATCAAAGTAGAGCTTGACGGCGTTGCGGACGGGGATGCCGTACTGCGCATAGTCGCCGGTAGTGTTGCCGATGAACGCAACGTTGATCGTGCCTTCGCTGGCAGCGGGAGCAGCGGTCTCACCGTCGGTGGAAGCGGCAGCATCGTCGCTGGAAGCGGTCTGTTCAGTCTGAGCAGCGTCAGAGCTGGTTGCGGCGGTAGCCTTGTCGCTGGAAGCGCAGCCTGCCATCATGGCAAAGAGCATGGCAACGACCAGCACAAAGGACAGCACCTTCATGGTTGTTTTCATTTTCATTTTACCTCACTTTGTATATTTTTCAAGCTGAATCTTCAGCGTGAAATCAAAAAATATGGACGGCTTTGCGATCCGCAAAGCCGTCCGTGCGGACGTCTTTATGAAATACACGCCGGTTTCTTCGACGCATTTTTCATGCTTCCTGCAAAGTAAATTTTCTTCACTTGTTTCCCTGCCAGTACGTTCCATACCAGCAGGCTCATAATCATCAGAACGGCTACCAGAACCAGCCCGCGCAGCAGTACCATAATAAAAATGGATACCGCGATCGCAGCGGTATCCACAAGGCTCAGAATGCAGTTGTCAGCGGACGTCATGCGCGCAGCGGAAGCCGCCGGTGCACAGGTGCGTGCATCGGATGCAGCCGTATTCTGAGAAGCATAACGGAAACTGAACATCATGGCGACTTCCTTTCTGAATTTTTCATCATTATAATTGGATAAAGCACATTTGTCAACGTTGAAATTTTGACAAATCCGTAAAAACGATGAGCTTCGTTTTGTGCAATTTGTACAGTGTTCGTCTGAAAAAGTCAAAAAGCGTCAATTTGCCCTCTGGGCGGAAACATCATGTGCGTTTTTCTGCACAAAATTTGACTAATGCGCCATGCTTTGCTATAATACCCGTGTCAATTTCTGACGAAGGTGTGTGAAAAGAATATGGAAAAGAAGAAACGGCGCTGGGGCGACCGCAAGGACGGCCGCCTGCTGCGCGATCTGGACGGGATGCACTTCATCACGCCCCTCATCTACCCCAACCGCTGCGACAACGAAGCCTACATCGCGGAAACGATCGACCTGACGAACCTCAATGCGTATCTCAAGCAGCGCAACGAGCGCGAGACGGAGTTCCCCTATACGATGTTCCACCTCATCGTCGCCGCCCTCATCAAGACCATCACGCTGCGTCCGAAGCTCAACCGCTTCATCGCCAACAAGAATTTCTACCAGCGCAACGAGGTCACGGCGTCCTTTGTGGTCAAAAAGCAGTTTTCCGACACGGCGGCGGAGGCGCTGGCGGTCATCCACGCAACGGACGAGAGCACGCTGGACACGCTCCATGAGCAGCTGCGCCACCAGATCCTCGACTGCAAGGACATGAAAAAGGTGGACAGCTCCACCGACAGCATGGACTTTTTTAACAAAATGCCGCGCTTCCTCGGCAAGTTCATCGTCTGGGTGCTCACGCGGCTGGACGTTCACGGCTGGGTGCCGTCCAGCCTCATTGAGACAGACCCCTACTACTGCTCAGTGGTGCTCTCCAACGTCGGCTCGATCAGGCTGCGCAGCGGCTACCATCACCTGACGAACTGGGGCACCTGCTCCCTCTTCTGCCTGATCGGCGAGCGGAAAATGACGCCGTTTTTTGCCGACGACGGTACGATCACCATGCGCCAGACGGTCGATTTGGGCATCACCATCGACGAACGCCTGGCGGACGGCTACTATTACGCCAAGTCCATCCGCCTGCTGCGAACGCTGCTGGAAAACCCGGAGCTGCTGGAGCGTCCTGCCGCGCAGGAGGTCGAATACTGAGCTTCTGATTAAGCGCCAAGCGCCCGGGCAAATGCCCGGGCGCTTGGCGCTTCCGCTTCTGCTCGTATCAGCTTTCGACCGTCCAAGTTTCATCGATACTATTATTTTTAGCCACCACCAGCGAACCGGCGGCGATCAGCCCATTCTCGTCATACTGGGAGACTGCGATGCGCACCGTGCCTGTGACATAGTTATTTGTGGCGTTGGTGTAAACCGTCAGCGCTTTGGTGTCCTCATCGAATGTATAAGCCGGTCTGTCGCTGTCGGTTTTCTCGTTTCTGATCTTAACGCTCTCGATCTTGTCAAAAACATCTGCGGATTGATCACCCTCTGTAAAATCAACCTCCCAGCTTCCGCCCAGCGTGAAGGTGATGCCTTTCAAGTTTTCAATTTCAGTCTCTTCCTCGTCATAGGCTGTGAGCTGCGCCGTAAGCTGCGCCCTGATCTGCGTGGTGCCATCCTCGATCTTGACCGCGTAGCTCCCGTCATCTCCCTTTTCAGGTGCGAGCACTCGAAGTTTTTTTACGTTATCTTCGGGGAGATCACCACGACCCGATTGTGTTGTATCATCAACATATACCTGCGCGCTGCCCACGCCGAAGTATTTACAACCGGAAACTTTATCGTTATCGTTTTGATCGGGCTTGATGCGCATGGTTGCTTTTTCAATGCCCTCATTGGTAGCGCTGTCAAGCTTGATCGTGGCTGTTCTTCCAGTGCCGGGGTAGGTATGCCCCACCAGTACGGCGGCAGAGCTACTACCCTTGCTGACGATGAGCGCGTTGCAGGCGCAGCTCTCAAATTTGACCGTATAGTCAAATCCATTTCCATCAGAGTTTGCCGAACCGTAATTGACAAACGCGCCCATGTTCCAGTTGCCTTCCATGTAGCCGGAGACCGTGACGTCTTCAAATTTGGTGTTCAGTCCTGCGATGGAGAATACAAGAGAGTTCCCACTGCCGTTCATCATGGCGGTGAAGTTCTTCAGAACCGTCGTTTTCTCGGTCTCTTTGCCGTTGCCGACAGTCTGGAACAGGGAATCGCACAAGTTTGTGAGAATTACGCCGTTTCCGTCAAATTCTCCGTAAAGCTCCAGCTTGGAAACGGCGGCACAGTTGATTTCTGTAACACCATCCGCGACCTTGTAATAGGTGTATTCCTCCGTATTCTTGATGCGGCTCAGATCGCGCTCATTTCGGATCAGAATCGGCGTTTCTTTCGATTCACCCGACCCGGCGCCGCAGAGGGTGCAGATGCCAGCTTCGAACGTATGTGTCTCGGGGGTAAGGGTGCTTCCGCAGCCGGCGCATCTGCCGGTGTGCGTGCCGTCGCCGTTGTCGGTGTATTCATAGTCATGCACATGGGCATGCCCCACGGACTTCGGGCGCTCCACGGTCTCGGGAACGATGTAGGTCGTGCCGGCGTCCACGCGCTTGCCGTTCACGCGCAGCGCCTGCGCGTCCGCGCCGGCGATCACGCTCGTGCCAGCCGGGGCGTTCTGGATGGTCACGTCCTCGGCAACGACCACGATGATGCCGTCAGCGTCTTCTGCGTCGATCTTCTCGCCGTCTTCATCGGCATAGACGGCGATGGCGCGGTCGAGGATGGTGACGAACTGCGCGCGCGTGATGTCCGCCAGCGCGGCAAGGCGGCTGCCGCTCACGCCGCTCACGATGCCCGCGCGGATCAGCGCCGCAACGTAGCCGCGCGCCCATTCGGGAACGGACGCGGCGTCAGCGTAGCCATTCAGAACGGACGTGCCAGCCGCTTCGATGCCCAGCGCACGCGCCAGCATGACCATCGCGCGGGCGCGGCTCATGGACTCGTTGGGGCGCACCGTGCCATCCGCGTAGCCGGTCAGGATACCGGCAGCCGCGCAGCGGTTGATGGCGTCGTAGTACCACGCATCGGCGAGGTTATCGCTGAAGCCCGCGTCATCGGCGGCGGGCAGTCTGAGCAGCTTCGCGAGGATCGTCGCCAGCTGCGCGCACGTCAGGTCGCTGTCGGGCGCAAACGCACCGCCGCTGCCCTGTACAACGCCCGCATCGCTCCAGCGCTCGATGGACGACTGCGCCCAGTGCCCGCTGGTATCGGCGTAGCGCGCCGCCAGAACCGACGACGGCAGCATCGCCGCGATCAGGCAGACCGCAAGCAATAAAGACAGGATTCTTCGTTTCATGGAAATACCTCCTAATTATATGTTCCGCAGCTTTCTGCGGCAGGATCACAAATGCCTTCGGCACAAAAAAAGCGTCTTTTACCGTCAAAACGGTAAAAGACGCCTGTTTTTTTCAAAAATAGCCCGATGCGAGCGCGTGCGGGCAGCAAAAATGGGCAGAGTAAACCTTACTCTGCTCTGCTCTGCTCTGCTCTGCTCTGCTCTGCTCTGCTCTGCTCTGCTCTGCTGTCAGTATATGGCGGCAAACGCATGGCTGTCAACCCCTGCTTGTAAAATTTCTGTAAGCCTTCTGTGTATAGTATACCAATTCTTCAAATAATTGCAAGTATTTTTTATCCGCTGCATAGATTCCTGCCGCGCCTCAGGCGTGCGGTAAGCTCCAGTGGTACTTTGCCGCGAGCAGCCGCATTGTCAGGATCAGCACAAAGCCGACTGCCATCGCGCAGCCGCCGCCGAGCGCGTTCCAAAGAAAATACGTCGCCAGCGCGCCGATGAGCGAGGCGCAGGCGTAAAAGTGCTTCATAAAGATGTACGGGCGCTCGCCGGAGAGAAGGTCGCGCAGTACGCCGCCGCCCACGCCTGTGAGCACCGACACAAACAGCACCAGAAGAAGCCGATCCGCTCCCGCCAGCAGCGCGGTCTGCACGCCGTGCACCGTGAACATTCCAAGCCCGATGGAGTCCGCCAGCAGCATGAAAATTTCAAATCCCCGGTGATCATCCACGATTGCGCGGCGCAGACGCGGCAGAAACAGCAGCAGCGACACGCCGATCGCCGCCAGAATAAACTCCGGCGTCGAGAAGATCGCGGGCGGCGTGCTGCCAAGCGTCACATCGCGCAGAATGCCGCCGCCCACCGCGGTGACCGTGCCCATCATTGCCACGCCGAAAATGTCCATCCTCTTGCGGATGGCAAGCAGTGCGCCGGACGCGGCGAACGACACCGTGCCCAGCATCAGAAGGATTTGGTTGAACAGCTCCATCGTTACTTCCCCGCCGCGATCTTTTCTTCCGTGTCGCGCCGCATCGCCGCGCGCAGCGCGGTGAGGTACGGCGAAAACGCCGCTGCGTCCGCGCCGTAGTTCAGGTTCAGCGCATATTCCATCGGCAGCCACGTTGAGATCGGCGATTCGTTGTGCTGAATGACCGCCTCCAGCTTGTCCAGCGCCTTGTAGAGCTTCGCCTCCGGCGTTTCCAGCGCCGCCATCTCTTCATACAGCGCCCGCATCTCCGACGCATACGGCTCAGGAAGCTGCGCCACCCAGGAAAACAGCACATCCTCCTCGTGCTGCTCGTCCGCCTGTGTTTTGCGGAACGTCGGAATATCGCCCGTGAACGCCTCGCCGAGGTCGTGGATCAGGCACATCCGAATGACCTTGTCGATGTTCACCTCCGGGAACTCGTCGTGCACAAAATACGCCATCAGCGCAATGCGCCAGCTGTGCTCTGCAACGTCCTCCGTGCGCCCCTGTGAGGTCGTGCAGTGACGCGGCACGTCCTTCAGACGCTCGGCAATGTGCAGCGTTTCCAGCAGCTTCTGTACTTCCATGGTATGTATCTCCTTAGAGTGTAAATTCGATCGCTTCGCGGATATTGCGCACGCGATACAGCTCCATGCCCTCCGGCGTGCGCACATTCTGCGTGCCGTGGCGCGGGATGATGGCGCGCGTAAAGCCGTTGCGCGCGGCTTCGGCAAGTCTCTGCTCCAGCGCCGTCACGGCGCGCACCTCGCCGGTGAGCCCCACCTCGCCGATCGCCGCCAGACCGTCGTCCAGCGCCTTATCGCGGAAGCTGGACGCGACTGCCAGCACCATCGCAAGATCTGCCGCCGGCTCGTCCAGCCGCAGCCCGCCAATGATGTTGATGTACGCGTCACAATTGCCAAGATTTAAGCCTCCGCGCTTTTCCAGCACCGCCAGCAGCAGATTCGCGCGGTTGTAGTCAAAGCCCTCCGTTGTGCGGCGCGGCACGTTCAGAACGCTCCGCGCGACGAGCGCCTGCACCTCGGCAAGCACCGGGCGCGTGCCCTCGATCGTACACGCAACGCACGTTCCCGGCGCGCCCTTGGGGCGACCTGAAAGGAGCATCGCCGAGGGATTCGGCACTTCGATCAGCCCCTGCTCCCCCATCTCAAACACGCCGATCTCATTCGTCGAGCCAAAGCGGTTTTTTGCCGCCCGCAGAATGCGGTAGCTTCCCGTGCGCTCGCCCTCAAAATACAAAACGCAGTCCACCATGTGCTCGAGCACCTTCGGACCCGCGATCGCGCCCTCCTTGTTGACGTGCCCCACGACGAACACCGTCTTGCCGCTGCCCTTGGCGAGGTCCATCAGCGCCATCGTGCACGCCTTGACCTGCGAGATCGTGCCGGGCGCGGACGTATTTTCGGGGTCGTAGAGCGTCTGCACCGAGTCGGCAATGACGATGTCCGGCTGGATCTCGCGCACGGTCTCCAGCACTGCGCCGATGTCCGTTTCGGCGTAGACGAGCAGATTTTCCGTCTGCACGCCCAGCCGCGCCGCGCGCAGCTTGATCTGCTGCTCGCTCTCTTCGCCGGAGACATATAACACACTCTGCGTCCTGCCGAGCTCCGCGCAAATTTGCAGCAGCAGCGTCGATTTGCCGATGCCCGGCGCGCCGCCCACCAGCACGAGTGAGCCCGTCACCGCGCCGCCGCCGAGTACGCGGTCCAGCTCCTTCATGCCGGTGGAAAAGCGGATCTCCTCGCTGCCGTCCACCTCGCTGAGCTTTCGCGGGCGGCTGCGCCCGGCGGTGCGCACTGCGGCGGTCTTTGCCGCCGGCTTCTCCTCAAACTCCACAATGGAGTTCCACGCGCCGCACGCGGGGCACTGCCCCTGCCAGCGCGGCGTTTCGTTGCCGCAGTTTTTGCAGTAGAAAACCGTTTTAGACTTCATTTGTTGCATTCCCCTCTTCCGCAAGATAGCCGCACAGCGCGCCGCAGATGGCGGTCGTGAGCTTTTTCTGCCAGTCTGCCTCCTGTAGGCGCGCAGCCTCCTGCGCGTTGGATAAAAACCCGCACTCGACCAGAATGCCCGTGCAGGTGATGTTCTGCATCAGGTATACCGACTCCGCAGGCTTGCATCTGCGCCCGTTTTCCGGCTGGGCGGCGGTGCGCAGCACCTCCTGCACCCGCGCGGCAAGCACGTCGCTTCCGTCTGTCGGCGCGTAAAAGACCTGCGCGCCGTGATATTTCGTCTGCGGGAAAAAATTCTGGTGGATGCTCAGCAGCAGCGCCCCCGGCGTTTCGTTTACCGTGCGCACGCGGTTCTGAAGGTCCGAGCGCTTCTTTTCCGCCACCGAGCCGCTTCCCGGCGAATAGACGGACGTGTCCGTCTCGCGGATCATCTTCGTCCGCATGCCGCAGAACGTCAGCAGGTCGCGCGAGCGAAGAGCGATCTGCAAATTGATCTCGCTCTCCAGAGCGCCGTCCGCGCTGACCGCGCCGCCGTCCTCACCGCCATGCCCGGCGTCAATGACCACGCACACGTCCTGCGCGCTGCCAAATGTCTCCCGCGCACCGCCGCGCAGCACGCCGAGCACGCACACATACACAAGGCACGCGCCCAGCAGCGCCGCCAGCACCCGATTTCTGCCATACCGCACCGCCATCACCTCGGAAAAGCCTATGCGCCGCGCGGCGGCGCTATCCGAAAATTTCCGAAAATGTTCGGCGCTGCGATTTGCAAAAAACGGTTCGCGCGTTCACCGTAATCATAACGAAACTGCGCGGCGGCGGAAGTTATTCACACTGTCAACAGATTTGTCAACAGCCTGCGCCGCCCGTCCTGCCTGTGATTCGCTCAAAATAGGAGATAAATGCCAAATCCGCAAACGAAATACTTTCACGCACGAGTGCCTGAAATTAGTTTACATAACACAATTTCCTGAAGGATTACCGCCGCCCGGTTTTTTGGCTTAAAAGTTGGACAAGCGATCCTCAGCCGAGTTCGATGGAGCGCGTGGCGTAAGCGTTCAGATCCTGCCCCGCGCGCGTGCCGGCAAGAAATTCATAATAGCCCTGCGCGCCAATCATCGCGCCGTTATCCCCGCAGAGGGACAGCGGCGGCGTATACAGCGCTGCGCCGCACCGGCGGCATTCTGCCTCAAAATCGCGCCGGATGCGCGAATTTGCCGCCACGCCGCCCGCTATGGCGAGCTTTTTATAGCCCGTCTGCCGCAGCGCCTGCATCGTGCGCGGCACGAGCGTCTGGCTGACCGCGCGCGAAAACGACGCGCACAGCGACGCTATGTCGATCGTCTCGCCCTTCTGCCCGGCGTTGTGGATGAGGTTGATCGCCGCGGTTTTCAGTCCCGAAAATGACATATCCAGCTCGTGTCCTGCCACATGACCCACCGGCAGCGCGTATTTTGTATCATCGCCCGCCTGCGCCGCTTTGTCGAGCGCCGCGCCGCCGGGATACGGCATCCCGAGCACGCGCGCGACCTTGTCAAAGCACTCCCCCGCCGCGTCGTCGCGCGTCGTGCCGAGAATGCGCATTTCGGTGTACGACTGCACATCGACGATCAGGCTGTGCCCGCCGGACACGACGAGGCACACAAACGGCGGCTCGAGC
>CALACZ010000220.1 GCA_937890735.1 uncultured Bacillota bacterium
CGTTCTCCATGCCGGCAGGCGGTCTGGACGTGCTGCTGAAGGCAGAGCGCGGCGAGATCGATCCGCTGACCATCACCGCCGACCAGTATGACCTCGTCTGCAACGGCGTGGAGCTGTCGTCCGGCGCGGTGCGGAATCACGATCCCGAGATCATGATCAAAGCCTTTGAACTGGTCCGCCTCGGCGAGGACGATGTGAAGAGCAAGTTCCCCGCCATGTACAACGCCTTTACCTACGGCGCGCCGCCCCATGCGGGCATCGCCCCGGGCATTGACCGCATGGTCATGCTGCTGGCGGGCGAGGATTCCATCCGCGAGATCATCCCGTTCCCGATGAACAAAAACGCGCAGGACATCCTCATGGGCGCCCCCAGCGAGGTCACCCAGAAGCAGCTCGACGAGCTGCACATCACCGTCACCGCGCACGAAGAGTAAGCAAGAGTAGAGAATCCCCTGCCGCGCGATGCGCGGCGGGGGATTTTTGCGCACAATTCAAGGCTTCCCCTTGGGGGCAGATTCCCCCTATCAGGGGGAAATGTCCCGAAGGGACAAAGGGGGTAGGGATAGCTGTCCGTGAAGCGGACTGATGAGGGGAAGGGTTCTTATTTTTGAGCTACTGCGCGTTTCGTCGTAACGTAGGGGAGGGGCTTGCCCCGCCCGCTGGTAGGCAGCGGCGGATTTTGCACGCACTGTAGGACGGAAAGCACCAAATGGCTTCCCCTGGGGGTCGATTCCCCCTATCAGGGGGAAATGCCCCGAAGGGGCAAAGAGGGTAGGGATAGCTGTCAGCCGAAGGCTGACTGATGAGGGTCGGGGAGCAGCTGCGTTTCGCTGAAACTGCAATGCAAATCGTAAGTGCTCCCCGACCCTCATCCGTCTCGCTGCGCGAGCCACCTTCCCCCAGGGGAAGGCATGGGTGCGCGCCATGCTGCGGGGCTGCAAAAAGGCAAAGGCTTCCTTTGGTGACCAAGGGGAGGCTTTGGCGCATACCGTGGCGCTTCCCAAAAAATGCCGCTTGACATCCCCGGTTCTCCTGCATATGATATGCTGGGTTTGGATGTGGCGTTTCAATTTCAGCGGATATGCCGGGAGAATTGGCTGTTTTGCAGGATCTTGCAATGCCTTCGCCCATTCGGCTACTTTTTGCAGGCTTCCCGGCGGGAAGCAGAAAGACGGTTTTTTCAATGTCAAAGG
Organism: uncultured Bacillota bacterium; assembly: GCA_937890735.1. GTDB lineage: Bacteria > Bacillota > Clostridia > Oscillospirales > Oscillospiraceae > CAG-170. The sequence goes on from CALACZ010000220.1 coordinate 1,194, forward strand.
ACTACGCACAGGAATCGCTCCGACTCCACGAGCAGTGGCGCGGCAAGATCGAGGTGCAGGCGCGCGTGCCTGTTGCAAGCAAGGACGATCTCAGCCTCGCCTACACCCCCGGCGTGGCGCAGCCATGCCTCGAAATTCAGAAGGACATCTCCAAAAGCTACGACCTCACCCGGCGCTGGAATCTCTGCGCTGTCATCACCGACGGCTCTGCCGTCCTCGGTCTCGGCGACATCGGACCGGAGGCGGGTATGCCCGTCATGGAGGGCAAATGCGTGCTGTTTAAGGCGTTCGGCGGCGTGGATGCGTTCCCGCTCTGCGTCAGAACGCACGATGTGGACGAATTTGTAAACGCCGTGGCGCTCATCTCGGGCTCGTTCGGCGGCATCAACCTCGAAGATATTTCCGCCCCGCGCTGCTTTGAGATCGAGCGCAAGCTCAAAGAGCGCTGCGATATTCCCATCTTCCACGACGATCAGCACGGCACCGCCGTCATCACGCTCGCGGGGCTGCACAACGCGCTGAAGGTCGTGGGCAAGAAAAAAGAGGACGTGCGCGTCGTGACCTCCGGCGCGGGCGCGGCGGCGATCGCGATCGTAAAGCTGCTGCTGTCGGCGGGCTACCGCAACGTCACCATGTGCGACCGCAAGGGCGCGATCTACGCCGGGCGCGAGGGGCTCAACTGGATCAAGGAGGAGATGGCGCAGGTCACGAATCTGGAACGCAGGGCGGGCAGCCTCGCCGATATGCTCGTCGGCGCGGATGTGTTCATCGGCGTGTCCGCCCCGGGCACGGTCACGACCGAGATGGTCAGGACGATGAACCGCGACGCGATCCTGTTTGCGTGCGCGAACCCGACGCCCGAAATTTTCCCCGAGGACGCGAAGGCGGGCGGCGCGGCGGTCGTTTCGACCGGGCGCAGCGACTACCCGAACCAGATCAACAACGTCCTCGCCTTCCCCGGCATCTTCCGGGGCGCGTTCGACGTGCGCGCGCGCGATATTAACGAGGAGATGAAGGTCGCGGCGGCGCACGCGCTGGCGGATCTCATTTCTGAGAGCGAGCTTTCGGCGGAGTACATCATCCCGAAAGCCTTCGACCCGCGCGTCGGTCCGGCGGTGGCCAAAGCCGTCGCCGAAGCCGCGAGAAGCTCGGGCGTAGCGAGGATCTAAGCAAGAACCCCCGGCGGAAAAATTTCCGCCGGGGGATTTTTATGCCTGTTTGGGCGTTTTTTCGCCAAGCATTCGGTATGTCCGCACGATGAGTACGGCGGAAACGACGAACGTCAGAACATCCGACACCGGCATGGAATACAGTACGCCGTCCAGCCCGAAAAACACCGGCAGCAGCAGCGCAAAGCCCACGCCGAACACGACCTCACGCAGCACCGACAGTAAATTCGACGCCAGCGCCTTGCCGATCGACTGCAAAAAGATGAAGCACGCCTTGTTGACGCACGCGAGGACCATCATGCACAGGTAGGTGCGGAAGGCTTTGACGGCGAACTCGGTGTAGTAGCTGCTCTCGTTCGCCGCGCCGAAGATGGCGATGAGCTGCCGCGGGAAGCCCTCCGCCAGCACCAGCGCCACCGCGCCGACCAGCGCCTCGCAGGCGAGCAGGCGGGTAAACAGGTCGCGCACGCGCAGCGGCTGCTCCGCGCCCATGTTGTATCCGACGATCGGGATGCAGCCCGCCGCCATGCCGACGACGATGGAGATGACGATCTGGAAGAATTTCATCACGATGCCCACGACCGCCATCGGGATCTGCGCGTACTGCGCCTGCGAAAACACCGCGTCGAGCGCGCCGTATTTGCGCAGCATATTGTTGATCGCCGCCATCGCCGCGACCAGACTGATCTGCGACAGAAAGCTCGTCCCGCCCAGCGTCAGGATCCGCCCGCAGGTCTCGCCGTGCAGCGCCCAGTCGCCGCGCCGCGGGCGGATGATTCGCATATGCAGCAGATACCACGCCGAGAGCGCCGCCGTGGCGACCTGCCCGATCACGGTGGCGACCGCCGCGCCCATCATGCCCCAGCGGCAGGCAAAGATAAAGATCGGATCGAGGATGATATTGAGCAGCGCGCCGAGCAGCGTGCAGACCATGGCAAATTTCGGCGCGCCATCCGCGCGGATGATGGGGTTCATCGCCTGCCCGAACATATAAAACGGCACGCCGAGCGTGATGTAGAAGAAATATTCCTGTGCGTAGCGGAACGTCTCGTCATTGACCGTGCCGCCGAACATGGCGATGCTCGCGTCGGCGAAGAGGAGATACACCGCCGTGAGCACGACGCTCGCCGCGAGGCAGAGCACCACGGCGTTCCCCACGCCGCGCTTTGCCGCGTCCGGCTCGCCGCGCCCGAGGTGGATGCTCACATACGCGCAGCAGCCGTCGCCGACCATCACCGCGATCGCCAGCGCCACGACTGTGAGCGGAAACACAACGGTGTTCGCGGCGTTGCCGTAAGAGCCGAGGTAGCTTGCGTTGGCGATGAAGAGCTGATCGACGATGTTATACAGCGCCCCGACCAGCAGCGAGATGATGCACGGCACGGCATAGCGCCGCATGAGCGTGCCGATGCGCTCCGTGCCCAGAAATTGATTGTCCGTGTTCATGAAAAACCGTCTCCTTGCAAAAAAATCAGCGTAAGCCCGAAAAACCCGGACTTACGCATTGCTGCTACACGATTTTCCTGTGAACTTTTCCGCAGGAGTATTATAGCGGCAGAGAGCAGAAATTTCAAATGGTTTTTTGCGTTCTTAGCCGTAATGTAGGGGCGGGGCTTGCCCCGCCCGCTTTTTGCAGGTTTGCTCCGAGCCGCCGCGTTTGCACCGCACCAAAGCCTCCCTTGTGTAAAGGGAGGTGGCACGGCGAAGCCGTGACGAAAGGATTGTGCGGTACGCACCTGCAAATTGGGATGCACCAATGCGAATCCGTACAATCTATCTCCCTCCCCTACGCAAATTTGGGAGATTTTACGAGGTCGCCGGAGGGACGTACAGATTTGTTATTGCCTACCGCACAATCCTTCAGTCGCCTTCGGCGACAGCTCCCTTTACACAAGGGAGCCTTTGCTGCCTGCCATTTCGCGTGAAGTGTGTGCAAAATTTGCAATTACATTCTGCCGGGCGGGGCAATCCCCGCCCCTACGTTACGACGAACCGCGTTCTTCTCATTGCCTCATCCCATGGCACACGGGGCAAATATGCCCGCTGACCACGCCGCGTCCGCCG
>CALACZ010000221.1 GCA_937890735.1 uncultured Bacillota bacterium
GAGTCGCGCAAGAGCATGTTGGTTACCAAAACCCACCAGAAGATGCACTTTGCCGTATGAGTACAGGATTTGTTTACCCGGTTATTGATATGCGTGCCACAGGCACGCATATCAAAGAACTGATGGACGCGCGGGAAGTTGCGGTTCAGGATGTCCAAGATACAATGGGGCTTGCGTCACCACAGGCAGTATATCGTTGGTTGCGCGGCAGCAATTTGCCTTCGGTTGACAACTTGTTTGCGCTCAGCCGTTACCTGAATGTGCAAATGGAAGATGTGCTTGTTGAAAGAGCGGCATAACGCAAAAGACGGGCGGGAAGCAATTTGCTTCCCGCCCTTGCTGTTACTGTCTCATGCGACCGCCCACCAGAAACGTTCTGAACTGCGACCTCCACATGCACGGTCGATTTGGAAACGCCGAAATGCTTCGCCGCGTCACGGATGGTGGTGCGGTGTTCGATGATGTACACAGCAAGCTCCTGCGCTCGTGTCTCAAGATCTTCCTTCATGTGGGCACCTCCAAGCTGTGTATGCTACAACATCCTATGCCTGAAAGCAGCCCGGTATACGAAAAGCGGCAATGCACCGAAAAGAGCATAAAAAGCAGCACGGGCGGCGGCGTTTTCCGCGGCTCGTGCTGCTTTTTTGATACTTATTGGAGCTTCCCTTCCTCGAGCGAAAATGTTCCGATCAGGCACACGTTGCGGTACGCCGGGCAGTGCATCGGCGAGACGCAGAGCATATGCTTTTCGCCGAGCGGGATCAGGTCGGGGCATTCCCACATCGTGCCGAAGCGCCCTTCGCCGCATGCCAGCACGCCGCGATACTGCCAATTGAAAAGATCACGCGAGGAAAACAGCAGCGCCGCGCCGTCGCCGTCCAGACTCGCGCCACAGACAAAGCAGAACGTGCCGTCCGCCTCGCGCCAGAGCTTCGGGTCGCGGAAATTTTCCGGGTCGATGCCCTCCGGCGCGCAGACAACGGGGTTGTGCTCGTACTTTTGAAACGTCACGCCGTCGTCGCTCCACGCAAGGCACTGCGCCTGCACGCAGCGCCCGTCCCGATAGCACACGCCCGTGTACAGAAGATACAGCCGCTCGCCCACAACGAGCGCGCTGCCGGAGAAGCAGCCGCCCTGCTCGTGCATCTCATACAGCTCACTCGGCACAAGCGCCGGCGGAAGCTGCGTCACTCCGCTTAAAACTTAAATATTCTACATAGGGCTTTTTGTACTGCCCGCGCAATCTGGGGCGGTTCAGCGCCTTCGGCGTGGTTTTATGTTCTGAAAAGAAAGCACATTTTCTGAATTGCCGGATGCACCATCCGGGCGCATAATATAATCAGTATTCAAACATCTTGCAGCCGCGTGTGCCGGAGGAGGAAGCCTATGAACATTCAGCTCATTCAAATTCCGCCGCTTCAGAAATTTCGCCCCACCGACTCGTTTTTTGACCATGCCGAGCTCCGCGAGCAGACTGTCCTGCGCGGGGAACGGTTCTGCTATCAGGTTTGTATTCGCTCAAATATCCGGCAGTCCGTGACCGTCTCGCTGGAAAGTGAGCTTGCCCCATACTGCAAGCTCTATCTTGTGAAAAACGTGGTCATGGACGTGCCCGCGCGCACGGAAGCGCTGCACGGAGAGGATTATATCTCTCTTGAGCCCGGTCTCATGCCGGATCTGCTCCTGCCGGTCGGCGAGCAAAACCGTGAGCTGTTCCTCTCCGACGCGCCCACCGTTTTCTGGGTCAGGGCGGATATTCCGCAGGAGCTGGCGGCGGGCGACTATACGATCCGCCTGCGTCTGACCACTGCGGACGCGCAGTCCTCCGGCGGCGATGCGGAATCGGTCATGCAGCTGCACGTTCTTCCCGCGCAGATGCCGGAGCAGCAGCTCATCTACACCCGCTGGCTCTATATCGACTGCATAGCCGTGCAGCACCATGTGGAGATCTTTTCGGAGCAGCACTGGCAGCTCATCGACCAGTATATCGCCGCTGCCGTGGATGTCGGCATCAACATGGTCCTCGTCCCGGTCCACACGCCGCCGCTCGATGTCGCAGTCGGGGCGACGCGCCCCTGCGTGCAGCTTGTTGACATCGAAAAATGTGGGGAAAACTACCGCTTTGGTTTTGAACGCCTGCACCGCTTTCTCGCCATCTGCCGGAAAAACGGCGTGCGCTATTACGAGATCGCGCACCTGTTCTCGCAATGGGGCGCAAAATGCGCGGCAAATATCCTTGTGACGGAAAACGGGAAGAGCAGCTATCTGTTCGGCTGGCACACGCCCGCAAACGATCCCGCCTACACGGATTTCCTGAAGCAGTACCTCACTGCGATCTGCGGGGAGCTGCAAAAGGAGGGCATCAGCCGCCAGACCTACTTCCACATCTCCGACGAGCCGTCTCTGGAAGCGATCGACAGCTACCGAAGCGCGGCAGAGATCATCCGCCCGCTGATCGGTGAGTGCCGGACGCTGGATGCGCTGTCGGACTACGCGTTTTACGAAAAAGGGCTGGTGGAGTGCCCCGCTACCTCCATCGACCACATTCAGGTCTTTCTGGATCACCATGTGCCCGATCAGTGGCTGTATTACTGCTGCTTCCCGGAGAGCGTCTATGCGAACAGCTTCCTTGCCATGCCGCTGCGCAGGACGAGAATGCTCGGCTTTTTGATGTACAAATACAGTATTCGCGGTTTTTTGCACTGGGGCTTCAATTTTTACAATTCGATCCTGTCGCGCTACCCCATTAATCCCTATCTGACCACGTCTGCGGACGGCGCGTTCCCGTCCGGCGACCCGTTCATCGTCTATCCGGGGCAGGATGCGGCCCTGCCGTCCATGCGTGGCGAGACCATGTACGCGGCGATCCAGGACATGGACCTCTGTCTCGCGCTGGAGCGCCGGATCGGTCGCAACGCCGTAGTGCAGATGATCGACGAAGAGGCGGGCTATGATATTCGCTTTGACCGCTATCCCAAAAACGACCGTTATCTGACGGAGCTTCACGCCAAAATGGTGCAGCGCATTGCGCAGGAGGACGCAATATGAAACAGGGATCTTTCCGCGGTCTCGGCACGATGCTCGACTGTTCGAGAAATGCTGTGCCGAATCTGGAAGCGCTCAAAAAATGGATCAGACTGACAGCAGAGCTCGGCTTCAACACGCTCCTGCTGTACACCGAGGATACATATGAAATCCCCGGTGAGCCGTATTTCGGCTATATGCGCGGGCGCTATACGCAGCAGGAGCTGCGTGAGCTGGATGCTTATGCTCATGCGCGCGGCATGACGCTCATCCCCTGCATCCAGACGCTGGCGCACCTGTACGCCATCAAGCGCTGGCCGGAATACTGGCAGCATTTTGACACGGAGGACATTCTGCTGGCAGATGACGAACGGGTATATCTGCTCATTGAGCATATGTTCCAGAGTCTTGCAGCATCATTTTCCTGCCGGACGGTGCATCTTGGCATGGACGAAGCGGAGATGATCGCCCGGGGGCGCTATTATTCGCAGCACGGTGACTGCGACCGCCTTCAATTGCTGCTCCGGCATTTAAGGCACGTCTGCGCGATCGGTGCGCGATACGGCTTCCGCTTCCTCATCTGGTCGGATATGTTCTTCAAGCTCGCCACCGGCGGGCAGTATTATGACGATCAGATGCAGATCGACGAGCGCGTGCGGGAGCAAATTCCCGAAAACGTCGAACTCGTCTACTGGGACTACTATTCTACGCAAAAACCGCACTATGACGGTATGCTCCGGGCGCACCAGAAGCTGAAAGGAAGCACCTGGTTTGCCGGTGGTCTTTGGAAGTGGACGGGCTATGCACCGCATAACGGCTACAGCATCGAAATCACAAAGGCGGCGCTCGCAAGCTGCCGGGAACACGGCGTACAAGATGTCTTTTTCACCATGTGGGGCGACGACGGCGGCGAATGCTCGCCCTTTACGCTCCTGCCGTCGCTGTTTTACGCATCCGAGCTTGCCAAAGGTCATGCGGATGACGCTGCCATCCGGGAAGCCTTTGAACGCCGCTTTGGCATCGCGTTTGACGATTTTATGCAGCTCGACCTGCCGGGAACGCGCAACGCGCTTACGGACGGATACCGCAATCTGGATAAGCTGCTGCTGTATAATGACCCGTTCATGGGCATGATGGACAAGACCGTCCGGCACGGTGAGGCTGCGCAGTTCGGCGTCTGCGCGGAGCGGCTGGAAGCGTTGGCGCACCTGCCGGAGTGGGGGTATCTGTTTGAGGCGCTCGGCGCGCTGTGCCGGGTGCTGGAGGTGAAGGCGGAGCTGGGGGTGCGCGTACACAAGGCGTACCATAGCGGTGACAGGGACGCGCTCCGCGCACTCATTTCCGATTTTGACGAGGCGCTTCGCCGCCTGGAGCGATTCCACGCCGTCTACCGCGCGCAGTGGATGCGGGAAAATAAGCCGCACGGCTTTGACGTGCAGGACATCCGCCTCGGCGGGCTGATGCAGCGGCTGAAAACCTGCCGCGCGCGGCTGGCACAGTATTGCAGCGGCGAGCTCGACCGGCTGGAGGAGCTGGAAGAAACGCGGCTCGACTTCTTTGACGGCGGCAGGCGCTGCCCCACGCCGTCCTTTACGCCCTGGGGGCTCATCGCCACGGCAAACATCGTTTATAACACGGGAATGCTCATATAAGGGAGGGGTTCTTATGACCGAACAGGCGCTTCGGGCGCTGTTTGACGCGCTCAGTCAGGAGGAAAAGATCGGGCAGCTGCTTCAGCTTGAAGCCGGATTTTTTGCGCAGTCCGATTTTCAGACAGGTCCGGCAGCGGCGCTCGGCTTGCAGGCGCAGGACGCCGCCCTCTGCGGCTCGGTCCTGAATCTGCGCGGCGCGGAGGAGGCAAAGGCGGTGCAGGCGCGGTTTATCCGCCAGCATCCGCACCATATTCCGCTGCTTTTGATGCTGGACGTGATCAACGGCTATGAGACTGCCTTCCCGATCCCGCTGGCGCAGGCGTGCTCGTTCCGCCCGGAGCTGACGCAGGCGCTGTGCGCAGCGGCGGCAAGGGAAGCGTCTGCCGACGGTCTGCACGTTACCTTTTCGCCGATGGCGGACCTCGCCGCCGACTGCCGCTGGGGGCGCGTGATGGAGTCCTCCGGCGAAGACCCGCTGCTCTGCGCCGCGTTTTCCGCCGCGGCGGTCCGCGGCTATCAGGGAGACGATCTTGCGCACGGCGGCACGCTCGCCGCCTGCGGAAAGCATTTTGCGGGCTATGGCGCGCCGCTCGCTGGCAGCGAATACGCGCAGGTCGAGCTGAGCCCCGCAGCATTTCAAAGCGACTATCTCAGCGGCTACCGCGCGTGCATCGGCGCCGGGAGCAGGCTGATGATGACCGCGTTCAACACCGTCGATGGCATCCCCGCCAGCGGCAGCAAGCCGCTGCTGCGCGATCTGCTGCGCGGGCAGCTCGGCTTTGAGGGCCTGCTGATCTCCGATTACAGCGCCATCGCGGAAATGATCCGGCACGGCTACGCGGAGGATCGCCGCAGCGCGGCGCGGCTGGCTCTGGAGGCGGGCGTAGACATGGAAATGGTCGGCGTGTGCTATGTGCGCGAGCTGGATGCGCTGGTGCGCAGCGGCGAAATTCCGCAGCGCCTGATCGACGAGGCGGCGTGGCGCGTTTTGAAGTTAAAAAATGATCTTGGTCTGTTTGAAGATCCCTATCGCGGCGCGGACGCAGAAAAATTCCGCGCCTGCGCGCTGGAAAACCGCACGCTTGCCGCGCAGGCGGCGGCAGAGACGTTCGTTCTGCTCAAAAATGACGGCGGTCTTCTCCCGCTGGGCGCGCAAAAAGCCGCGTTTATCGGTCCGTATGCCGAAAGCCGGGCGCTGCACGGCGCGTGGTCGTTCTTCTGCCGCGAGGCGGATACCGTCAGCATCCGGCAGGGCGTGGAGGCGCTCGGAAAGGCGGCTGCATTCTGCAAGGGCGCGCCGCTGCTCGCTCCCGGAGCGATAATTCCCGGCTTTTCCGCCGACTATGTGGAATCCGAAACGGAAGAAACGCAGGCTACGCTGCTGCGGGAGGCTGTCCGTGCGGCAAGCGCCGCCGAGACCGTCGTCCTCTGCCTCGGTGAGCAGCGCCTGCAATCCGGCGAAGGCGGCAGCCGCGCCGAGCCGGTGCTCCCCGCGCCGCAGATGCAGCTGCTGCGCGCCGTGCGCGACGTCAACCCGAATATCGTGCTGATCCTGTTTGCCGGTCGTCCGCTGCTCCTGCGCGACGTGCTCCCGCTCTGCAAGAGTCTCCTCTATGTCTGGTTTCCCGGCTCGATGGGCGGTGCCGCCATTGCGGAGGTTCTGTACGGCGAAAAAGAGCCTGTCGGGCGGCTGAGCATGAGTTTCCCGGCATCCGTCGGGCAGTGCCCCATCAGCTACCGGGCTCTGAATACGGGCCGTCCTGAGGCGCTTGTCCCGACCGGGCGCTTTCACAACGGGTATCAGGACTGCCCGTCCGCGCCGCTGTTCCCGTTTGGCTTCGGTCTCTCTTACAGCGCGTGGCAGTGCGGTCCTCTGACAGCTGACCGCGCCGCGTTTGCATCCGGCGAACACCTTGTACTCACCTGTACTGTCCGCAACATCGGCAGGCGGAAAAGCAGCACCGTTTTGCAGCTTTATCTTCAGGATGTATGCGCCAGCGTCTGCCGCCCCCGCCGCGAACTGAAGGACTGGCATCATGTGACACTCGCACCGGGTGCGGAAACAGCAGTATCGTTTGAGGTCACGGAGCGGATGCTGCAATTTTACGGTCCTGACGGTGCGCTGCGCGCCGAGGCAGGTGAATTTCGCGCGTATGCCGGGTTTGACTCCGGCACGCAGAACGCCTGCGCGTTCTATTTTCAGTAAGGAGGCTTTTCCATGGCGGTCACACGGCTTCACGCGGAGGACTACGAGGAATTTCTGGATTTTATCGATCAGGTATTTTCGCAGGATCTCATCCGCGTCCACTTTCAGGAGGATATGCCGCTGCTGTTTAAGCCCGACGAGGCGCATATGCAGATGCAGTACGCCTACCGCGACGAGCGCGGGCGCATCCGCGCGGCGATCGGCGTGATCCCCTACACCTACCGCGTCGGCGGCGAGGACTTTGCCGCCAGAACCATCACCAACGTTGCCACGCACTACCGCTATGCCGGGCGCGGCTATATGCAGCAAATCTTCCGGCAGGTCTTTGACGATCTGCGGCAGGAGGGGGCAGACTTTGCCGTTTTGCACGGCAACCGCGAGCGCTACCGCCATACCGGCTTTGAGATGGCGGGCTCGTGCGATGTGGCACTGTTTGAGGCATACAACATCCCCAACCGCAAAAAGCGCGGCGAGCGCTACGACTTCACCTTCCGGCAGCTCACAGATAGCGACGTGGAACTCATCCGCCGCTGTCTGGCGCTATTTGACCGGGAGGGGCAGCACTACGTCCGCACGGAGCAGAATTTCCTGGACTTCCAGCGGATGTGGGAGGGGCGCGCCTTCGCCATTTTCGATCAAAGCGGAGATTTTTGCGGCTATCTCAACTTTTACACCCGCTTCGGCACGGCGATCCGCGAGCTGCTGCTCACCTGCCCCGCGCAGGCGGCAAGCGTCGTCTACGCGTTCATGCTGGCGCAGGCGTTGGAGGAGGTCGCAGTATATCCGTCGCCATTTGACCCGATTTTGAATCGGGTCATCTATGAGGCGGCGGAATATGTCACGAACGGGCAGACGACCCGCCTGAATCTGCTGCGCCCGGAGCGCTTTTTGCAAGCGTGTCTGGAACTCAAGCACCGCAGCGGCGCGTACATGCCGCAGGGCAAGCTGGTGCTGGAAAGCGTTCTGGGGCGTCTGCTGATCCGCAACGACGGCACGTTCACCGTCCAGAAAACGGAGCGTCCCGTCGACCTGACCCTTGCGCAGGACGAGGTCTACGGTCTGCTGTTCGGACCGTCGCCGCGCGTCTTTGCGCCGTATTCCGCGCAGCTCGGCGCGCTCGGCGCATGGTTTCCGCTGCCGTTTTACATCCACTTTACAGACCTGTACTAATAAACGAAGCGCCGGTCCGCGATGGACCGGCGCTTCGTTTATGATTTATTATGGTTTTTCTCACCGAAGTAATTGAGCATCATCTCCGCCAGCACCGCCGAGCCGCTGGCGTTCGGCTGCCAGGGGCTGTACCACGGGTCGGTGGAACAGTAGCGCTCGGACGTTACAAATTCGGGCGTCATGCCGTATTGCAGGCTTGCCATCAGACTCTTTTCCGCCTTTTCGCGCTCGCCGCGCGCCTGCCAGACCTGCATCCAGAGGTATTCATTCTCAAGCGTGTAATACACGTCGCCGTAGCCGCCGAAATAGCCCTCGTCGCAGTAGCAGGTACAGCTCGTCATAATGCCGGTCAGACCGTTGTCCAGAATCCGCCCGGTGCGGCGGTAAAACGCCTCCATCTGCGCAAACGCATGGCTGTCCGCGTCCACGATGCCGTAGCAGACCAGATACGCCGGGATCGCGGAATGCGGGTAGCGCTCTGAGTCCTCAAAGCTGACGCCGAGCATATGCTGGCACATAAATTCCGCGTCCGCCTCGTGCCCCTGATACTGCTCCGCAAAAATGTCCTTCAAAATTTGCAGGTATGCCTCGCCCTCATCGCGGAGCGCCTGCGCTTCGGGATCGTCAAAGGCGGCGAATGCCTCCGCCATATGCAGGAAGCCGCCCGCATTGATCGCGTCGGTCGTGCACCAGAACTGCGCCACATCGTCCCAGTCGCAGCCCTTTCCGACCGGGAAAAGCCCTTTGCGGAGGCTGACGCCGTCTGTGGAGGATTTTTCACGCTCGCGCCGGATCCAGCCCAGCATCCGCAGCATATACGGGCGGAAATAGGCAAATTCTTCGCGGCTGCGCGTGATGAGCAGGCGGTTCGCCATCATATTGAGGATCGACCCGTTCATGCAGCCCCACTGCTGGTGGATGCTGCAGATCTTGCCATCGTCAGCTCCGCCGTTCTGCATCCAGCGCTCAAAGAGATAGGTGTAAACACCGTAGGTATATTCCGCGAGGCCGACCCGCTCCAGCGCCATGACCACCTTATCCGCCTCCGACGGCCAGATAAAGCGTCCTACATCGCCCTGCCGCGGCACGACCAGATTGCTCCCGCGATAGTGGCACAGCATCTGCATACACTGCGCCAGCAGATGCACATATGCCTCGCGGTAAACCGGCACATCCGTCTCCGGGTACACCGTGATCTTATCGAGAATTTCGTGCCAGCCTGCCGCGTGCGCAGCCTTCTGCGCCGCAAAGTCAAATTCCGGCGCGTCCGCATACGCGCGGAACGACAGCTCCACCGACGCGCTTTCGTGCGCCGCCAGATCAAAATCCAGATGAAAATAATCGCACGCCTCAAATTTGATACCCGTCCGCCCGCTGCATACCCAGCGGCTGGTAAAACCGTTCAGATTCTGAAGTCGGATGGAGGTCTGCTCGTCGTCGTGCGCAAAGGTCTCCCCGCCGGTCCAGGTGCGCTTGAGCATATACCAGTTCTTCACGTTCGGGTAATAGGGCGTATAGCCGGTGTCGTGCTCGTTCATCATGTAGCTTTCGCAGCCCGTGCGCGGGAGGATGCCGATGCAGTCCCGAATCGGCCGATGCGTCGTGTTGGTCGCGGTGAGGCGCGCAAACAGCACGGCGTTGCGCCGAAAATCCGAGAAAACCTCCAGCCGCAGCTCAATATCGCCGTGGCTGACGACCGTATAGGCAGGTATCCCGCCCTGCACTGGCAGAAATTCCGTATTTCGGTAATCGACCTGCTCCATTTCCTCGCCGCGCAGGACGATAAAGCCGCTCCCATGCTCCCGGATGTGGCGGTTATCATCGGCGATGTCCGAATTGGTCACCTTAAAATCGGGCCACAGGATCTGAAGCCGCTCGGCAAACGGCGGATGCAGATAAATTTTATTGGTACGCGGTCTTTCCCATGCAGGCTTGCTCATAATGCGCTCCTTTCAGACTTGGTTTGTTCCGTTTTTCGCGCGGGGCAGAGGGTAAAGCTAAAATGGATCTGCTTTTCTTTCAGCCGATAGCACTCGGCAAGATCAGGACCGCACGACGCGCTTCCAAGCCCGGAATCCCGGTAATCGATGCGGACATACGAGCGCTCCGACGGCGCGAGTTCCTCGGCGTGCCCGGCGCGTGCCAGCTCGTGCGCGGTATACGGGAGGACCTGAAACTCAAATTCCTCCCCCGCAAAGCGGAGCGTTTCGTCCACGATCAGCTCCCGCGCGCAGATATGGTTTCCATGCTCCTGCGGGCGGACATAGGGAACAAATTCCTTTGCCGCGCTGCTTGTATGCCAGTCTACGCGCCCGTGATGCCGGCTGTCGCAGTAGCACTCCTGCGGTCCCATCGCGTAATAGCGGAAGGGCGCATCCGCCTGCGCCAGCGGGAATGTAAAGCCCAGGCGCGGCAGCCACACGGCATTTTCCGCGACCGTGCCGTCGAGCGTATAACGGAATGTGCCGTCCCGCAAGATCTCCATTTGCAGCGTATAGCGCAGATATGGTCGGCGGGAGACGCCCGCCAGCGCGCCCGCGATCTGGATCGCACCGTCATGAACGCGCACCTCGTGGACATTATTGAAGGTGTTTTCCAGATTTTCTCCCTGCCAGCCCGTCTGCCCCGTCCAGAGCGGGAGCATCCGCTTTTCATTGTCGATCGGCGCGCGGAAGGCATCGAACCGCACCGCGTCCGCAAGAAGCTCCCGCCCGCCGATGCACAAGCTTGACAAATTGCCGGTCCGGCGGCTGATCGTATAGCAGAAGCCATCCCCCTCCGCAATGATCCCGTGTTCCGTCTCCCGCAGCACTGCCGCCTCACCGCGGCAGGTCTCCGCAGCGATAGACACCGGCAGGCGCACCTGCGCCGCGGAAAGCTCCGCGCCGTCCGCGCCGAGCAGCGTAACATCCAAATACACGCCGAGCCGGCAGCCCTCCGGCAGCGTATCGCCGAGGTCGATCTCCATCGTCTTTCCAGGTGCAAGCTCCGGCATGAGCCGCCGCTCGTGCACACACACGCCGTCGGCGAGCACACGGCACAAAAGCTCCATTCCGGCATAATCCGTAAAGTCGTAGCAGTTGGTCACAAGCAGCCGCCCGCTCTCCCACCGCGCGCGCATCGGCGCGTAGGTCGCCGCGATCTCCAGGCTGCCGGAGTTGAGCGCTCGGTCCGCGGTCACCATCCCGTCGCAGCAGAAATTGCCGTCGTGCGTTTTTTCACCGGGGAAATCGCCGCCGTAGCAGAGCTTGCCGCCATAGCGAACCGCGTGGTCGCACCATTCCCAGATGCACCCGCCGATCAGCTTTGGATGCTTCAAAATCGTCTCCCAGTAGTCCCACACGTCGCCCGGGCCGTTGCCCATCGCGTGCGAATACTCGCACAGGAACACTGGGCGGTCACACTGCGGATCGTTTGCCAGCTCCTCTAACTGCTCGACCGGCAGATACATCCCAGAAAAAACGCCTGCCAGCGCGCCGTCGCCGCTGCGGGACTCATCCTCGCAGTGCGAAAGCCGTGAGCTGTCGCGCTCGCGCAGCCATGCGAGCATCTTTTTCTGCGCCTCGCAGTATGCCGATTCGTTCCCGACCGACCACATGATCACGCACGAGTCGTTCTTGAACCGCTCCAGCGTGCGGTGCATACGCTCCAGATGCTCCTGCTCCCACTGCGGCACGTTGCCGGGCCAGTCCGGCGACTGATTGTCATAGTGATAGAGCACGTTTGGGTTGCGCTGGATAAAGCCGTGCGCCTCCATATCGTTTTCCAGCACGACGTAAAAGCCCAGTTCGTCCGCAAGCTCGGTCAGGTACGGCACGGGCGGATAATGCGACGTGCGGATCGTATTGATGTTCAGCCGCTTCATAAGCAGCAGGTCGTTACGAATTTGTTCCGGCGTAATGACCCAGCCGCCGTCGGGCGTCGTATCGTGATGGTTCACACCGCGCAGCTTGACGGGCGTGCCGTTAATTAAAAGCTCCCGCTGCGCAGACACGCCGACCGTGCGCAGACCGAAGCGCCGCCGGATGATCTCGCCCGCGCAGCGCAGCTCCAGCGTGTACAGATACGGCTGCTCTGCGTTCCACAGCTTCGCGTCCGGGATCGTGATGGTCGCCCTGCCGTGGCACATCCGCTGCGCGATGACCCGGACGCCGTCCAGTATCCGCACCTTGGCAGGGCGGTCTGTCGTAATCTTCACGCTTTGCAGATCGGTCATCAGTGCAAAGTCTGTCAAATGCCCCTCCGGGCGGCGCAGCAGATATACATCGCGGAAAATGCCGTGAAAGCGGAGAAAATCCTGATCCTCCAAGTAGCTCCCCACGCACCATTTATGCACGCGGATGCGCAGCGTATTCTCCCCTGGGTGCACCAGCGCAGTCAGATCAAATTCCGCCGAAAGATGGCTGCCCTGCGTAAAGCCGACATAGCACCCGTTTACGAACACCGCTGCACAGGAGCAGACACCCTCCAGCATCAGATAGGTGCACAGTGCGTCATCCGCGATGAAGAACATCCGCTGATAAACGCCGAGCGGGTTCTCATTCGGCACATAGGGTGGATCGACCGGGAAGGGATAATTAACGTTGGAATAATTGGGTGCTTCATAGCCGTACAGCTCCCAGCAGGAAGGGACAGGGATCTCATCCCACCGCTGCGGCTCTCCGGCGGCGTCGCCGTCGGGAAAAAACGCAAACTGCCACGTTCCGTTCAGCAGTTGGTACTGCGCGCATCCTTCCGGGATGTAGTGCGCACGTGGCGGCAGACGGTTCTCCGAGGTATGCTGCATATCCTCATAATATCGCATGGCGCGTCCCCTTTCTTGCTGCATCTGTACCATATATTGCACAAATACTGAGTGACGTCAAGGCAGGATTTGTGCTGAGATCACAAAACAAACCAGGTGATTGCCCATGCACCGCTTGACATGAAAGGGACGTTGAGTTAGAGTAAAATCATAGAAAAAAGGGGGGTGTGCGCATGGCTCGGCACGCAATCCGGCTCAATACCATCAGCAGCCGCTTTACGCTGATCGTTTCTGTTTCGGTAATCGGCTGTATGCTCTTGATCCAGATGACATTTTACTCCATTCTGCGCACAACTCTGGAGGATCATGGCCGATCCACCATGCAGGTTGCCAATGAAAGCATCGAAATAACACTGGAAAACAACTATGATTCACTACTTCAGATCTCTCAGCTCATGGACACCTCCGGCATGATCGGGCATGAATTTTCCCAATATATGCAGGCGGAATCCTATATGCAGAAGCACGACACTATGCTCTCTGTAGATGAGCTGCTGACCACCGCCACCTTCTCCGCCGGGAGCAATCTTGCTATTTACTATGACACCGTTTTGGACTTGAACTATCTCAGCGGCTACCAGCCCGTTAAAACCTCCTTTTGCCCTGTGCAGCTGTCGGCGATTCAGCAGACCGGCTCGCTGGTATTTCATTCCGTGCATACCTCGCAGAGCCGATTCAGCAACATCTCCGTCGTCTCGCTGCTGCGTAGCACGCCGAGCTCGTCCAACAAAAATTTAGCTGTTTACGTTGAAAAACCGGTCGATCTCGATATGCTCGTGGACGAATACCGCAAAAGCTACGGATACGATCTGATCTTTCTGCAACTCGACGACAGCGGCAGCGTTCTGTATTCCTCCAGCGACACCATCTCTGCCGGAACGCAGCTGACAGACATTGCGGAGTCTGCCGAGCAGTTCGGGCGCTGGGAGGGATATTTCTGGTCGCGCTGTGTCGGAAAATTCGGCGCGCTGAACGTCCTGCTCGCCTCGCAGGAAAGTATCTACCGCAGCATCGACCTTCAGCTCCGCCACTTCCTGCTGGCAGTCCTGCTCAGCGCGGTCATGATCGCCGTCGCCGTGTTCCTGCTCAACCAGCTTGTCATTAAAAAGAACCGTATTTTGCAGCAGGAGATCCAGCGCGTCGGCGAGGGCAATCTCAGCAAGGTCACAAACCGAACGGGGCTGTATGACTATGACCAGCTGCTCGATCGCTTCGACTGGATGATCAAGCAGCTCCATGCGCAGATGCGTGCTGTCGAAGCCGCCGAGCGGCGCAATAGCGAGGTTGAGCGGACAATCCTCTATTATCAGATCAATCCGCACTTTCTTTTGAACTCGCTCAATTCCGCCTACTGGCAGGCAAAAATGAATATTCCCGGCGGCACGGATCAATATATCGCCCAGCTGACCGGCATCCTGCGCTATTCGCTTGGCAAAGACACTACCCCGCCGACGCTGCGCAAGGAGGTGGAAATTCTCCGTCTATACCTGCAATTGCAGGAAAAGCGCTATGATTTCGCCTACGCGCTTCAGGTCGAGGACGGCGCGTATCTGGATATGGCGACGCCGCGCCTGTTTATCCAGCCGATCGTGGAGAACTCCATCGAGCACGGGTTGGATATTGGCGATCACATCGACATCCGCGTGTGCCGCGAGGACGATTGGGCGTGTGTCTATGTGCAGGACAACGGCGTCGGCATGAGCACGCAGACGCTGGAGCGGATCGAGCGGAACATGACCGTGCACGACAGCTCCGCCGGAATCGGTCTGCGCTATGTCAAGACCGTCTTGTCCGCGATGTTTGCAGACCGCGCGCAGATCCATATTGAAAGCGCCGTCGGCGGCGGCACGCGCGTGACGCTCCGCCTGCCGATCGATCCTGCACCGCAGGAGCGCGCTCAGGATGCAGGAGGGAACAGCAAATGATCAACGTTCTGATTGTCGATGATGACCGTTTCGCCCGGATGGGGCTGATCTCCATGATTCCATGGGAAAAATACGGCATGAAGATCGTTGGTGAATCCGCCAACGGCAGGCGGGCACTGGAATTTATCCAGCAGAACCCGGTCGATCTGATGTTTGTGGACATCGCCATGCCGGTCATGGATGGGATCGAACTGATTCGGCGAGTCAAAGAGGAATCCCGGCATATCCACTTTGTGTTGCTGACCTTCCACGAGGAATTTGAGTATGTGCAGGAGGCGCTCCGCCTTGGCGCGCTGGACTATATCTCCAAAGACAAAATGGAGATGGAGGACTACAACGACATCATGCAACGCATCCGCAAGGGCATTGCGGAGAACAGTACCTGCTTTGAAACCGAAGCAGAAAATGAGCAGCTCGCTGCGCTGGAGCAGGCGCTCGGCGGTGTTTTGTGGCTGTATGACAACTATCAGATGGACCTTGCCGCGCAGCTCCTGCAAACAGGCTATATCCATATGCGTTCGCTGGAAAAGCTCCTCGCCGCAGTTATGGCACGCATTGGTGCCGACACGCAGGTACAGTTCGGTCATGTGCGGCATCTGGAAAACGCGCAGGCGGCGCTTTCGTATCTGCACGGCTGCCGTGAGCAGTACCGCGTACAGATTCTCGCACAGAGCAGCACCGTGCACGCAAGGCTGATGATGGCAGCAGAATATATCTGGCAGCACAGCGCCGAGCCGATCCAGGCGACGGACGTTGCTGATTCCGTCAACTACAGCCGCAGCTACTTTTCCGTCAGCTTCAAGAAAATTCTCGGCATCACCTTCAACGCCTTTGTGCGCCGCGAGCGCATCCGCAATGCCATGGAGCTTTTGCAAAACACCACGCTGCCGCAATCCGAGATCGCGCGCCGGTGCGGCTACGGCGACACGAGCAACTTCAAAAATGCCTTCCGCGAGGTCGCAGGCTGCTTCCCCGGGCGATACCGGGCAAATTGTTCTGAAAATCAAGAATAGGGCGCACCACTCGTCCGAAATGTTGGGCGGTTTGAACAGGCAGTGCCGTTTTCGACCCCGCTTTTTTGTGATAGTATGATAACATCCAAAGCAGGCAGCCTGTATTTGTCATCCGTGCTACGCTCACCGCATCCGTCACACAGAATTGGAGGAGGAAATGAAATGAAGAAAATCATCGCATTACTGCTGGCGCTGGTCATGGTCATGAGCCTTGCCGCGTGCAGTAAGACCCCCGCCGAGGTTTCCAACGACACCAGCGCCAACACGGCGGCTGACGCACCTGCCGCCGACGGCAGCGTCAAGCCGGCGGAAGAGCCGGAAAACCCGAATAAGTATTTCACGCAGTTTGATGAGCCCTTTGAGCTGCACATCTGTTACGCCATCGGCGCGGACGCCGTGGACACGCTGGAGGGCGACGACACGGTAGAGGATAACTTCTACACCCGCTGGCTACTCGACGAGTACAACATCAAGATCGTATTCGACTGGACTGCCTCCACTGCCGACTACGATCAGAAGCTCGCCATGGCGATCTCCTCGGACACGCTGCCCGACGCCTGGATGTGCACCCCGCAGTACTGGAAGGCTGCCGCCAAAAACGGTCAGCTCCGCAACATTGCCGAGGATTATGAAAAGTACGTCTGCGACGGCATCAAGGAAGTCTACGCGCCGGTCTATGACCGCTTCATTGAGTCCTGCTCGTATGACGGCGAGCTGAGCTGCCTGACCGGCATGACCGTCTCGACCGAGGGCGTCAGCGTTCTGATGATCAACCAGAACTGGCTCGACCAACTCGGACTCGACGTGCCCAAGACACTCAGCGACGTTGAGAACGTCGCCAAGGCGTTCAAGGAAGCCAAGCTCGCGGGCGACGCCACCGTCCCCATTCTCGGGCCGTCCAACGCCAATCGCCTCTATTCTA
>CALACZ010000222.1 GCA_937890735.1 uncultured Bacillota bacterium
TCAGAACGTACCACCCTTCTCCTCATCCGTCTCGCTGCGCGAGCCACCTTCCCCAACATGGGGAAGGCTTTAAGGGGTGCACCGCAAAATGCGTTCGACCCGGCACTGCTGTGCCGGTTTGCAGGCTGCTGCCTGCTTTTTATCATTATACCGTCGATCAGACGCCGCCGCAAGACCCGTTCTGAAATTTGGAGAATTTGGAGAGCTCCTGCACCGCCGCGTCCACGAGGCGGGCGACGGTCTGGTCCTGCACGCCGGCGACGATGTTGTCGCAGTGGCTCACGGGCAGCAGCACGCGCTTTGCGCCGCTCTGCGCCACCGCCGCCGCCATGCGCGGGGTGATCTCGCCGAGCATCGCGTCGGCGATGACGATGCCGATCGCGCCGACGATCACGTCCGCCCTCCGGCTGCACACGACCACCGCGTTTTCGCCCGTGGCGGCGCAGTCTGCCCCCGCCTTCCGCATGGCGCTCGTCGCCGCGGCGTTCGTGCCGACGGCGGTGATGTCCGCGCCCGGGAGACGCTCCCGGATCGCCGTCACCAGCTGCCGCCCCACGCCGCCGCCCTGCGCGTCGATGATGAGAATATTCATATTTTTACTCCTTTTCGTCGGAATCAGCCCGCGTCAGCAGGCAGACCGTCTCGATATGGGCGCATCTTGGGAAGAGATCGACCGCCTCGGCGGTCTGGACCTTGTAGCCATGTGTCCGCAGTTCGCGGACATCCCGTGCCAGCGTCGCCGGGTCGCAGGAGACGTAGACGATGCGCTTCGGCGACATCTGCGCCAGCGCCTGCACCACGTCCGTCGAGAGACCCTTGCGCGGCGGATCGACGACGATCACGTCCAGCGTTTCGCCGCGCTTTGCAAATTCCAGCGCCGCCGCGCCCGCGTCCGCACAGAAAAACTCCGCGTTTGTGACGCCGTTGCGCGCGGCGTTTTCGCGCGCATTCCCCACCGCCTCCGGCACGATCTCCACGCCGTAGACCTTGCCCGCGCGGCGCGCGAGGCACAGCGTGATCGTGCCCGCGCCGCAGTACAGGTCGAGCGCCGTCTGCGTCTCGTCCACGGCGGCGAGCGCCAGCGCTTTTTCATACAGCTGCTCCGCCTGGTCGTGATTCACCTGATAAAACGCGGCGGGGGAGAGGGAAAATTCCAGACCGCAGAGCGTATCGCGCAGCGCGCCGCTGCCCCAGAGCGTCTCAAAGCGGTCACCCAGCACGGCGTTGCCGCGCCGGGTGTTGTACGACGCGACCACGCCCGTGACCTCCGGGCATGCCGCCCGCGCGGCGGCAACTAACTTATCCGCGTGCGGCGTTTTTTCCGCGTTCAGCACGACGCACAGCAGCACCGCGCCGCGCATCCAGCCGCGCCGCAGATAGATATGCCGCACCGCGCCGGTGTGGCGTTTTTCGTCGTAAGCGGGGACTTTGCAGTCCGCCATCCAGCGCAGCACCGCGCGGCGCAGATCGTCGGCGCACGGCGGCTGGATGCGGCAGGTGTCGATGGGGGTGACCTCGTGCGTGCGCGGGCGGAAAAACCCCGCCACTGCCGACTTTCCGCGCGGCTGCACGGGGTACTGCACCTTGTTGCGGTAGCCGTCCAGCTCGCGCGCGCCCGTGATGGGCAGCTCTGCCAGCTCTACACCGCCGAGGCGCGAAAACGCGTCCAGAACGCGCTGTTTTTTCAGGCGCAGCTCCTCGTCATAGTCCATGTGGCGGAAATCGCAGCCGCCGCAGCGGTCAAAATACGGGCAGTTGGGCGCGATGCGGTGCGGCGATTTTTCCAGCACGTCCAGAATTTCGCCGTGCGCCGCGGTTCTCCCGACGTTCACGATGCGCACGCGCAGCGTCTCGCCCGCGATGGCGCGCGGCACGAACACGACCTGCCCGTTCACGCGCCCCACGCCCGCGCCCTCGGCGGTGTAGCCGGTGATGGTCAACGTGACCACGTCGCCGGTTTTCCGTGTTTCACGTGAAACATTCATCCGGCGCTGTCCTCCAGAAGTTCGCCCGTGGTCACGTCGAACACAATCGTCCGCGTGCGCTCGACCGCCGCGCCCGGCTGGTCGGCATACGTCTCGGTGAGCGTGTAGGTGACGGTCAGGCGCTCTGCCTCCTGCGCCGCCGTGAACGCGCCGGTCACGTTGGCGACGGTATTGCGCGTCTGCGCCTCATTATAAACCGTTGTGCCGCAGTAGTTTTCGAGCGAATCCTCAAAGGCGTCAAAAAAGTTCTCGATCTTCTCCAGCGCCGGGTCGTCATTGTCCTCAATGTCGGGCATTTCCAAGCGGTAGCTGCAAACCTCGTCAAAAAAGCCGTCCTCCACGTCGGTCGTGATGACGACGGTCGGCACGCTCTGCGCCGGGACTTCCTCCACCGGCAGCTCGCGCGCAGGCGTTTGCTCGGCGGACTCGCTGTACACAGGCTGCTGCTCGTCCTGCATAGGCTGCGTCTCGGCGGGCGTGAGCTGCGCCGCCGGTCCGATCTGCACAGCGCAGGCGGTGAGCGCCAGACAGAGCGCCGCGCCGAGCGCGAATATTTTCAATCTATTCATTATATCTCTCCGATCTGTGGGTTTCCACCAGTTTACCACACCGCCGGGGGATTGTAAAGCCGCCGCGATTGCGGTATACTGGGCGGAAAGGGGAGTGAACCATGCTGAGCTATGAACACTGCCGTCTGTGCCCGCGGCGGTGCGGGGTCGATCGCACGCAGGGCGAGCGCGGATTTTGCAAAATGCCGGGGCGGATCGTTGCGGCGCGCGCCGCCGCGCATTATTGGGAAGAGCCGGTCATCTCCGGGTCATACGGCAGCGGCGCGGTGTTTTTTTCGGGCTGCACGCTGCGCTGCCGCTTCTGCCAGAATTACGAAATTTCCGCAAACGGCGCGGGGCAGCCGCTCACATCGGCGCAGCTCCGCGACGTATTCCTGCGCCTCATTGACGACGGCGTGCAGAACATCAACCTCGTCACGCCGACGCACTTTCTGCCGTCCATCCTGCCCGCGCTCACGCCGAAGCTGCCCGTGCCGGTCGTGTACAACTGCGGCGGGTACGAGTCAGTCGAGACGCTGCGGCAGCTCGAGGGGCTGATCGACGTGTATCTGCCGGACTATAAATACTCCGACGCGCAGCTTGCCGCGCGACTGTCCTGCGCGCCGGACTATCCCGAGATCGCCGACGCCGCCATCCGCGAGATGGTGCGGCAGACCGGCGCGGCGGTGATCGAGGACGAGCAGCTCGTGCGCGGGACGCTTGTGCGCCATCTCGTCCTGCCGGGGTATCTGGACAACACGCTCGGCGCGCTCGACTGGTTCGCCGACGCGTTCCCGCGCGGAGACGTGCTGCTGAGCCTCATGAGCCAGTACACGCCCGCCGGGCGCGCGAAAAACGAGCCGCCGCTCGACCGCCGCGTGACGGAGGATGAATACGCCGCCGCGCTGTCGTATCTGGAGCTGCTGGGTATCAAAAACGGCTTTACGCAGGACCTGTCCGCCGCCGAGACCACATACATTCCGAGCTTTGACGGCGAGGGACTGTAAAAAATTATAAACAAACGTTTGCTTTTTTGTGAGCAGTGTGCTATACTGAATGCACAACAAAACGGGAGGGAGCTTCATGGGGCGCAGAACGACCAAAAAGCAGGAAATTCTCGACTTTGTCACAAAATTTATCGCAGAAAACAAGTACGCGCCGAGCGTGCGCGAAATTTGTCAGGCGGTGGGGCTGCAATCCACGGCCACGGTGCACTACCACCTCAACGCCCTGCGTGAGGAGGGAGCGATCCAGATGGGCAGCATGAAAAAGCGCACCATCGCGCTGTCGGAATCGCACCAGCCGGGGCGTATCCCGGTCGTGGGCGTGGTCACGGCGGGCGTGCCGATCCTGGCGGTCGAAAATATTGAGCGCTACATCCCGTGGGAAGGTCCGAGCGGCTGCTACGCGCTGCGCGTGCGCGGCGATTCGATGATCGGCGCGGGCATTCTCAGCGGCGATACCGTTGTCATCCGTCCGCAGGAAACGGCGGAAAACGGGCAGATCGTCGTCGCGCTGCTGGACGATTCGGCGACGGTCAAGCGCCTGCGCCGCGACGAGGCGGGCGTGTGGCTGCTGCCGGAGAATCCGGCGTATCAGCCCATCGACGGGCGCGAGGCGGCGATCTTGGGCGTTGTGGTCGCGCTCCAGCGCGAATATTAAGGGGGAATGACCTGTGAAAAAGCAGCTTGCAGGCATCGCGCTGCTGCTGTTCGGCATTCTGCTGGCAGTCGCGTTCGCCGCCACGAGCGTCGCCACCGTCGGCGTCGCGCTGGGCTTCATCGGGCTCATCCTCACGATCTGGTACAGCGGCGAGCCAGAAAAGAAGGACGAAGAAAAATCCGAAAACTGACGAACGGAGGGGCGGATGCCCCTCCGTTTTGTGCGCTGTTCCCCGTAATTCGTCGTAACGTAGGGGAGGGGCTTGCCCCTCCCGTTTTTTGTTAATGAATCATGAATGATGAATGGTGAATGATGAATAATTAGCGTAGGGGCGGACGACTCTGTCCGCCCGGCGGTATGCACCCGCAAAAACGGACGCGCCAATGTGAAACCGCACACCGTTTGTAGGGGTCGATGCCCACATCGACCCGCTGCGTCGCACCCCCCCCAAATCGCACGGTTTTCGTTCGTTTGCCAAAACCGCCAAATTTGCGTAGGGGAGGGGTTCTACCCCTCCCGGCGGTACAATGCTGCAAATTGGGATGCACCAATGCGGGACGGGATATGGTGCGTTGTCGCCGTTTGTTGTGCGAATTTGTTTTTGTGTCCTGCGCGGGAGGGGTAGAACCCCTCCCCTACGGCGTGTCGGGCAATTTTACGTTTTCACGATACGCCGCAGCAAATTTGCTGTTGCCCCACGGGCGGACAGGGTCGTCCGCCCCTACAGGGCGTTGTGCGTGGTCGCCGATGGTGCGTGCAATTTTGCAATTGCGTACT
>CALACZ010000223.1 GCA_937890735.1 uncultured Bacillota bacterium
TACGGCAACGCAGAGGTGTACGGCAACGCAGAGGTGTACGGCAACGCAGAGGTGTCCGGCAACGCACGGGTGTCCGGCAACGCAGAGGTGTACGGCAACGCACGGGTGTACGGCAACGCAGAGGTGTACGGCAACGCAGAGGTGTACGGCAACGCAGAGGTGCTGTGGATCAGCAGGATTGGCTCCAGAAACGGCACAACTACGTTTTTCAAGACACGCGCCGGGATTGGCGTAACCTGCGGCTGCTTCTCCGGGACAATAGATGAGTTCGCCGAGCAGGTCGAAAAAACCCACGGAGACAACGAACATGGCAGGGCGTACAAGCTTGCGATCGAGCTTGCAAAGCTGCGGATCCCTGCAGGAGAGGAGGATGAGAAGTGAAGATCTTACCAATACTCAAGGACTGCGTAGCCGCAGCGATGAAAGTATCTAAGCTCTCGTGGGACGTGGTGGACGGCAATCTGCTTATTACCCCGGATGGCTTCGTGCTGTACAAGCTCCCCGCTGCTGACGTGCCGATCAGCTTCGCCAAAAAGAAGCGCACGAAGTCGGTAGCGCTAGTCTGGGACAAGGCTGCCGCAGCAGAAGACTATCAGGACGTGACACGGATGTACATGGTACCGGCAAAGAAAAAGCCGAAGCGCAACCTGATGATCTTAAACGACGATGTAGCGATTGACACCCGGCTGATGAAGCACTTCGACCCCGGGGCGAAGCTGCAGTGTAAGCGTCCGATTGATCCCGTAAGAGTCTATGAGGACGGTCAGATGGTAGGTATCATTTTACCAGTTAGGAGGGAATTAGCATGAGTAAGATAGGTATCATCGTTTATCCGGGAGAGCTTCCCGAAAAGTGTATAGACTGCGATTTCAACATCTTTCATCCGCACGGTGAACAGTTCTGCGCTCTTGGGTGTACGCGGCGCGGCATAAACTCCCGACCACGGAAGTGTCCGATCAACGTCTGGGACGCAGACCCGCCGAAGGGGTACGCCGACTGGCAGGCGCGCGCAGGCGAGCGGCTCAGGGCACTTCGGGAGAGCAGACAGCTGAGTCAGAGCGCCCTGGAGGATACTCTGGGCTATACGCAGGCGCAGGTCAGCGCCGCTGAACGCGCGCAGTATTTATCAGCGAGACTGATGTTCAGTCTGTGCGACTTCTACGGAGTTAATCCTGCGGAGTTGTTCAGAGACCTGGAGCTTGAGGCGAGTGAAAGCACAAAAGAGAGGACCGGGGAGGACTAGACATGGCTTTTAAGTTTGAGACCGGTCAGCTGGTAATAATCGCGGGGCTATCTGATACGGCGATCGCCAGAGTGGCAGGAGAGCCTACAGGGGGCTTGCTCCCGGTACGGTTTGCGGAGAGCTGCAAGCCTGTACTGGTAGATATCGAATGTCTGGTACCGCTGATGACGAAAGGAGAGGAGGCGGAGTATGCGGACAGAGTGCGACACTGCTATGGCGAGAAGTAAAGGGATCGCGCAGGGCTGCAGCGGGCACTGTATGCACTGCGTCGCTGCTATCCTGATCGACGAAGAGGGACAGCGGGTGCACTGCACAGACCTTAGACCTAACGGTGGCGGACAGCAGCCGATGACTCCGGGAGTGGAGGGCTATAGGAAATGGGTAAAAGAGTAACGGTCGTACTGCTTTGCGCGGTGCTGATCTTCACCGCCTGGATCGCAGGGCTTTATATGGGAGCTACACCTCATCGACCGAGCGAGGAGACAGGTTATACAGTGACGATCGACGAGCAGACAGGCAGCGCGTACGTATACGTCAGAAACTACTCTGACATAACAGAAGGAAAAAGTGGATTGTTTATCAAGAGGAGGGAAAAATGATAGTAATCTTCGATGTAAAATGTGATGGGTGGCAGCAGTGTCCGCACTGCTGGCATAACGACGACGGCGGTCTGTGGTGCTTCGCCGCATGTGGCCGCTATGATGAGAAAGGAGAAAGATAGATGGTAGAATTCACTTACGTAAAGCTGAGAGGGCGGATCATTGAGAAGTACGGCACTCTGGGGCGCTTTGCTGACGAGGTGGGTCTTTCCCGGGTCTCTGTATCGAAAAAAATGAACGGCGAGTCGCAGTTTAGCAAAAATGACATAGTGACATGGTCAAGACTACTTGAGATTCCGCCGGAAGAGTATGGGAGCTATTTTTTTGCCTAGGAAGTTTAACTAGGTTAAATCATAAAGTTTAACGAAAGGAAGCAGAACCATGACTGATGAAGCTATGGAGCTGATTTTAAAGAAGATAAAGGAGGAATATGACAATGGAAATCACGATCAAGCTCGCGGACAGCGAGCTGGAGCAGGTGACAGTTGTCACAGCCGTCGCCCAGATCCTGGGCACGAAGTTAGCCGGGGAGTCTACGACTACGGAAGACCCGCAGACCTGCGACTGCGACCAACACCACGCAGGCGAAGAGCCAGCAGATGAACCGAAGCAGGCCGAGGAAACACCGCCGTGGGAGGAAGACGTCCCGAAGCTGTATCCGCAGGAGGTGTCGGAGCCAGACAAGGCCGCAGATAATCCGGACGCCCTGCGCTCCCGGATCCGCCAGATCGGAAACGAGTTGACGGCCAAGGGCAAAGCGCCGGATATGTTAAAAGTGTTTAAAGATTCCGGCGCAGCCAAGCTAAGCGGACTTGCAGAACAGGATCTGCCGGAAGTACTTAAGAGATTGGAGGCGATGTGATGACTAAGCACGCGAAGTTATCCCCATCCAGCGCAGCGCGGTGGTTAAAATGCACTGCGTCGATCGCACTGGAGGCGGGATTTGAAGAAAGGGAAAGCCGGTACGCTGCCGAGGGTACATACGCTCATGCACTATGCGAGCTTGAGGCAAAGTACGCTACCGGGCAAATCACCAAGAGGCAGCTTACAGCCCGAAAGAAGAAAATCTATAACGCGGAGTTCCACGACGCAGAGGTCGAAGAGGCAGCCGCCTTTTATGCGAACTACATCAAAGAGCTGGTAAGCCAGCTGAAAGAGCAGGACGGAGAAGATCCGGCGGTCATGTTCGAGCATCGTCTCGATCTGTCCCGCTGGGTGCCGGAGTGCTTCGGTACAGCCGACTGTATCGTGATCTCGGGAAACGCGATCCACGTGATCGATTTTAAATACGGCAAGGGTGTAGAGGTCTCTGCTGCAGGTAACCCGCAGATGCAGCTCTACGCCGCAGGCGCCTGGGCACTGCTTGAACCGCTGTATGATATCGAGACGATCGGTATGACGATCATACAGCCACGGATCAATAACGTATCCAGCGCATTCCTGACAGCGCGTGAGCTTGAGGATTGGCTCACTGATATCGTCAAGCCAAAAGCCGATGAAGCCTTGAGCGGCGCAGGCGTGTTTGCACCAAGCGAAGCAGCCTGCAGGTTCTGCAAGGCAAAAGACGAGTGCGCCGCCAGAGCAGAGAAGTTCGTTGAGCTATTTGACGACAACGCAGACCCGGGAATCCTGACGATGGAGCGCCTGGGCGAGATCCTGGAAAAGACACGGGACATGAAGACATGGCTCGGGGACTTGGAGAGAGCCGCTACACAGCACTTGATGGCTGGAGATAAGATACCAGGCTGGAAACTGGTAGAGGCTAAGACCCGCCGGAAGATCGTAGACGAAGACGCAGCCGCCAAGGCGCTGCGCGAGGCAGGACTAACAGATGAACAGATCTATGACGTGAGCCTGATCGGTATCACGAAGATCGAAAAAGCGTTAGGCAAGAAGCAGGCAGCCGAGACCCTGGGCGAGCTGATCGTAAAGCCAAAGGGCGGTCCTGCGCTTGCACCGCAGTCGGATAAGAGACCGGAATTACACCCGGAAGACGCTATTTTAGAAGCATTTGAGGAGGAATAGAAAAATGGCAGGTAAAACACAGATCACAACAGGTAGAGTTCGTTTCAGTTTCGTTAACATCTTCGAGCCGAAAGAAAATCAGGGAGGGCAGCTTAAGTACAGCCTGACGCTGCTGATCCCGAAGACCGATACAAAGACCCTGGGCAAGATCAAGACAGCGATCGAGGAAGCGAAGAAGCTGTACAGGGAAAAGAATCCGGGCAAGAAGCTCCCGACCAATCTGGCTACCACGATCCACGACGGCGACGGAGAGCGTCCGAGCGGTGAAGATTTCGGACCTGAATGCAAAGGGCACTATGTCATCACGGTCAACAGCAACAACAAGCCGGTGATCGTGGACGCAAGCAAGGCACCGATCACAGAGCCAAGCGAGGTATACTCCGGCTGCTATGGTAGAGCGATCATAAACTTTTTCGTTTATGATACTGCCGGAAACAAGGGCGTTACAGCAGGACTCAACGGAGTCATGAAGCTTGGAGAGGGTGAGCCTCTGGCAGGAGGGCACGTGACAGACGCAGACTGGGATGACGATTGGGACGATCCTGAAGCAGAAGCCCTCGGCGGGCTCTTAGACTAATGTGCCGGGCGATCCTCTGCATAGACATTGAAACATACTCCGAAGTTGAGCTTGTCAGCTCCGGAGTATACGCCTATGCGGAGCACCCGAGCTTTGAGATCATGCTGTTCGGCTACAGCTGCGATGGCGGCCCTGTCAAGGTGGTGGACTTTGCCAGAGGCGAGGAGCTGCCGACGGATATACAGATAGCCCTCACGGATCCTGACGTACTCAAGACGGCATACAACGCCAACTTTGAGCGGGTGTGTCTGACGCACTACTACGGCGAGCTGATGAGACCGGAGCAGTGGCGCGACACGAAGATCCTTGCCGCCGAGCTGGGCCTGCCCGGCTCTCTGGCAGAGGTCGGGGCGGCTTTAGGACTGCCGGAGGACAAGCAGAAGATCAAAGAGGGCAGAGAGCTCATACGGTACTTTGCAAAGCCTTGTAAACCGACGAAAGCCAACGGCGGGCGTACCAGAAACCTGCCGGAGCACGATCCTGAGAAGTGGGAGAAGTACATAGAGTACAACAGACAGGACGTGGTCGCCGAGATGGCGATCGCAGAGAAGTGTCTGCCATACCTTGGCGGATGGTGGGAGCGCGAGCAGGATCTGTGGGAGATCGATCAGGAGATCAACGATCGCGGCGTAAGGCTCGACCGCCAGCTGGCAGAGAACGCCGTAAGACTGGACAAGCACATAAAAGCCCGCTATGTAGCAGAAGCGAAAGCACTCACCGGCATGGAGAACCCAAATAGCCCGACGCAGATCAAGGAATGGATCAAGCAGGAGACGAATGTTGAAGTAGACTCCATAGCGAAAGACAAGATAAAGTCACTGCTTGAGCGTGTAGGAGACGCGCCGAAAGTGGAGCGGTTCCTTGAGATCAGGACTCAGCTGGCAAGAACCAGCATAGCGAAGTACTCCAAGATGCTTCAGTGTGTCTGCAAAGATGGACGTATCCGGGGGCTGACGCAGTTTTACGGAGCGAACCGCACCGGCAGATGGGCGGGCAGACTGGTACAGCTGCAGAACCTGGCGAAGAACAAGATGCCGGATGCAGAGCTTGACGCCGCCAGAGGGATACTGAGAGCGGGAGAGTTCGATCTATTTGAAGCCCTGTTTGACGATCCGGCGGACGCCATGAGCCAGCTGATCCGTACCGCATTCATACCCCGCGAGGGCTGCCGCTTCGTCGTGGCGGACTTCTCCGCGATCGAGGCGCGTGTCCTTGCTTGGCTTGCGGGCGAAGAATGGCGGCTTGATGTATTCAAGGACGGCGGTGACATTTACTGCGCGTCTGCCTCGAAGATGTTTAAGGTGCCGGTAGAAAAGCACGGCATAAACGGACACCTGCGCCAGAAGGGCAAGATCGCAGAACTGGCGCTGGGCTATGGCGGCGCAGAGGGCGCGCTGAAATCGATGGGCGCTCTTGATATGGGACTTGATGAGGACGAGCTGCGCCCGCTGGTCAATCAGTGGCGGACAGCAAACCCTCACGTGACACGGTTCTGGTGGGATGTCGATAAGTGCGCCCGCCAGCTGATCCGCACAGGTCGGGCTCAGATCGTGCGTCCCGGGATCAGAATGCGAAGAACAGGGAAGCTGATGCGGATAGAGCTGCCGTCAGGCAGAGAGCTATCATACGTCATGCCGCGAATCGATGCGCATGACAGTATCACATATATGGGCACGATCCAGGGGACAGGCGGCTGGGGACGTATCGAGACATACGGACCCAAGATCGTAGAGAACATCGTCCAGGCGGTCGCCCGTGACTGTCTGGCCGAGTCGATGCGCAGGCTCACACGCAGATTTAACGTAAGAATCGTGTTTCACGTCCATGACGAGGTGATCTGTGAAGTGGGTGAGGACGATATAGGTATTGAGCTGATCGCCGCAACTATGGGCGAGCCGATCAGCTGGGCACCGGGGCTTCCGCTGAACGCCGACGCTTACGAGTGTGATTTTTACAGAAAGGACTGATTAACATGAAAGATAATCCGATGATGAGCGCAATCCAAAATCAGATGATGACCTGCGAGGAGATCCTCGCTAAAAAATTCGAGGACTACGGAAACCACGAGGATCCGTACTGGCACTTTAACCGTGCTGCCGATCTGCTGGAGCAGACACCGGAGCAGGTGCTGATGACCCTGTTTTCAAAGCACCTGACCTGTATCGTGGAGATGGCGAAAAACCCCGGAGCGAGTGCATACCCGCGTTGGCAGGAAAAACTTACCGATGCGATCAATTATCTTTTGATCCTGTCAAGTATGGTTAGTGCAAGATATAATGCTCCGCAAGATCCGGGAGAGATCATAGACCATATGGCTCGTGGTGAGTAAATAGGAGAAAAAAATGCAGAAATTGGATTTAAAGCACGACATCGACATAAAGATCGCGACGGGCGCGTCACGTAAGTCCACAAAGTGGGTGAACGCAGACATGAAGTGGTCGGAGCTTGCTGCAAGGCTCTCAGTGCCCCAGAGAACGAGCGAAACGCTTCAGGAGTACCAGAGAATGCCTAAGCCGAAAAAAGACGCCTGTAAGGACGTAGGAGGCTTCGTGGCGGGTGTGATCGCTCACGGTAGACGTAAAGCAGAGAACATCACGAGCAGGTACTGTGTCACCCTGGACGCGGACAGCATACCCGCGGGTGTGGATCTGTGGACGCTGTACGAGCTGAACGTAGACCACGCGGCAGTCTGCTACAGTACGCACTCTCATACGCCGGACGCGGCAAGGCTGCGTCTGGTGATCCCGCTTAACCGCAAGGTAAGCCCGGACGAGTACGGCGCGATCTCCCGGCGCATCGCCCAGATGATCGGAATCGACTACTTCGACGACACGACTTATGAAGCTCACAGGCTGATGTACTGGCCGAGCTGCTCCATTGACGCGGATTACATATTTGAAATAGACGATGCGGAGATCCTTGACGCTGATAAGGTGCTTGCTACCTATGACGACTGGAGAGATACGACACAGTGGCCGGTATCATCCAGACAGTCTGAGGCGATGGCAGCACACGCAAAGCGTCAGGGAGACCCGACAGAAAAGCCGGGTGTAGTAGGAGCGTTCTGCAAAGTGTATGACGTGCCTGCTGCGATTGACAAGTTTATACCAGATGTGTACACCCCTGCAGGCGAGGGGCGTTACACCTATGCCGCCGGTTCTACGACTGGCGGCGTCGTACTCTATGACGACGGGGCTTTTAGTTACTCTCATCACGGTACAGACCCTGCAAGCGGTCAGCTGGTAAACGCATTCGACCTCATCCGGCTGCACCTGTTTTCGGACAAGGACGAAGACTCACAGCCGGGTACTGTAGTAACGAAGCTGCCAAGCTATCAGGCTATGACGGAGCTTGTCCTCAAGGATCACGATGCGAGCTATCAGCTTGCGCTTGATCGTGTAGGGGACGCCTTCGCTGATCTGGAAGCAGACGGTGAGGAAGTAGATAAAGAGTGGACGCGCGACCTTGACAAGACGGATAAGGGCTTGTTCCGCTCCACGATCCACAACTATGCGCTGATTATGGAGAACGACCCGCGCCTGAAAGACGCGTACTACTATGACGCATTCAAAGAGCGTCCGATGGTGTCAGGTGATCTCCCATGGATCGCATTCGATGAGCGCGAGGGGCATGGCTGGGTGGATGCAGATGACGCAGGACTGCGCCGCTATATTGAAGAAGTCTACCGCATTGACTCTGCTGCCAAGGTCAAGGACGGCATAGAGATCGCGATGCTGCACAAGGTAAGACACCCGGTACGTGAGTACCTTGAATCCCTCACCTGGGACGGGGAAAAGCGCATAGAGGAGCTGTTTATCACCTACCTGGGCGCAGAAGACAGCACATACACGAGAGCGGTGACGAGAGCCGCCCTCGTAGGCGCAGTCGCCCGGATATATAAGCCTGGCTGCAAGCATGACCATATGCTCGTACTGGTAGGACCGCAGGGGTGCAGGAAGTCCACGACGCTCGCCAAGCTGGGAAAGGAGTGGTTTTCTGACTCTCTGTACACGGTATCCGGCAAGGACGCTTATGAGCAGATCCAAGGGTACTGGATCATAGAGATGGGCGAGCTTGCCGCCACACGGAAAGCAGAGTCTGAACAGATCAAGCAATTCATGTCAAAGTGCTCCGACACCTACCGGGCGGCGTACGCCAGACGGACGCAGGAGCATCCAAGACAGTGCGCCCTGTTCGGCAGTACCAACGATGTTGAGTTCCTCAAGGACTATACAGGTGCCCGCCGTTTCTGGCCGGTAGACGTAGACAACACAGGGCGCAGGATGGCGGATAAAATTGACGAGGCTATGGTGGATCAGATCTGGGCGGAAGCCGTAGCTCTCTACAAGAGCGGCGCAAAGTGGTATCTGACCGACGACGAGGAAGACCAGGCGCGCCTCGTACAGGAAGAGCATACCGAGATATCAGGCAAGCTTGGTGTGGTGCAGGAGTTCCTGGACAGACCTCTGCCCGAGGACTGGGACGACCGCAGCATAGAAGAGCGCAGGATGTACTGGTCCGACTGGGGCGGCAAGACAGACGACACCCTGGCGGCGGTGCAGCGCAGCCGGGTGTGTGCTCTTGAGGTGTGGTGTGAGCTATTTGAGGGTAGCCCGAAGACATACGACTTACAAAAAGCTAGAGAGATCCTAAATCTGTTGAATAGGATCCCTGGGTGGAAGCGAAAAGCTAACATACGAATCGGAGGGCCCTACGGCAGTCAGCGAGGGTTTGTGCGAGTTTTGTAAACAGTTGTGAACAGTGTTAACAGACTGCGTTTCGTGACTTGTTAACAGTGTGAACAGTTTGTTAACAGAAAGCGTTTACATTTAATCGTTGAAATTTTAGCATTACACACATGTGTTAACAGTATTAACAGTAATTATATAAAACTAAAAATACATACATATATGCGTATATACACATATATACACGTT
This sequence comes from uncultured Bacillota bacterium, assembly GCA_937890735.1. Lineage (GTDB taxonomy): Bacteria > Bacillota > Clostridia > Oscillospirales > Oscillospiraceae > CAG-170. The sequence continues at coordinate 9,382 of CALACZ010000223.1, forward strand.
AAAAAACGCACATTTACGCATTTACGCGCGCGAGCGTTTATTTCGTTAACACCGTTTACAAGTAAGAAAGGAGAGAGCCATGAACGTATTCATGGACATTGCGTATTTCGTAGTCATATCAGTCGCGGCGGTGCTTGCCTTATATGCGGTGCTCATCGTGCTGCGGGTTCGCAAGCAGTTATTCAGAAAGGAGAATCAAGGAATGCTTGAAGCAGGATTAGAGCAGAAGATGAAAACCGAGGTAGAAGCAAAGGGCGGGATGTTTCTGAAATGGACAAGTCCCGGATTCACGGGAGTGCCTGATCGGATCGCGCTGCTTCCGGGTGGCAGGATCCTATTTGTCGAGGTGAAGCGGCCAGGGCTTGCGGATGGCAGAACACCCAGACAGAAACGGGTAGCGTTTCAGCTTAAGGCCCTCGGCTTTGACGTGATCCGGGCAGCAAGCCTTGAGGAGCTGCGTGATGCTTTATAAACCTCACGGATACCAGAGATACGCAGAAGAATTCATCATAACGCATCCCGAGGCGGGGCTTTTTCTCGATATGGGGCTCGGCAAGACCGTGACGACGCTGACAGCGATCAGCAAGCTGATGTGGGATATCGGCAAGGTGCTTGTGATCGCTCCGAAGCGTCCGGCGCTCGATACGTGGCCGGAGGAGCTCGGTAAGTGGGATCACCTTAAGGGCCTCACTTACAGCGTCGTCATGGGCACAGTGAAGCAGCGGGAGGCTGCTCTTTTGCGTGATGCCGATATTTGTATCATCAACCGGGAGAATGTCGTCTGGCTCGTGAATCAGTATAAGTGCAAGCCCTGGCCATTTGACTGCGTGGTCATCGATGAGCTCTCAAGCTTTAAGTCATCTAAGGCGCAGAGGTTCCGCGCCCTGAAGCGTGTTCGCCCCCAGATACGCAGGATCATCGGTCTGACCGGTACACCTGCGGGCAACGGTCTTATGGACTTGTGGGCGGAGTGCTATCTGCTTGATGGCGGTAAGGCACTCGGCAGGACCATAACGGGCTACCGCGATCAGTATTTTACGCCAGGCAGACGCAACGGCATGGTGATCTACGACTGGAACCTGCGGAAGGGTGCCCATGAGCAGATCATGGACAAGCTGAAACCGCTGTGTATCTCCATGAAGACGGAGGACTTCCTGAGTCTGCCTGATCGGATCACGATAGAGCGCACGTTTACGTTATCGGCTAAGAGCATGAAGCAGTATAAGCAGCTGGAACGCGACCTGCTTCTGTGCGTGGACGGCGAAACCATTGACGCGGTGAACGCTGCAGCCCTTAACACCAAACTCCAGCAGATCAGCTCCGGGGCGGTGTACGCAGACGATGGCTCCGTCAAGGTGCTCCATGACGAACGTCTGGATGCTTTAGATCAGATCATCGAGGAAGCCCAGGGGGAAAACGTGCTTGTCTTCTACGCGTTCAGGCATGAGCTTGACCGGCTGAAAGAACGATACCCCGAAGCGGTGGAGATCAGAGAACTGGGAGCGATAGCAGACTGGAAAGCCGGTAAGATCAGACTGCTGCTTGCGCATCCCGCTTCAGCCGGACACGGGCTCAACCTGCAGTCAGGTGGTCATATCTCGGTGTGGTTCGGTCTCACGACGAGTCTTGAGCTTTATCAGCAGGCGCTTAAGCGGCTGCACCGGCAGGGGCAGACGAAGACCTGTAAAAACTTCGTGCTGATGGCTAAGGGGACATACGACGAACGGATTTACTATGACATCCTGACGCCCAAAGCTGGCAGACAGGCGACAGTGATAAGCGCGCTCAAGGCGCGGATCGAGGAGGTGCGGAAGTGTACGAGGACGTAAAACGCTACTTAAACGAGTATCAGGTATTGCAGGGTAAAGAGATCAGAAAGCGCAGAGAGATCCAGCAGGCAAGGGACGATCAGACCTCTGTAGAGCTTGCGATGGACGGCATGCCTCATGGTACCGTGAGAAAATCCCTCGCTGACTATGCGGCGGAGATCGACGAGCTTGAGGCAGAGCTGCGGGAGATCATCGCAGCCAAGTTTGAAGCCCGCCGCAGGATCACCTGGGACATCGAGCAGATACCGGATCTAAAAGAACGCGATCTGCTCCACCGCAAGTACATAGGCGGCGAGAGCTGGAGTCAGCTGGAGAAGAGTACGGGGTACAGTAGGAGGTCAGTTTTCCGGCTTTTTAAGGCTGCTATTGAAAAGTTGGCACTAAATGGCACTGTTTGGCACTAAATGGCACTGTTTGGCACTTGATTGCACCTGTGAATGTGTTATTATGGTATCAGGAATTTTGGATGAAGTTGCTTTTGTGCAAAGTACATTTTGAGACCTCCTGATTGTTAAAATTACACGACAAAACCCCGTTTGCGGACCAGTATCCTGCAAGCGGGGTTTTACATTGGAGAAAAGATATGGCAGCAAAATATGACTACTGGCTCTCGGAGGAGGGCTTGACAAAGATAGACGGCTGGGCAAGAGACGGGTGCACGGACGATGAGATCGCCAAGCACTGCAACGTAGCGCCCCGGACGTTCGCAAACTGGAAAGCAAAATACCCGCAGCTGGCGGCGATCCTGCGGCAGGGCAAGGAGTACGCTGACCGCAAGGTGGAGCGATCCCTTTATCAGCGAGCTCTCGGCTGCCGCGTGGAGGAGATCGTCTATAACGGCGACGGCGATATCGTAAAGCGGATCGTCAAGGACGTCCCGCCAGATGTGACAGCGATCATCTTCTGGCTCAAGAACCGCAAGCCGGAAGAGTGGCGAGACAAGAGGGAGATCGTCAAGGATGATGATAACGACCAGGTGCTGCTGTTCCTCAAGGCAATGAGGGGCGAATGATAAAGCTGAGCCCGAAGCAGATCGAGTACACGAAGAACGCAACGCACCGGTGGAACATCAAGAGCGGGGCTGTTCGATCCGGCAAGTCCTTTGTTGATACGGCGAACGTGATCCCGGAGAGGATCATAGAGCGGATCGGACTACCCGGGCTTGTGGTGATCCTCGGCGTATCCCGTGAGACTGTAGAGCGAAACGTCCTGCAGCCTATGCGTGAGATCTTCGGTAACCGGATCGGTACGATCAAGCCCAGCACGAACACGGCTATCCTGTTCGGGCAAGAGGTCTACTGCTTAGGCGCCGAAAAGGTCAGCCAGGTCGCCAAGATCCAGGGCTCGAGTATTAAGTATTGCTACGGTGATGAGATCGCCAAGTGGAACAAGAGCTTTTTCGAGATGCTCAAGTCTCGTCTTGATAAGCCCTACAGCTGCTTTGACGGCGCCTGTAACCCGGAGCACCCGACGCACTGGCTCAAGGAGTTCCTGGACAGCGATGCGGACATTTACCTGCAGCACTATGAGCTATTCGATAACCCGCATCTTCCGCAGGCTTACGTTGAGAACCTCTGCAAAGAGTATGAGGGTACGATCCTCTACGATCGCCTGATAAAGGGGCTGTGGAAACGAGCAGAGGGCGCGATCTACAGAAACTACGCAGACGGCCCGGAGGCTTTTGCAGTGGGCAGTAAGACGATCATAGACAAGCCGCTTGAGCGTCGCCCGAAGATCCAGCGGATCGTGATAGGTGTGGACTTCGGCGGCAACCAGTCAGGTCATTCGTTCGTAGCGACAGCGTTCCTGCAAGACGGTAGAGTCATCCCCATCGCATCGCGCAGAGTGATGGCAAAAGACTTCGGCAAGCCGATCGATGCGAGTATCCTTGATGGTCTTGTCTGCGACTTCGTTGAGTTCGTCATCGGTAAGTACGGCGGCGTGACTGCGTTGTACTGGGATAACGCCGAGACCGTTCTGGGTAACACGATCAGAAACACCATCGCAGGCAAGTGGCCAGAGATCTCGGTCAGACCTGCGTGGAAGATCAGGATCAAGGACAGAATCAACGCAACGCTTCGGCTCATGGGCGCGGGGCGTCTGCAGCTGACAGAAGACTGCGAGAGCCTGTCAAAGGCTTTTCAGGAAGCTGTATGGAATGATAAAAAACAGGAGGACGAAAGACTGGATGACGGGACTAGCGACATCGACAGCCTGGACGCCTTCGAGTATACGATAGAGCGAGATATCAAGTATCTCCTGGAGGATTGATATGGGATTTTTTACAGGAATCTGGAGGAGGGTGCGAAGTATGTTTGAACGCGCAGACGTAAAGCAGATAATCGGCAGTGACACCGAACTGACTACAAAGATGATCGACAGCATAGACCTGTGGCAGAATATGCTCACAGGATCCGCACCATGGACGAACAAGACCCCGTCTCTGGGGCTCGAGATTGGCATTTGCCGCGAGTTTGCCGACGTGGCGATCAATGAGCTGGAAGCGCGCGTTGAAGACAACGACAAGCTCAATGAGCTGTTTCAGATGGCTATCAGAGATCTCAACGAGAACCTGCAGGACGGGCTCGCGCTTGGGTCGCTGATTATCAAGCCGCTGATGGGCGGGCGCGTCGAGTACGTGACCGCGGACAACTTCATCCCCATTAAGTTTGATAATGGTCGCCCGACGGACTGCATCTTTGTTGAGAGGAAGCAGATCAACGAAAACAAGTACTATCACCGGCTTGAACGGCATACGCTGACAGCTGCGGGGCTCACCGTGACGAACGCAGCGTACCAGAGCCCGACAAGCTCCCGAATCGGCACAAAGGTACCGCTTGACGTTGTAGACAGCTGGGCGGGACTGCCGGAAGAGGTACACTACTCCGGCATGGACAAGCTCGACTTCGGCTATTATCGGAATCCGATCAAGAACCGAATCGACGACAGCCAGTGCGGCGTATCAATCTACTCCGGCGTGGCCGTTGATCGGATCAAGGCGGCGGATGTCCAGGCTGCGCGGCTTGACTGGGAATTCGAGAGTGGTGAGCGTGCGATCCACGTGGATGAGCGAGCTCTTAAAACCAGTTTAAACGGCAAGAAGTCTGTGGCAAAAAGCCATGAGCGGCTTTACCGCGGGCTGAATATAGACCAGAAAAACGATGAGCTGTTTAAAGAGTACAGCCCTGCGATGCGGGACGGCAGCTACAGACAGGGGCTTGAGGACGCTCTGCGGCGCGTTGAGTTCTCTGTGGGGCTTGCCTATGGCGATCTGTCTGACACCCAGTACGTGGAGAAGACGGCGACAGAGGTCAAGAACGCCAAGCAGAGGAAGTACAACCGTGTGGCAGCGATCCAGGAGAACCTGAAAGCCTGCCTGTCTGATCTGGTTGACGCTCTGGCGTTCTATAACGCTACGTACACAAAGGGCTACTCATTCTCCTGCTCGTTCAGTGATTCGATACTGACCGATGAGGAGACGGAACGGCAGCAGGACAGGAACGACGTGGCAATGGGTGCTATGCGGCTTGAGGAGTACCGTGCCAGGTGGTACGGTGAGGATCTGGAGACCGCAGCGGCAAACCTGCCCGCACAAGCTGGCAGCGTGCTGGATAACCTGCCGCCCGAAGAATAATGAGTAACTATGAAGACAAGTACGCGGATCAGATACAGGAGCAGTTTTACATGTTGGAGGATCGAATCTGCGCTGACATAATACGCCGGATCAGGAAGACCGGCAGAATAACCAGTACAGCAGACTGGCAGATCACCCGGCTGTATCAGCTAGGGTATTCTTCGGCAGAGATTGAGGACATGATCCGCCAGACACTGAAAGCCACGTACCCGGATGTTTTCGAGCTGTACGACGAGGTGCTTGACTGGGAGTACGTGCGTAACAGAACGCTGTACGAGCAGATCAACGCCGAGTACATACCGTTTGAAGACAACGACAGACTGCAGCAGATCCTGCAGAGTATGAAATCCCAGACGCGGGGGACTTTGCAGAACCTGACGCAGACGATGGGCGTAGTGCAGCAGGTGGGCGGTCAGATGACTTTCCTGCCGCTGACGCAGTTTTACCAGCAGACTCTTGACGCGGCTGTCCTCGACATCGTCTCCGGGGCGTTCGACTACAACAGCGTGCTCAGGCGCACCGTTGAGACACTAAGCCGGTCGGGGATTCGCTCGATCGACTACGCCTCCGGCACGTCAAGCCGGATCGCAGTAGCCGCCAGACGGGCAATCAAGACCGGAGTCAAGCAGATGCGGGCAAAGGTCAGCGAGTATAACGCCGAGAAGCTGGGAACGGAATACTTTGAGATCGACCGCCACTCCGGGGCGAGACCTACCCACCGCCCATGGCAGGGCAAGGTATGGAGCAAAGCCGAGCTTGAGAGCGTATGCGGTCTTGGAACCGTGACGGGGCTTAACGGCGTAAACTGCTATCACGTTTATTACCCGTTCATCCCTGGGATCTCCAAGCGGAAATACACTGACGATGAGCTCAAGCGTCTTGACGCCCTGGACGACGAAAAGAAGCCGTACAAGGGCAAAGGGTATGACGCCTACGAGGCGCGCCAGAAGCAACGGCAGATGGAGACCGCCATGAGAGCGCAGCGTGCTAAGGTCAGAGGCTTAGAGCGCGGCGGCGCTGATCCAGACGACGTCACGATCGCCAGGGCGCGGTACCAGGGACAGATTGCTGAGTATAAGCAGTTCGCGGAGGCTATGGGGCTTAAGCCGCAGATGAAGCGAGTGTATATTGACGGGTTGGGACGTGTGGCACCTGGGAGAGGCGTCAAGCCGATCATGCCGAAGCATCGAAGCGTTGCAAAATATGATAAACTGTACTATAATAGAGATGGGAGCCTGGTTGTTACGAACGACTGGACCGGTCAGAAACATCCGAGCGTACCGAAACAGTTTAAGCCGTATGCCGTTGTAGAAACTATGAAGCACTCTACGGGGCAGCGAGACTTGACGATCTTTGACGCAGACGGCTGGAAGTCAATGGAACTGCATAGTGGAAACCACAATCAAGCTAAGCGGCATCCGTACGGCGAAAACGGGGAACACGCGCACATTTACGTCTGGAACAAAGAGACAGGTGAGAGGCTTATCCGTGAGACCCATGAGTTGACGGAAAAAGATAAAAGATGGTTAGGAGGCAGGATATGACAATACAAGAGATAAAGGACATCATAGATGTCGGAGATGCGTCCCTTATCTATAAAGGCGATGCGATTTTTATAGACCCGAGAACAAACTTGGAAACAGGTAAAATGCAGTTTCTCCTGTGTTATAAGGAGTTTGATGAGTTCTTTGATACCGAAGAGGAGCTCTTTTCTGCGCGGGTGATCGCCGGCAAGTCGTTACGAGAGATCTGTGGAGAGCTGGAGGCGGAGTAGGAGGCAATGCATGGATAACTTTAAGGCTGTATATAAAATACTGTCTGAGCTTGAAAAGCAGATGGATAGCCCTAAGGCGGATCTTTCAAGATTCAGTCATGAGGCACTTAAAATCACAGAGACTCGTTGGGCTAAATACATCGAAATGATGTATGACTGTGGGTATATAAAAGGCGTAGAAATAAGTGAGTTTCACGGTGATGATATACCATACTTTGATTGTGACGACATCCAGATAACACTAAAAGGTCTGGAATACCTTCAGGAAAATGCAATAATGAAAAAGTTATACAAAGCGGCAAAGGGTATAAAAGACATCGTCCCCGGCGCATAAATCACAAGAACATTAAGACCAGTCAGATGGCTGGTCTTTTATTATACCCGTTTTTTAGAAAGGGGCAAAATGAAAATCGAACCAGTAGAAACAAAAGAATATAAAGAATTCGTCGATAAGTTCAAACCGAAGCTGACAACAGACGACTGCTATACACCGGAAAAGGTATATGCAGCAGTCAGGGACTGGGCGGTTGAATACTACGGACTCGAGGGCAGAGAGATAGTGCGGCCGTTCTGGCCGGGTGGAGATTATGAAAACCATGATTATCCGGCTGGGTGTGTGGTGATCGATAATCCACCGTTCTCGATCATCAGCAAGATATGCAGGTTTTACGCAGATAACGGCATCGATTATTTCCTGTTCGCTCCGGCGCTTACGCTGTTCTCTGCTAATCTGGGCAATTACTTGCCTGAAATGGCAGCTGTCACATACGAGAATGGTGCAAACGTCAAGACTTCGTTTGTCACGAGTCTTGGAGACTGGAAGATCGACGCTAATGCAGATCTGTACAAGGTGGTGACAGCAGCGAACAAAGAGAGCTTGAAGGGGCGAAAGGCGCCGAAGCAGCTTCCTAAATATTCATACCCGCCGAACGTTTTAACGTCAACTATGATGCAGGGGATCATGCATAAGGGCATAACGTACAGAGTGAAAGCGGAAAGTGTGCACTTTGTACGGAGTCTCGAGTCGCAGCGGAAACAGAAAAAGGTGATTTTCGGTTCAGGCTTTCTTTTATCAGAGAAAGCGGCGGCAGAGAAAGCGGCGGCGGAGAAAGCGGCGGCGGAGAGATGGACGCTGTCTGATGAGGAGTGGGCAATCGTTCAGAGCTTAGAATGATTAAACTGTCACCTGAAAAGGTGCTTTTTTAATACAAAAATTTAGCCGAGCTGCAGGCGTATGAGTGCAGCACGCTGAGCCAAGAAACAGGCGTAAAAAATCGTAGGCGAGAAAGGAAAACGTTATGAAGAGGGAATTTTTAGAAGGACTGAATCTGGAAAAGGACGTGATTGATCAGATCATGGCAGAGAACGGCAAGGATATTGAAGCAGAAAAGTCTAAGGCAAAAACTGTTGAAGCGGATCGAGACAAGTTTAAGGATCAGCTGGACACAGCTACGAGCGAGCTTGAGAAGTTCAAGGACGTTAAGCCGGAGGAACTGCAACAGACGATCGCAGATCTGCAGAAGCAGATCAAGGACAAGGACGATGAATACGCAGCCAAGGAAGCTGATAGAGCGTTCCGGGAGTCCGTATCTGCGGCGATCAAAGAAGCTGGCGGCAGAAATGACAAGGCTGTCATGGCACTGCTTGACCTGGACGAGCTGAAAGAGTCCAAGAACCAGAAGGACGACATCAAGGCGGCACTCGATGGACTGAAAAAGGACAATGACTATCTTTTCGGATCCACCGAACCGATCTTGAACCCTACGGGCCCTACTAATAACCCGAAGGATACGGGCGATGACTCCGCACTGCGTGCGGCTATGGGTCTTCCGCCTGTGAAAGACTAAGAAAGGATTTTAAATGGCAAACAGCATTACTTTAGCGAAAAATTACGTGGCTCTTCTGGATGAAGTCTACAAGGAGGCCGCGCTCACATCCGTTCTGGACTCTGACCCAACGGGCATGAGACAGGGCGCAAACGCACACGAGATTCTGATTCAGAAGCTGTCTATGGACGGTCTGGCAGACTACTCCAGAAACTCCGGCTACGTTAAGGGTAACGTAAAGCTCGAATGGGAGACGGTGCAGTTTAACTACGACAGAGGGAGAATGTTCGAGGTTGACTCCATGGACGATGAGGAAACTATCAAGACAGCGTTTGGCAGACTGTCCGGCGAGTTCGTGAGAACAAAGGTGGCGCCGGAAGGCGATGCATTTACTTTTGCACAGCTGGCATCCGAGACGGGAATCTCCAAGGTAGCCGAAGGAGCTACACTGTCTACGGGTCAGGGCGTAATGGACGCGATCACAGCAGGGGCTGGTCAGATGGATGAGGACGAAGTACCGCAGGATCAGAGATACCTGTTTATCACTCCGACACTGCATAACCTGATCAAGCAGATGGACACTACCAAGTCCAGAGAGATGCTTGACACCTTCGCTGGTGTTATCAGAGTACCGCAGAGCAGATTCTACACGGCTATCGATCTGTACGACGGCGTGGATCACTCCGGCACGACGGGGCAGGTAAACGAGTCCGCAGGCTACTTTGTAAAGGCTACAGCAGGCAAGGATATTAACTTCATGATTGTTCACAAACCAGCAGTTATCAAGTTTAACAAGCATACGGCGTCTAACATCATCACGCCGGACGCCAACCAGCACTCCGACGGTTACATCCAGAAGTACAGAAAGTACGGTCTTGTTGACGCTTACGAAAACAAGAGAGCCGGTATCTATCTGCACCACAAGGCAGCATAGGAGGTACGCATGGGTAGAATTGTAGGTCTGGTATTTGAAGACCCGAAGCCAGCGGATCCAGCCGAGCTGACAAAGGCAGAGCTAAAGGAAAAGCTTGACGCTGCGGGCGTTGAATACAATGACAAGATGACAAAGGATGAGCTGATCGCTCTCCTGAAAGAGTAGGGGGCTGCGCCATGAAGGCATACGCAACCTACTCTTTTTATACGGACACCTACGGCGGCACAGCTGCGGAGGTCGACTTTAACCAGCAGGCGTACAAGTCCAGCCGGTTCATCGATAAGATAACCTTCGGGCGTGCTGCCGCCGTAGATGATCCTGACCTACTGGAACTGATCGCGTATGCCGTTTGCGAGATGGCAGACCAGCTGACAGCCGAAGCGGCTGCGGTGGTAGATGGTAAGACAGTCAAGTCCGTTTCCAATGACGGGTACTCTGTCAGCTTCGTCACAGAAGCCGACGGGGCGGCTGGCTTGACCTCTCAGCGGCTTTACAGCATTGCAGAGAACTATTTACCGACCGAGCTGCTTTCGTTCGTCACAGACGAACAGGAGGGCTGCTATGAGTAACGCAATCTTTACCGACACCGTGACATTGTTTAATCACTACAAGGGCGAGTGGTTCAAGACCGTATTGCCCGGCGTACAGTGGGAAGACAAAGTCACGAGGACGGTAGACTCCGACGGCAAGATCACGATCACGCCAGAGGTGAGCCTGACAGTCCCGGTACGCGCCGGATATGTTGAACCTAAAGCCTTTACCGGCAGCGGGTTCACGTTCGGCACAGGCAACCTGGACGTTATCGTCCTGGGGGAGATCAATGACGAGATCACCCAGGACTTTACAATTACTCACCTCAAGAAAAAGTACGATCACGCGGCAACGATCTACGGCGTATCTGACAACACGCTGCGGGCGATGCTGCGACACTGGAAGGTGGTGGCGCGATGAATCTGAGAATGCGGCGTATTGAATGCGACGTGCAGAAGATCATAGATTCCCATGGACTGGGCGAGGGCGGCGAGATACAAAAGTACATTGACAGCGAAGTCCTCCGCCTTTGCGAGCCCTATGTGCCGTGGGACGAGGGAGACCTGAACGACTCGGGAACGCTCAACACGGTGATCGGATCCGGAAAGGTGGTCTATGACACCCCGTATGCCCGGCGCTGGCATTATGAGCCTGCCGAGTTTCAGGGTGCACCTAAGCGTGGAAACTACTGGTTCGACCGTATGTGCGCCGAGGGTGGCGAGGAGGCCATCCTGCGCGGCTGCGTCGCCATTGCAAAGAAAATGGGATAACTATGAGCAGAACAAACGGAGTAAAGGACTGGCTTAGTGCCTGTCCTTTTTTAGATGACATTGAAGCTATCGACATCAATCAGCTGTCGCCGGAGCTTAGGGCGCTCGGCGTGTACAAGCAGCCGACCAAGACGGTGACGGAGCTGATCGACGGTAGCTCGATCGTCAAAGAAATTTATTACCTGCTGTTTCGACAGCCTGCCCAGCTTGCGCAGGAGCGAATCAGCAACGAGGAATATATGGAGAAGATCGAGAGCTGGGTGGATGATCAGAACTGGACGGAGAACTTCCCCCAGATCGATGCACGCGTTCACGAGGTAGAGGCGGTCAACACGTTCTACATGAGCGGACGCGGCGAGGATAATGCCACCTACCAGCTTTCGATTGCCATTACCTATGAAAGGAGACCTAAATGATCAAAAAGCATCAAATCGGGTTGTTCATCAACACCGCGGCGAGCGGAGCCCCTACCTGGACGCGGATCAAGAAGTCCACGGAGCTGACTATCAGCATGAACCCGGAGACGGAAGACGTGGATTATATCGCAGATGAATCCCCGACGACAGAATTAACGCAGTACAAGCCTGCGATCTCGCAGCCGCTTAAGATGATTAAAGACGAAGCCGACTTTGAAGCCATATGGCCGCGTTTCTATGATCTGAAAACCGGCGAAGAGGCGAAGATGGATGTGCTCGTTGTATTTATCTTTGATAAAGACGGAACGGGAGCAACTGCGAAGTACAAGGCATGGAAAACCAGTGCACTGGTCGCATTCAATGAGCTGAACGGCGTGGACAGCGAACTGAGTTTTGATATCAACTTCGGCGGCACAATCGAACGCGGAACGTGCACACTGACAGGCACGGCGCCGGATTATACGCCGACATTTGCAGCAGCAGCAGACAGCACAGACGGAGAATAAGGAGGAAATTATGGACAGAATGATCTATGACGGCCGGGAGTACGAACTGGCCAAGATGAACATGAAAATGGCGCGCCTGATTGATAAGACGGAGAAGTCCGCTACGATCGTGGAAGCCTATACAAACGAACTGGAAACGGTCAGGGCGGCTCTGGGCGACGATACGGTCAAGGAGCTGCTGGGTACGCTGGTTCTGGAAGATATCGAGCTGACTGATCTTGTACTGATCTATAACGCAGTTACAGCAGGCTATGAAGCCCGCATTGAGGCTGCAAGACGTGCGCAGGAAACCGCCAGCGTAGATCGTCCGGTGCTCAAAGCTGTACGTGATATGGCCAACGACGTCAGAGTCATTCAGTCCATAGATAAGTAAATATGCTTGACCTTAAAATGAAAGGCCTGCCTAACGCCATAGCGGCGCACGGGCAGGCGTTTTTGCTTAACACGGATTTCAGGGTCTGGCTGGACTACCCAAGGCTGATCGCAGAAGATCTGGGATCTCTCTTTGCAGACAGCACCCCTATTCTGACGCTGGAAGTAGCCGATCAGCTGGACGTATTCTACAACCCGCCGAAAGACGTGCCGCGTGGGTCGGGGTCAGGTGCTCCGGTCGTAGACTGGGAGATTGACGCTGATCTGATTTACGCGGCATTCCGGCAGGCGTATGGAATCGACTTGCTGGTCGCAGACCTGCACTGGCACGAGTTCAAGGCGCTTTTCGACGCTTTGCCAGACGATACCCTGATGGTCAGGGTGATCCAGTGGCGGAGCTATAAGGGCTCCGACAAAGATATGTTGGAACTGAAAAACACATGGGCGCTGCCTGAAAAGCTCACAGAGGAAGAGCAGCAGGCGGTGGATGAGTTTAACGAGCTCTTCGGGTGATGTAGATGTCGGACGGCAGAATGATATTTGATACCCTGCTAGATGTGACGGGTATCAGAAAAGGACTGGAAAAAATAAAGACCATGTCCGCCGATGAGCTGAGCGGCGCGGGAAGCGTCTTCGAGGAAACCGGCGGCAAGCTGACAAAATACATCACGAAACCTGCTCTGGGAGCCGCTACAGCTCTCGCAGGGCTCTCCCTGGTCAAAGGTTTTAACCGATTGAAAAATATCGACACGGCAAAAGCGCAGCTTGAAGGCTTAGGGCACTCCGCGAAAGAGGTTGAGTCCATCATGGATTCAGCCATGCAGGCGGTAAAGGGTACGGCTTATGGCTTCGACGAGGCAGCTACAGCAGCGGCGTCCGCGGTGGCTGCAGGAATCAAACCGGGGCAGGAGCTGACCCGCTACCTTGGGCTGGTAGGCGACGCCGCGGCGCAGTCCAAACTCTCGTTTACGGATATGGGCTCGATATTCAACAAAGTTATGGCGTCAGGCAAGATCTCCATGGAGGAAGTCAACCAGCTGGCAGACCAGGGTATACCGATCTACAAGATGCTTTCCGAGCAGTTAGGCGTTACCCAGGCGGACGTTCGCGAAATGGTATCCGAGGGTAAAGTCGACTCTGAGACGTTCCTCGCGGCGATCGAGGATAATATCGGCGGCGCGGCTCGTGTCATGGGCGAAAAATCCTTTACGGGAGCACTAGCCAACATCGGCGCATCTCTTGGGCGTATCGGAGCGAACTTTCTCGATGCTGGAGGCAAGGGTGGCGGGTTCTTCTCCCAGCTCAAGCCTCTCATGGGTGAGCTGATGGATACGCTGGGCGGTCTGGAAGATAAGGCCGCCGTGTGGGGCGAGAAATTCGGAAGCGCATTTGCGACCGTCGTTAAAGTGGTACGCGCGATCCCTGCGCCTGTGCTGGCTATCGGAACAGCCCTTGCGGCTTCTGCGGGACCCGCGTTACAGCTTACAGGCAAGATTATGGGCACCGTAGGCGCGATCAAGACATTCAAGGCTGAAGAAAAGGCCATGAGTACGCTCGCGGGGATCGCAAATGGCAAGCTCACCGTGCAGCAGGCTCTGGCCATGAAGCTCGGCGAAGGCCTGAAGAAAGCAGCAAGTGGCGCGCTGGCATTTGCAAAGAACCTGGTAAAGAAAATATCGACCACGGTTACTGATACCGCAACTACTACGCTAAACACGGCAGCGACCACCCTCAACGGCACAGCGGCAGGAGCGGCAGCGAAAAAGGTACTCGCCTTCGCATCGGCGCATAAAGTCGCCATGCTTGCCTCTCTGGGGCTTGTGGGGGCGATCACAGCTCTTGCGGTCTATATGGCAAAAAGCGGGCTAAGCGCAGACGAGATGGCGGACAAGATCACCGGTTTTGCCGATATGGCGGCTGCGATGATTCTGAAATTCGCTGCAGCGCTTCCGCAGGTACTTCCGCAGCTCACGGCGGCATTTGTTCAGGTGATCAACTCCCTGGTAGGAACGCTGCCGGTGCTTATTCCGACAATAGTTCAGGGCGGTATTACTCTCTTTATGGGGCTGGTACAGGCCCTCCCTGCAGTCGTTCAGGCTTTGGTAGTAGCCCTGCCAACCGTGATCCTTGCAGTGGTCAACGCCCTGGTAGCCGCGCTCCCTACCCTGCTGCAGGCGGCGATAACGCTCTTCATGGCGCTGGTACAGGCAATCCCTACCGTGATACAGGCTCTGGTAGCAGCTCTGCCACAGATCATCCAGGCAATCGTAAACACGATCCCGGTACTGATCCCGGCACTGATCCAGGCGGCGATAACGCTCTTCATGGCGTTTATTCAGGCAATACCCACGATCGTAACAGCATTGATCCAGGCTATGCCGCAGATCATCTCCGCGATCGTGCGGGGGCTTCTGGCGGGCATCGGTCAGATATTCAATATCGGCGTTCAGCTGCTGCAGCGGCTCTGGTCGGGCATCAGCAGCTGGGGCGGCAGCCTTAAAAGCAAGATCAGATCTCTGGCGAGTTCGCTCCCCGGGAAAATCAAGGACGGGGTCGGATCACTGATCTCGATTGGTAAGAACTGGATTCAGGGACTGTGGAACGGTATCGGATCCAAAAAAGATTGGCTCTGTAGTAAGATCAAGAGTCTGGCGAAAAATGCGAAAGACGCGATCAAGGACTTCTTCGGGATCCAATCCCCGTCTGTCGTGATGGAGAAAGACGTCGGCGTGTACATCCCGGAAGGTATCGGTGTAGGCATCATGCGCCGGACAAAAGCCCTGGTTGCTAAAGCGCGCGAGCAGGCCGCAGAGGTCAGAAGCGCATACGCTGACGGATTGAACGGCGGAGCGATCACCACAATCGGCTCCCGGTTCGCTGCGACAGTAGCGCAGGAAGCCCCAGCGGCGGCAGAAGCTGCAAACGTAGAACAAACCTTTAACTTTTATCAGCCCTTCGAGTCCCCTATCGAGGTGGCGCGCAGGCTGAAGCAACAGGCAATGTACGGACTGGCAGGTGACAGCTAAATGGCAGACAGAACAGTACAATTAAGAGCCGTCAGATCTGACGGCCAGGTATTTGAGTACGAAGGTGACGACTGGGGTATCACGAGCCTTGAGGGGCTGGACTTCCCCAAGTTCGAGATCTCAAAGGCTGACAGAGGATATGGCAATGGTTCGATCATTACGGGCAAACGAAAGGAAGCCCGTGATATCGACATCGTAGCGAGAGAACGGAACGCGGGTAACAACACCCTTGACCGCCCTCTCGCCCTGGGCTTTCACAACAGTAATTTTACCTTTGATCTCTACGTCACCTACATGGGTGTTACCAGGATCGCAAAGGGCTGCGAGCTGCAGGGGTCTAAGTGCCCGTCAGGGAACGTCTTCGACGCGCTGACGCTCACAGTCTCCTACCTGCATCCCGATTCTGACCTGCTGGGTGAATCCAGCGATTCAACTAACTTCACCGCGGTAGATCCTATGTGGCATTGGTCAAGGGTTTATACACAGGGCGGATCACTGATCTGGGGCGTTATCAATCATGCAACGAGTAAAGTCATCAACTACTTGGGCAGTGAAGATACATTCATACATGTACGCCTGGAGGCCACAGGGCTCGTTGAGGGCGTCAATATCGGCATCGGTAGTATAAACGTCCATATTGACTGCACACTGGGTTCTGGGGACGTTCTGGAGCTTGACAGCGAAGCTAAGACGGTAAAGGTGAACGGCGTAGATCTGGCGCCCGCAAACTATGACGGTGAGCTGGTGCCGAAGCTGATATTGACCTACGGCGATAACGTCGTCACGGTCAAGGCAGATGACGAAGGTAACACCGCTTTTGATGCTGACGTGACCTATGTCGGCAGATACGGAGGTATCTAATGATCAGAGCGACAGATTACACAGGAAAACTGCTGGGCAATGTGGACTTTATCGAGGCAAGCTGGGATCGTAAATGGTCAGAGCCCGGTGAGTTCATGGTCTATATGGCGCTGGCTGAATATAACCGGCTGGACGCTCTGGGCATGAAGTACCTGGAGAACGTCGGAAGACCGGAAACAGGAGTGGTTCAGAAGATCGAGTACAAGCGCGAGACGTCGGGGCCTACCGTTACGGTCTCCGGCAAATTCGTTGACGCTCTTCTGGACTTCGGGGCGTACCGGAAGACGCAGGTCGTGAGCGCCGCGACTGCTGCAGAGGTCAAGACGGCGATCACGTCTTACATATCTAACGCGATCGCAGGCGTAGCGGTCGGCAGCTCGACCTACAGACCACTTAAGTCTGTAGCGGTAGCATCTGGCTCCAGTTTCCCGAACGCGGCTGACCTCTCGATCGAGCAGAACACACAGATGGGCGAAGCCCTCTACTCGATCCTGTCAGGAACCGGGTACGGACTGCTGACCTCGGTGGCAGCCTACCCTGCCGCTGACGGCTCCGGGTCTGTGGGGCTTTCCGTGAAATTCGCTCCGGGAGTCGATCGGACAGAAGGCGATGCCGGGGTGTTTTTCGGCAAGGCATACAACAACGTGGACAGTATGAGCTACTCGCTCGACGAGTCTGCGGAGTTCTGTCTTTACGAGATCCTGCAGGAGGTCGAGTCTGACGTTTATGGAAGTTATTCGACTTCGTACTTCCCTATCAAATTCACGGAAATCGAAAACAGCGAGACAAAGTACTTCATAGGCTGCACGTACTACTACGGCGGCAATAAGCCGAGCAACCTGGGTGCGTGTTACCCCAAGAAAATCTTGAAAACTTCATTATCATCGGATGAGTGCGATCTGAAAGTCACGACCGCTGCGAACCAGCAAAAAATCAGAAACCTGATGCAGAAAAAAGCGCAGCTGGATATGCTGGACCACTACAAAATAGAGACCATATCGATAAACGTGATTCAGGAGAGATTCACCTACTTACAGGACTATGACCTGGGTGATCGGTGTGCCGCTCTGATCGACGATATGGAACAGTTATTTTACGCCCGGATCGAACAGATAAACGAGACGCACCGGTCTAACAGGATCGATGTGCAGCTTGTTCTGGGGACTCCGAGCAAGCAAAGATGGAGGACTAAATAATGGCGGAAGTTTATTGCCCGTTCGAGTCGCTCAATACGGGAACGGCTGCAGAGCCGGTCTACGACCGGGCGATCACGGCAGAAATGGAGCGGACTTTTAACAAGCTGCGTTACACTAACGGAGTATTCAGCTCTGTAGGCAGCGCGCTCACAGTGTCCGCGAATAATAACATGACCGTTACAGTAGGAACCGGCGGGGCGCATATCGAGGGCGCGATGTACATCAATACTGCGCCCATCAGTCTGACCGTAGAAGCAGCTAACGCGTCGCTGAACAGGATCGACCGTGTGGTACTGCAGTTTAATACCTCGGTATCGGTCAGATCGGTCAGGGCGCTGATCCGAACCGGAACAGCCGCGACGAATCCAGTTGCGCCGGAGCTGCGGCAGGAGTCGAACCTGTACGAGATCGCGCTGGCTGACATCTATGTCAAGAAAGGCACGACGTCGATCGCCACAAGCGCGATCACTGATCAGAGGCTAAACTCTGCGCTCTGCGGGTTCGTCGTGGCGGCGATACCGTCAAGCGTCGATACAACAGGGCTGTTTGACCAGTATCAGGCTTCTCTGGATGAATGGCTCGACACAGTAGCCGCCGCCCTGGATGATACGCTGGCGGGGAATCTGCAGAACCAGATCACAGCGCTGGGAACCAGATTGACCACAGAAGAAAGCAAAGTACAGCCGCTTAATAAGGGTGGTACAGGGGCGACTACTGCAGAAGCGGCTAGAGAAAACTTGGGACTGTCGTTATCCGCCGAAACAAAGCAAATGTTTTCGGATGAAGGCTATCCGATAGAGTAGAAAGGAGGAGGCATGAGTTTATTAGATAATATCTGTCAGGCGCTTATCAAGATGATAAAGAAAAAAGACTCGACAAAGCTTGTATGGAAGAATGCAAGCCCGACAAGTGCTTTTGTGAAACAGAACGTGCCAATAAGCGCAGGTGCAAATGACCTTGTAACTATCGTGCATGAAGGTGGTTCGACCTCTGCAAAGCCCGGAAAAGGCGGACATCTTTTTTATGATGAGTACACTACCGGGTGGGTTATAGAGCACCGCACTGTAAATGTTTCTACCAATACGGTGTCGTTTGAGACCGCATACACGCATAAAGGTTATGCAGACGCTGACTCGGTGGCAAACAATAAGTGTATTCCATTAGCAATATACGTTACGAAACTGGGGGGGGAGTACTTCGTAATCTTCTTCAATCGTTTACAGGGAGGTGTTGTATATGCTTAGCATCTTAGACAAAGCCCTGCAGGCGATCCTGAAAATGCTGAAAAAGAAAGATGAGCGGGTGCTGCTTTGGTCGAACGCAAGCCCTACGAGTGCATTCGCTAAGCAGAAAGTGGCACTATCACTCAACGCAGGGGATACCGTTCGCATTGAAAGTTGCCTGTTCAACAATTACACAAAGCGGCGTACTATACAAGATTTTACTGTTGGACAGGAGGGGTATCTTTTTCAGGCACTTAGTTACATTGTTTGGCGCACAGTATTTATTAACACGTCAGGTGTTCAGTTTGACAATGGACAGAATACATCTGCTTTCAATAGCGCAAATATGGATAATACGGCGTGTATTCCGACGAGAATATGGCTTGTAAAATCTTCTGGGGGGGCAAACTAGTTAGCCTTTTCCGCAAACTTCTCGTGAGAGGAGGTGTGCGGTATGGCTACTAACCAGAATGAGTATAATCAGGCGATACAGAATCTTATAGCCATGAATAAAACCAAAGCTGAAATAAAAAGAATATACAAAA
Organism: uncultured Bacillota bacterium; assembly: GCA_937890735.1. Classification (GTDB taxonomy): domain Bacteria; phylum Bacillota; class Clostridia; order Oscillospirales; family Oscillospiraceae; genus CAG-170. Next base: position 28,825 of record CALACZ010000223.1, read on the forward strand.
ACGCAAGCCCTGGTAGCGAGTTTAAAGCTCAAACGGTGACAAATGATATGGGCGACTATTCCAGATACCTTGTGCTGTTTGGATACGGAGCTGCTCCGTGTGCGCTTGCCATTGCTGAAAAAAAACAAGAAAACACTTTGCTACGGTATTGTTTCCGCAGCAGTGCAGAGGACGATAACGATCAACAATAATAAGTTTGTTGTGTCGATCGGCGAAATATTATCCAGTGGATGGCAGACAAACAACAAGATGATGGTGCCACTTGAAATCTATGGAATGAAAGGAGTGATTTAATGGAAAAATACGCATTGAATTTAGGAGAAAACGGGCGCATCCTGTCCGTTTGTGTCTGTATTGAAGGGCAGACGTATGAAAATGTAGTTGATTCATTCCCAGACGGGGATGTAACAGAATACCGGTATGTGGACGGTGAATTTATTCACGATCCACTACCGACACCAGAGCCAGCAGAAGCAGAACCGACGGCGGAAGAAGACGCACTGGCGATGCTGGTAGACCACGAAGAAAGACTTATCTCATTAGAACTCGGGATAACCGAGTAGGAAGGAGTAAAAATGCTGTACAGAACATTAAAGAGACTGATCGAGTTAGGTAGAACCGACGGACTGGAAGAAAAAATCGATATCTTCTTTGCTGCCGGAAAAATCACAGAGGATCAGTACAACGAACTGGTCGAAGCACTGAAAAAGTAGGAGGTATAAACCATGAAAAACGAAACAATCAAAGCGTTCATCAGGCTGCTGGTGGCAGCGATTCTGATGTTTAACAGCGTCCTGACGGCGAAAGGGCTGAACCCGATCCCGTTTGATGAGTCGGCATTTTCTGACGTTATGCTGCAGGTAGCAACGGGGCTGTCTGTGATCTGGTGTTGGTGGAAGAATAACAACGTGACCGCTAGGGCACAGGCAACTAAGGAGCTGACTGATAAAATCGCAACGGGCAAGGTTGCTACCGTAACAGTGCCAGAAGTTGAAGAGGAAGGACTGCCTGATGGAGCATCCATCAAGTTAGAGTGCGGAGAGGAGGACAAATAAATGAGTTACACTATCGTATCCATGCCGATCTCTTCGAGCAAGTACAGCAAGAAGTGCCCATATTCCATGAAACCGCAGTACATCACCGTACACAATACAGCGAACGACGCGAGTGCAAGAAATGAAGTGGCGTATATGAGACGGAATAACACTTCTACGTCCTACCACGTTGCGGTAGACAACAAGGAAGTAGTTATTGCCGCCCCATTCAACAGGAACTGTTTCCATGCAGGAGACGGCAGGAACGGAACAGGAAACAGAAAAACCATCGGCATTGAAATTTGTTACTCTAAGTCGGGTGGAAGTAGATTTGACGCGGCAGAAGATAACGCAGCCAGATATATCGCATCCCTACTGAAAGCCTATGGATGGGGAATCAACCGTGTAAAACGGCATTATGACTGGTCGCGAAAATACTGCCCTCATAGAACGATGGACAGAGGATGGACTAGATTCCTCAACATGGTGAGAAGCTACATGGGCTTGCCTGCCGCCAGCATTCCCAGCGGCGGCGAGGGCACTGCCTCCGTCGGCAAAGTCGCTATTGATAAGAGATGGGGACCTGATACAACCAGAGCGTCCCAGAAGGTTCTTGGCACGTATATAGACGGCATTGTAAGTAAACAGTCAAAAAGGGCGAAAAAGTATCTGCCTAATGTGTCTACAGCGTCATGGAAGTTTGTGAATAATCCGGGCAGAGGATCTAATATGGTAAGAGCACTGCAAAAGCTGGTAGGTGCTTCTGTTGACGGTAAATGCGGTCCTGCGACAGTGTCCGCATTACAGAAATTCTTAAAGAACAAAGGCTATTATTCCGGAGCTATCGACTCCAAGATGGGTCCCGGCACTGTAGGCGGCTGGCAGAAATACATCAACAGCAGACTGTAGGAGGCGACTATGACTACGATACAGGCGGTTATCATCGCCGCGATCCCGTCCGTCTTGTCCGGACTGACCATGCTTGTGGTGACACGGCACCAGAAAAAAGCCGAGAAAAGCAATGCGGCGGCAGAACAGCGTGAGGAACTGACGCTGAAAGCTCTGAACGCTGTTTTCAGCGTCACAAAGGAGCTGGTGGACTGTACGCTGTACGGCAAAAAACCGAACGGCGATCTCGCAGATGCGTATCAGTACAAGCAGAAAGTAAAGCATGAAATGGAGGACTATGCGAGGCACAGAGCCTCTCAACGATAGGCACCAGAGAGGCGGCGCGCCTGCTGCTCAATAACGATACGCTCGCAATCAACTATGAGAGAACCTTGTCCCCCTAAAAAGAGGCAAGGTTCTTTTTTTGTAGTACCAGCGGTGCCAAGCAAACACTTGTTCGAGATGGAATCCCCTTCCCGTTGCAATTCCTCGGTTTCAGAGGATACTCCGGGTTCGCAAATGTCCCGTGTAGTATACATAATACGGACTTTTTCCCGGAATAAAATTACTTTTTCAACCAGGGATGTGAGGATCCATTTCGAGCTGGATTTTTCATTATCTGACTCCGGCGGCTGCAGCAGTCCCACAAGCCCGTCAGCGATCGCCTGCTCAGAGAACCGTATCGAGTGAGCCGGTGCAGCGTTCAATCTGACGGTCAGCTCCTCGCGCTGCTCCTCGAGCTTGTCCAGACGGTCAAGCAGGGCTTTTGAGGTGGGTCTTTCGGCCAGAGCGGCGGTCAGATTCTCAATAGCCTGATTTGTTTTTGCGAGACTCTTACCGAGAGCCTCTATTTTTGCTTCTCCGCGATTTTCTTTCTCCTGATAGGTAAACAGTCGATGGGCGATAATTTTGACCGTCTCCGGCTCTGTTAGCGTGCTTCTCGCGCATTCCACCACGAATTGATCAAGCTTGTCCTGTCTGATTTTCTGATTTTTACATTTTTTAGGACATTGATAGTAATAATACCGCTCGCCTTTATGCCCCGTGCCGCTGGTACCCGTCATGAGCGACCCGCAGCAGCCGCACACGAGCTTGCCCACGAGCGGGTAATCCTGCTTATTCGACTTCGGGCGTTTGGACCCAACGCGCTCCTGGACGGCATAGAACACGTCAGGCGTGACGATCGCAGGAACCAGTCCCGGCGTATCAGCATAGACCCCGACGTATTTCTTGTTGGTCAGCAGATAGCGGATCGTGGGCGTGGCGAACGGCTTGCCCTGCGCGGTGCGGTAGCCCTGATTGTTCAGCTTCCGGGCGCAGGCCGCCATGGTGGCGCCATTTGCAAAGTCGGCGAACACCTCCCGGACTGCTTCGGCTGCGACGTCATCGATTATGTGCAGCTTGGTTTCCGGGTCGATGCGATAGCCAAGCGGTGGTCGGGATCCTACCGCCCTGCCCTTAGATGCCGCCTCTTTCATGCCTCTCTTTGTCTTTCTGGAGAGCTCCTCGGAAAAATACTGATTCCACCCCTCCATGAGTGCCTCAAGCAGAACGCCCTCAGGACCCTCTATGTTCATCGTGGCGTATTCTATGGATACCCCCAGTTTCTTCCGCAGTTCAGTCTTGTACACTACCGCGTCAAACCGATCCCGGGCGAACCGGGACGCATCATAACAGACCACGACGTCAAACTGCTTCGCCCTGGCGTCCGCCATGAGCTGCATGAATTCCTCCCGTCCCCGGGTAGATAGCCCGGATACGTGCCTGTCTGCATATATGTGCTGCAGATCATAGCCTTTTACCTCGATGTACTTCTTACACTCCCGCACCTGACCCTCGATGGACAGATCTGTCTGTCCAGATCCGGCGGAGTATCTTGCATAAATTACTGCTCTCATTTTTCCCTCCTGTTAACAGTTAACGAAATAAACGCTCGCGCGCGTATATGTGCATATGCGCGTATTATGACGTGTATTATATGTATATATGTGCGTATATGTATGTATTTTTAGTTTTATATATTTATTGTTAACATTGTTAACGCACACATATAGGCTTTGAAGTTTCAATGACTAAGCGTAAACGGTTTTCGTTTACAGACTGTTTACACCGTTAACAAGTCATGAAACACATTCTGTTTACGCTGTTAACAACTGTTCACAACGCGTCTTACTAATCTTCTTTAATCATCCCTTTTATAATTGTAATAACAGCGCTAAATTGTTCGGCTGTTAGCTTTTCTTTAGCGTCTAAAATTACTCGCCCATTTTCATCTCGCCATAAGGCTAGGGCTTTATGCGCTAATTCTTCGCTTATACCTGCTTCTAGTTTTATGTTAGGACGTTTTTCCTCTGATAACTCCATCAGCCATAAGGGGTTAACATTTAATACTGTGCCAATCTTTTCAGCACTTACATTTCCTGGAACATTACGCCCCGTTAAGTACTGGCTTATGGATGCCGGCGCCACCCCGCTAAGCTTTGCTAATTCTACTGGGCGCATCGCAAATTCATCAAGGGCTTCCTGTAAGCGTCGTGCCCCTATCGCGTGCTTCTTATCGCTCATTTTAGTACCTCGCTTTCGCCCCCTATTCTACCATAGTTTAAACGTCGATAAAATAAAAAGTTTACAAAAGTTAAAAAAAAGCTTTACAAATTAGTTTAACGGTGTTAAAGTGTGAACTATAATTTAGTTAAACACGAACGCCCCAAGGAGGTATTCAAAATGGTAAAAGTCAGTACAAAAGAGCAGGCGTGGACAGTAGCAAACGAAATCTTTCCTACAGATTACGCAAAGGATAACAAATCAAGTGCAAACGCGGGGTATCCGATCTACAGAAGTATTGAGGATGGCAACTACTCTTGGATCAGTGACACAGGCAGCAGGCTCGAGCTTAACATCTTCAACGAATCCGGGGACGCGATCGAGGTAACAACTATCCTGATCGAGGAACCCGCCGCAGAGGATACAATAGCCCTCAGCAGAACACTGGTTGAGGATCTGGAGGAGAGTATCAAAGCAAAGCTTAGCACAGTTAATGCAGCGCGCGTGGTGCTTGTGAGATCACTGGCCAAGCTCGATCACAACGACCCTAGCGAGTGGGAGCAGGTACGGGAGATTCTGGGTATTCTCAAGTATAATGGGATGGCTCGGAGAGAACTCGATGACCTGCTTACCAGACTCACTAAGGAGGTGAACGGTCATGCTTGATTACATAAAAAGCACGTTAAGTATTATTGCAGTACTGACGATAGTCGGTCTGCTCACAACTTTTATTGATGGAGGTACGATATGAAAAAGTACGAACTTACAAGCAACTTTAAGACGCATCTTGGGTGCAAGCTCTTTCAGATCAGGGCGCTGATCTCGTTCGGCAACGTCGAAGCGGGCGATCTTGGCGGCTGGATCGAATCGGAGGACAACCTCGCGCAGGATAATGGCGCATGGGTGTACGGCAACGCAGAGGTGTACGGCAACGCACGGGTGTACGGCAACGCAGAGGTGTACGGCAACGCAGAGGTGTACGGCAACGCACGGGTGTACGGCAACGCAGAGGTGTCCGGCAACGCAGAGGTGTACGGCAACGCAGAGGTGTACGGCAACGCATGGGTGTACGGCAACGCAGAGGTGTACGGCAACGCACGGGTGTACGGCAAC
>CALACZ010000224.1 GCA_937890735.1 uncultured Bacillota bacterium
AGGGATGCTCGTGAAAACGAAAAAATACAGTATTCAAATGTCCTTGATTTTCAAGTGAAAACGCCTGTCTGGACGCCAGCGTGCGAAGTAGATTTTGAGTCCACTACGTCTACCAATTCCATCACACCGGCATCGCCGCTACCTAGTATACAGCATCCGGCGGGAAAATTCAAGTGCATATCTGCCGCGAGATCTCGCGCTTCAGGCGCAGCATGATGCGTTTTTCCAGCCGCGAGATATACGACTGCGAGATGCCCATCAGCTCCGCGACCTCCTTCTGCGTCTTTTCCTTGCGTCCGCCGAGCCCGAAGCGCATCGTCACGATCTGCTTTTCGCGCTCCGGCAGGCGCGCGAGCGCGTCGCGCAGGAGCTGTTTGTCCACATCATCCTCCATCGGGCGCATGACCGTGTCGCCGTCCGTGCCCAGCACGTCCGAGAGCAGCAGCTCGTTGCCGTCCCAGTCGGTGTTGATCGGCTCGTCGAGCGAGATCTCCGTTTTCTGCCCCGAAATTTTGCGGATGTGCATCAAGATCTCGTTCTCGATGCAGCGCGAGGAATACGTCGCCAGCTTGATGTTTTTATCGGCGCGGAACGTCCCCACCGCCTTGATGAGCCCGATCGTGCCGATGGAAATAAGGTCCTCGATGTTGATGCCCGTGTTTTCAAAGCGCCGCGCGATGTACACGACCAGGCGCAGATTGCGCTCGATGAGCGTCTGGCGCGCGTCCTCGTCGCCGTCTGCCAGCCGCGCGAGCATCTGCTGCTCCTCCTGCGCGCGCAGCGGCGGCGGCAGAACGTCGCTGCCCCCGATGTACATGATCTTTGCCGGCTGCAAAAAGCCCAGCAGCCGCAGCAGTTTGCGGATCGTCTCGTTCATTTCTTCACGCTCCTGTCAGTGCTTGATAGTTCCCGCCGTCTGAGACCGGCGTGGGTGAAAATGCCGCCAGCGCACGCCGCGCGCGCCCGGACTGATCCACGACCTCGCAGCGCGCCGCCAGCAGCAGCCCCGCGCTCGTGCCCACCGCGCTGTACGGCAGCAGCCGGAAGCGCAGCGCCGGATACTGCCGCGCCAGCTCCGGCAGAAGCGACGCGGGCGCGCTGAGTTTTGCCGCCGTCAGAGCTGCCTGCGGAAGTAACTGCGCCGCCGTCTGCGCGTCCACGACCAGCGCCGCCTCGCCCGTGATGGGATCGCAGAGGGTGTTGCCCGTGTCGCGCAGGGCGCGGATGGGCGCTTCAAACGCGCCGAGGCGCACCGTCAGCGGCACGATCTGCCGCCCGCCGTGCTGGAACAGCCGCGCAAAGACGAGCCGCGCCACGAGATATACCGCCGCCGCGACGAGCACGAGCCCGAAAAAGCTCACGGGATAATATGCGCTCCCGCCGACGAGCACCAACCCCGTGCGGAACGCCTGCGCGCACAGCAGCACCAGCCCCGCAAACGCCGCCGCCAGCGCCAGAAACAGCAGCCCCAGCCGCAGCGTCCGTTTTTCCGCGCCGAAGGCGAGCAGCAGCATGACCGCCGCCGCGACCGCCTGCATCCCCGCCGTCTGCAAAAAGCCGAGCGCGGGCACGAGCGCCGCCACAGCGTACACGCCGCCCACCGCCGCCGCAGGTAGCAGCCGCCGCATGGGCGCGGGCGCGCCCGCCAAGTGCGCGCTGCCGAGCAGCAGCAGGAAATTGAGCAGCGCGTTGAGCGCGAACACGCGCTCGACGTACACCGTCATGCCCGCACCTCCCTCGCAGCTGCCGGATCACCGGCTCTTTTCGCCTTGCAGGACAAAGTATACGCCGTGGGGGCTGAAAAAGCGGTCGCAATTCCGGCAGCGCGCGGCGGCGTTCGCTCGACCGATTTTCAGCCGTTTTGCGCGGCGCTTGCCCGCGGCGCGAAAGTGTGCTATGCTGTAGAAAACGATCGAAACGAGGCGGTTTTATGGACATCTCCGAGCGCGTGCAGGGCGTTGTGGAGGCGCTGAAGCAGACGTATCCCGACCCGCGCTGCGCGCTGGAATATCAAAAAGACTACGAGCTGATGATCGCCGTGCGCCTGTCCGCGCAGTGCACCGACGCGCGCGTGAATCTCGTCACGCCGGCGCTGTTTGCACGCTTTCCGACGCTGGATTCGCTTGCCGACGCGGATGTTTCGGAGGTCGAGGACTATGTGCGCACCTGCGGCTTTTTCCGCCAGAAGGCGCACGATATTGTCTGCGCCTGCCGGATGCTGCGGGACGAGTACGGCGGGCGCGTGCCGAATGATATGGACGCGCTGCTGCGCCTGCCGGGCGTGGGGCGCAAGACGGCAAATCTCCTGCTGGGCGACCTCTACGCCGTGCCCGGCTCGGTCGTGTGCGACACGCACTGCATCCGTGTCTGCGGACGGCTGGGACTTTCCGAGGGGAAAAACCCGGAACAGGTGGAGCGCCAGCTGCGCGCCATCCTCCCGCCGGAGGAATCGTCCGACTTCTGCCACCGCATCGTCCTGCACGGCAGAGCCGTCTGCACCGCAAGAAAGCCGCAGTGCGAAAAATGCACCCTGCGCCCGTTCTGCAAGAGCTTCTGCGGGGAATGATGCACCAATGCGAACCAGCACACCCTAAAGGCTCCCTTGTGTAAAGGGAGCTGTCAGCGAAGCTGACTGAGGGATTGCGCAGCAGGCACTTGCAAATCTGCACGCACCATCGGCGACCTCATAGAATCTGCCAAACCAGCGTAGGGGAGGGGTTCTACCCCTCCCGCGCGGTAGAATGTTGCAGATTTGAATGCGCCAATGCGGAACGGTACGCACCCGTAGGGGCGGACGACCCTGTCCGCCCGGCAGTAGGCACGTCCGTTTTTTACGAAACCCACCGGCAAACCCGTAATTGCCCCACGGGCGGACAGAGGCGTCCGCCCCTACAGGACGTTGTGCGTTGTCGCCGCTCGTTGTGCGATTTTGCAGGTGCACCCTGCACGGGAGGGGTAGAACCCCTCCCCTACGGCAATTGGGATAGATTGTGCGGTTTTGCATTGGTGCATCCCAATTTGCGAATGCCTGCCGCACAATCCTTTCGTCACGGCTTCGCCGTGCCACCTCCCTTTACACAAGGGAGGCTTTGGTGCGGTCAAAACGCGTTATAGCTCAAAACGTACCGCTCTTCTCCTCATCCGTCTCGCTCCGCGAGCCACCTTCCCCTCGAGGGGAAGGCTTTTTTATGCGCAAAACCGCCGTCTGCGTGCCAAAACACACAGGCGGCGGGAGTTCTTTATTCCGTCAGGACGGCGGTAGGGTTCAGCTGCTTTGTTTCAAACTCGGTTTGGGCGAGGCTTGGATCGGAAGCGGTGTAGACGGTGATCCGGACGGTGAATGTGCCTGTGGCTGTGTCGTAGGCGGTGAGTTTTACCTCCGCTCGAAGTCCGTGGGGGTAGGCGCGGTCGGGCAGGAGTTTTTCGCCGCCGAGCAGGACGTGCCCGCGCTCGTCAGCCGAAAAGCCGCTGTACGCCGCTTCGCCGTAGCTCCGGCTGAAAAAGCCGGCAGGCGTGCCGTCCGCCGCGAGCTTGACCGTCCCGGAATAGCGCAGCTCGTCGCTGACATTGGTGCGGAGCGTAGACAAAAGCGTCTGCGCCTCGGACGCCGCCATGGAGCGCCCGAACGCCGTCACGGCGGTGCGCACGCCCAGCGTCAGCAGCGACGCGAGCAGAAGCAAAACGATGATGGCGCACAAAAGCTCCACCAGCGTAAAGCCGCCGTTTGCCCGCCGTTTCATGGCGCGCACCTCCTGTCAGGGTTCTTTGGTGTAGTAATGATAGCCGTTCGGATCGACGTACTCGTCCGCCGTCACGGTTTCGGTCGTAAAGCCGTCGCTGACCGTCAGCTCCAGAGGATCGGGCTGGCGCTGTGCGCCGGTGTAGTGGAATGACACATCCGTCTGCCCGACCGCGGCGTTCAGCCGCGCCGCGCCGACGATGGCGCTCGCCAGAAACAACAGCACCAGCACCGCAATGAGCAGCGCCGCGAGCGTTTCGATGAGCGTTTCGCCGCGATCAGTCCGTAATTTTTTCATGTGCCGTCCTCCCGCGCGATCACCGCGCCCGACCAGACGAAGCCGCTCGTAAGGACCTCCTGAAAATACTCCTGGCGGTAGTCGGTGTCGGTAATTGCGGCGGGCAGCGGCAGCAGATAATACGTCTGCTCGCGCGCGGCCGCCGCGATGCGGCGCTCGGATGTGAGCGTATACGTTTTGCCGCCGGCGTACGTCAGCTCGATCGTCAGGTCCTCGCCGGGGTCGTGCCCGAAGGCGATGGCGTAGCCGTCGCCCACCGCCACGCAGTCGGTGCGCAGAGTATAGGCGTTCGCGCCGCTGAAGGCGTACACGTCCTGCCCGTTTTCGCGGTAGACCTCGTAATACACCAGCGTACCGGACTCAAATTCCGCCCGCCAGTCGCCGTAGTGATTGAGGGCGGCAAGGCGCGGATAGGAATAGTCCGCCAGACCCTGCGCCATGAGGTTATAGGGATAGCTCGCGCCGCCGGTCTGGGCGGTGAAAGCGTCGGATAAGTGCTCCGCCGCGAAGTCCTGCCCGCTCAGCTCGCTGTAGGTCGCGTACTGCGTGCCCGCAAGCTCCGTGGAGCGGTCGTTGTCGCGCGTGAGATAGTAGACGTTTTGAAGCGTCCCCTCACAGCCCGCCGCCGTGGAATAGCCGCGCGCGCCGTTCAGAAGCGTCAGGTCGCAGACGCTGTAGCCGTTCACCGCCGACGAAAGCGTTCCCGGCATGAGTCCGCCCGCCGCAACCGTCGCGGTCTGATAGCCCGCGGCGTAGAAATTTTTCAGCGCCACGCGCGCGCCCGTCCCGCCGCCGACAAGACCGCCGGTGGTAGGCGCGGTGATGTAGCAGTCGGCATAGACCGTATCGAGCAATGCCTGCCCGTCCACCGTGCCGATGAGCCCGCCTGCGGTATCCTCTGCGCGGAGGACCGTTGCCGCCAGGGAGGTCTTGATGGTCGTTTTCGCGGTCGCGGTCGCGCCGATGAGCCCGCCTGCGGTTTTGCCGGTGAGCCACGCAGAAACGTCCGCTGGGGCGTCCACGGTCGGGATGCCGTCGAGATCGCCGCGCCGCGCGCTCAAATACACGCGGCAGTTTTCGATTGTCAGCTCGCCGGTCGCCGCGCCCGCGAGCGCGCCGACCCGGCTGCCGCCGTCGATGCGCGCGCCGGTGAGCGTCACGTTGCGGATGGCGCTGCCGGAGAACGTGCCGAACAGCCCCGCCGGGTCGCTTCCGCAGTCGGCGATGTGCAGACCATGGATGGTCGTGTACAGCTCCGCATCCTCCACAGCATAGTAGCCGTCGTAGCTGAGAAGATTTGCGTTGTTGATGGGGGTGAATGCGCGGTCATTATAGACGGTGTACCAGTCGGTATCGTCGTCCGCGTCGTCGCGGAAGGAAATATCGCTCACCTGCACGGCGCGCGTGATCGCCGCCGTCACGCCGGACGCGCTGTCCAGATTTTGCAGATGCCGCGCGCTGCGGATGAGCGCCGTGTCCGCCGCCTGACCGGGCGTGTAGTAAAACAGCCCGTTCGTTTTGCGCGAGGCGCTCGCCTGGTCGATGAGCGGGTCGCTGCACGAAACGGTGAGCTTCACGGTCAGCTCCGCGCCGTTCTCCAGCCGGTTTTCCGTCTGCGCGGCAAAGCGCGTGCTCTCGGACTTTAAGCTGTCGAGCACCCATTTGTAGCGGTAGGTCTGGCTGTTGACCGCCTCGATGTCGGAGGACTTCACGGTGCGGGTATAGGTCTTACTGCCGGTCGAGAGCGTGATGGTGAACGTCAGGGGGCTGCCGGGGTTATTGCAGTAAAAGTAAGCCGTCAGCTCCTCGCCGTTTTCGATGGTGATGTCGGGGCGGAGCGTGTCCGTATTCTCGGTGCGCACACGGTCGCCGCCGTAGTAGCCGACGCGCGCGCCCTGCCGCCTGCGCGCGGAGAGCACGCGCAGCGCGTCCAGCTCCAGCCCGTCGTCCGGCAGCTCATCGGTGAGGCTGTAGAAAACGCCGTAGACGCTGCCGCTGGCGGGGTCAAATTCGATGCGCCAGCTGCCGCTCCAAAGCTCGGCGTCCACCGCCGATTCCGGCAAAATTGCCGCAGCCGCCGCCCCGGCGGTCGTTTTCTCCTGCGAACGGACATAGCAAAGCACGCCGTCCGACGCATCGTCCGCGTCGCACGGCGTATATCCCAGCTCCGCAACGCCATTTTCGCGATCGGCGCTGTACTGATAGCTCCCGGCGTAGCCCGCCGCGCGCAGCTCCGCCATACGGTTCTGCGCGGCGGTGTAGATGAGTTTCGCCTTGCTGTCCAGCTCCTTCTGCCGCAGATTCCGGCGCACGGTCGTGAGCGACACGACCGCCACCGCAAACAGCAGTGCCAGCACGGCGACCACGACCAGCACCTCGGTCAGCGTAAAGCCGCCGCGGGCGCTGGAATATGCACTTTTGCGTTGTAAGTGCTTCATAAATCTCTGTTTTTTATCCGTTTTTCAGCTCATAGAAGGTCACGCTGCACGTCACCTGCACGCCCTTTTCGCTATCCTCCGGCAGGCTGACGGAGAGATCGGAGATCTGGTTCACGTTCAGGCTGTCATGCAGCGCCGTGAGGATCTCGCGCGCGGCAGCGTAATTTTTCGCGGAAAATTGCAGGCTCAGCGGGCGGCGGACGATATAGCCGCCGCTCAGCGTCTCCGCCGTGCCGAAATTGAGCGTATAATCGGTCGAAGCCGCGAGGATGGTGTTGAGCTCCACGAGCAGCTTTTCGGCGTTGTCATACGCCGGGAGCGGGACGGCGTCGCCGCTTTCAAAGATCGCCTCCAGCTCCTGCTCCATCTGCCGCAGCTGCACGAGCCGGGCGGTGCTTTGCAGCATCGCGTCCTGCTCCGACGCGGCAAGCTGCGTGTAATGGTCGATGCTCTCGTTGATCGGCTTGAGCAGCAGCTTAAAATAGCCCACGCCGATCAGCAGCAGCGCCAGAATGACGAGCAGGACCTTTTCGCGGGTCGTAAACGCACGATTCATCCTTCACCCTCCCCGGCGCTTTGAAGCACAATGGTCACGGAAAATTCCAGCAGCCCGTCCTCGTCCGCCGTGGACGCGAGGTTCAGCGACGCACCGGCAACGATCGGCTGCCGCTGCACGCTCTCCAGCATCGCGGACACCTCCGCAAGGCTCATACCCGCCATGTTCACAACGAGCGTGTTCTGCTGCGCAACCAGCGAGCGCACCTCGCCGCGCGCCATCAGTTCCTGCTCCACGAGCGCCAGCACGTCCATGCGATCCACGTCCACAAAGCTGCCGTTTTCCTCGATCATCCAGCTTCGCGAATACGTTCTGTATTCCTGCTCCACTGCGTCGTAATTCTCCAGCGCGCTTTGCATCTCTGCATACTGCGCGTGGACGCTCTGATACTGCTGCTCCGCCGCGCGCTGGCGCGCGAGCTGGTCGAGCACGGCGAATTTTGCCACCGCCAGCGACAGCGCCGCAATGAGCACGACGCCGAGCACAAGCGTCAGGGCGCTGCGCGTGCGCGGCGGGCGCTTGGCAAGGTTCACGCTGCGCTTTGTGGGGCAGCGCACCGCTTTTTGCGCGGCGGGCGCGTTTTTTGTCATACTCATGCCCGCTCCTCCCCGTTTTGCAGCGCACAGCCGACCGCTTTGGCAAACATCCACGCCGACTCCCGCACGCCGCCGGGCAGCTCGCGCATGGGCGCGATGGGCAGATTCACCATCTGCGCGATGGCGTCCACCAGCGGCTCGATCGCCGCGCCGCCGCCGCACAGGTACGCCTGCGCGATGGTATCGTCGCGGTGGTTGTAGTTATAAAAGTTCACGGCTTTTGTGACCTCCGCCGCCATGCGCCCGTAAAGCTCCGCCGCCGCCGGGTCGTGCACGGCGTTTTCGTAGTCGCTGAGCAGATATTCCTGCGCCAGATGCTCGTCCACACCGCGCGCCTCCGCCAGCGCGCGCACCACGTCGCCGATGCCCAGCTCCGCCACGCGCTGCGCGGTAAATTCCCCGCGCCGCAGCACATACACGCGGATCGCGCCGTGCCCCAGGTCGATGATGCAGCAGGTGTCCGGCGCGTCGGCAGCGCGCCCGGCAGCACGACCGCCGCCGCGCCGCGCGGGATACCGTTTTTCTTTGCCGTCTGCTTGAGAAAGTCCGCCATGGCGTCCATGGCGCGAATTTCGCCGTTTTCCACCAGCCCGTCCGGCAGCGGCGCAGCGACGGCTTTTTTGACGCTTTTCCCGGCGTACCAGACGAGCTTCGCCTGATACTGCCCGATGTCCAGCGCGATCAGATTTCCAGCCATACCGACCTCCGATTAAAACAGGGATACATACGCCGCGATGACCGCATCGCCGACGAGCATCGTAAGGATGCCCGCCGAGCAGATGGACGGTCTCCACGGGAAAAGGTTCGTGTTTTCCTGCTGCGCGCGGCGCTTTTGCGTGGCAAGTCCGAACGCCACGCCGATGATGCACGCCAGCAGCAGGCACAGAAGATTTTTTGCCCCGCCGAGCCAGAGACCCGTCACGAACAGCAGCTTGAGATCACCGCCGCCCATGGCTTCGATCTTTCTCAGCTTTTCATACAGCAGCACAAACGCCAAAAGACCGCCGCCCACGGCAAAGCCGCCCAGCAGCGCGTCCGGCAGCGTCACGCGCCAGTCCTCAAAAAAGAACCACACGACGCGCAGCACGATCCCGGCTGCGATGAAGCGGTCGGGAATGATATACCCCTCCAAATCCGCGAACGCACCGGCGAGCAGGATGCACGCCAGCGCCAGCGCTCCGAGGGCTTGGAGCGATATATCGAATTTCAGCAGAATGAGCACGAACACCGCGCCCGTAATGACCTCCGCCCACACATGGCGCGCGGATAATTTTGCCCTGCACCAGCGGCAGCGCCCATGGTGCGCAAGGAAGCTGACGATGGGCACAAGGTCGCGCGCCGTGAGCACATGACCGCACACATCGCAGTGCGACCGCCCGCGCAGCACGCTCTCGCCGTGGACGATGCGCCACGCCGTGCAGTTCAGAAAGCCCCCCATGCACGCGCCGAAGGCAAACGCGAGAACGCAGAAATAGACCGTCAAGCCGGGGGAGAGATACAGCATCCGCGCGCTCCTTTCACAGTGATCGGATCGCAGGGGCGCAACCCGCCGCCCCCGCGTTCCGTTCAGGTGTTTTGTTTGGGTTGACCTGAGTTTAATTAGCCGCCAGTGACGACGTTGATGGCAATCGTATTCGTAGCGTAGGTATAGGTGTAGCTAATGTTGTTGCCCTTTGCCCATGTGCCAGCCGTACCGACCTTGACGCCGCCAACGCTAGCTGCGGTATCATTGGTTGCCTTGCAGGCATACGCGTCCGTAGGGGCTGCGTCAACCTTCACGACATTGCCGTCTGCCTTCAGGAAGTAGGTTGCGGTTGCATCCGCTGCCTGCTCAACATCGAAGTTCTCGGTCAGGACGGCAGCCAGCGTGCTGGCATAGCCCGCGCGGATGTTCGCTTCGTCGGCGGCGATACGTGCCTTGTTCAGGGAAGCGTTGAAGGTGGGGATCGCGATGGCAACGAGGACGGCGATGATCGCGACGACGATCAGCATCTCCATCAGGGTAAAGCCTTTTTCATTCTTTTTCAGCAGCTTGGAAATCATGGTTCTTTCTCCTTTGTGTAAAAATATCTATGCAGCCGCCCGTGGGTTGCACCAGGCGGGATACAACATGAGGGAAGAGGTTTGCAGTGCCTCGTGCCTCCCCCCCTTTGAGCGAGCCAAGGGACTTCTGCAAATCTGCCGGTGCAGCACGCACCCCTGCCTTCCCCTCGGGGAAGGTGGCGCGAAGCGCCGGATGAGGGCTGGGGAGCACCGGCGATTTGCTTTGCAGTTATTCCAAAACGCAACTGCTCCCCGACCCTCATCAGTCAGCCTTCGGCTGACAGCTTCCCCCAGGATGCGAATCAATAGTTGAATTGCAAAATTAAAGCAGCGA